>NZ_CP028475.1:1630356-1956428 GCF_003047105.1 Celeribacter baekdonensis
GTTGGTCAGGGACGGTGACACGCTGACCCGCATTGTTGAATATAAAGACGCCACAGAGGCCGAATGCGCGATCACCCTGTGCAACTCCGGGCTGCTCGCCGCAGACAGCACCGTGTTGTTTGAGCTGTTGGAACAGGTGGGCAATGACAATGCGTCTGGCGAATATTACCTGCCGGACATCATTGAAATCGCTTGGAAAACCGGACGGACAGCGACGGCTGTGTCTTGCACCGAAGCGGAAACTCTGGGCGTCAACACCCGCACAGAGCTGGCGCGTGCAGATGGTATTTTTCAAGCCACCAAGCGCACCGAGGCGCTGGAAAATGGCGTCACTTTGATGGCCCCTGAGACGGTGTTTTTCTCGCTCGACACCTATCTGGGCCGGGACGCGGTGATTGAACCGAATGTGATCTTTGGCCCTGGTGTCACGGTCGAAAGCACGGCCCACATTCGGGCGTTCAGCCACCTTGAGGGCTGTCATGTGTCGATGGGATCGACCGTGGGCCCCTTTGCCCGACTGCGCCCCGGTGCGGAACTGGCGAACAACGCCCATATCGGCAATTTCGTCGAGGTGAAGAACGCGCAGATCGGCGAAGGCACCAAGGTCAATCACCTCAGCTACATCGGGGACGCTGACATCGGGGATGGCACCAATGTCGGCGCGGGCACGATCACCTGCAACTATGATGGCGTGTTCAAACACCGCACCACGGTGGGGCGCGACGCGTTTATCGGCTCCAACACCATGCTGGTCGCCCCTGTCACAATCGGCCATGAGGCGATGACCGCCTCTGGTTCGGTGATCACGTCTGATGTGCCAAACGGGGCCTTGGCGATTGGGCGCGCCAAGCAGGTGAACAAACCCATGCTCGCGGTACGAATGTTCGAAAAGTTAAAGTCTCTCAAAGCTAAAAAGCAAAAAGGGCAGTAAAATGTGTGGTATTGTTGGGGTCTTGGGCAATCACGAGGCAGCGCCCATTCTGGTTGAAGCCCTCAAAAGGCTGGAGTATCGCGGCTATGACAGCGCCGGGATTGCCACGGTTCACAACGGTCATCTGGATCGGCGTCGGGCGGTGGGAAAACTGGTGAACCTATCGGATTTGCTGGTGCATGAGCCGCTGGCTGGCAAGGCCGGGATCGGCCATACGCGGTGGGCCACGCATGGCGCCCCCTCAGTGACGAACGCCCATCCGCACAAAGCCGGGCCTGTGGCCGTGGTGCACAACGGGATCATCGAAAATTTCCGTGAGCTGCGCACGGCACTTTCGGCCAAGGGCTATGATTTTGTCACCCAAACCGACACGGAAACCGTGGCACTTTTGGCGCAAAGCCATGTTGAGGCGGGACTGTCGCCCGTAGACGCCGCCGTGGCAACGATTGACGCGCTTGAGGGCGCGTTTGCGCTGTGTTTCCTGTTTGATGGCGAAGAGGATCTTTTGATCGCCGCGCGCAAGGGCTCGCCCTTGGCCATCGGTCACGGCCAAGGCGAAAACTTCGTCGGCTCGGATGCGATTGCTTTGGCGCAAATGACCGATCAAGTCACCTATCTGGACGAAGGCGACCGCGCGGTGATTACCCGCGAGAGCGTGTCGATTTTTGATGCCACCGGGGCACAGGTCCAACGCGAGCGGCGCACCATCGCCATGGACGCCGCGCGGATTGAGAAAGCCGGGCATAAACATTTCATGGCGAAAGAAATCGCCGAACAACCGACTGTGATCGCGGAGGCGTTATCCTACTACCTGTCACAAGACGGCGCGGACATTACGCTCCCAAATCCGGGGCTTGATTTTACGCAATATGATCGTGTGGTGATGGTCGCTTGTGGCACTGCATTTTACGCCTGTTATACCGCGAAATATTGGTTTGAACAGGTGGCGCGCCTGCCGGTTGAAATCGACGTGGCCTCGGAATTCCGCTACCGTGAACCGCCCGTCTCCGCCAACACTTTGGCGATTTTCGTCAGCCAATCGGGTGAGACCGCCGACACTTTGGCGGCCCTACGCTATATGAAAGGCAAGGCCAAAACGATCCTGTCGGTGGTCAATGTCGCCGAAAGTTCGATTGCACGCGAAAGCGACATTGCCCTGCCGATCCTGGCCGGTGTCGAGGTCGGCGTGGCCTCGACCAAAGCGTTTTCGTGCCAGTTAACGGTCCTCGCACTTTTGGCGCTTAAGGCCGCGCGTACTCGCGGTGAAATAAGCGCAGAGACGCTGGCCGCCCGCCTCTCTGATCTGCGCACATTGCCGGGGCTTTTGACCCGGGCTTTGGATCTTGATGAAACGCTGAACGCGGTGTCAAACGAGCTGTCTGAGGCAAAAGACGTGTTGTTTTTGGGACGCGGCGCGATGTTCCCTTTGGCCTTGGAGGGCGCATTAAAGCTAAAAGAAATCAGCTACATACATGCCGAAGGTTATGCATCAGGCGAGCTGAAACACGGCCCCATCGCGCTGATCGACAGCCACACCCCGGTGATCGTTTTCGCACCGCATGACGCCCTGTTCGACAAAACCGTGTCAAACATGCAAGAAGTCATGGCGCGCGGTGGCAAGGTGTTGTTGGTCTCGGATAAAAAGGGGCTTGAGGTGGCCCGTGAGGGCGTCTGGCAAACGGTGCAAATGCCCGAAGTGCCGGATCTTTTTGCCCCGATCCTCTATGCCATCCCGGCGCAATTGATCGCCTATCACACGGCGGTGGCCAAGGGTACGGATGTGGATCAACCGCGCAATTTGGCGAAATCTGTAACCGTGGAGTAACCGAATAATGTCCGATCAGTTCCCCAACATCAGCGACGAACACCGCGCCTTTATCGAGGCGCAACACATGTATTTCGTTGGCACCGCAGCCCCCGAAGGCCGGGTCAATGTCTCTCCCAAGGGCATGGACAGCCTGCGCGTTATGGGGCCGAACCGGATCGTTTGGATGAATTACACAGGGTCTGGCAATGAGACGGCGGGGCACCTGCCGCGCGCGGATCGGATGACAATCATGTGGTGTTCGTTCGAGAAAAAGCCGTTGATCCTGCGTGCCTATGGCACCGCCCGCGCGGTGCATATGACCGATCCCGATTGGGCGGACATGGCCGCGCTGTTTACGGTTGAGCCACACACACGGCAGTTCTATGACATGACGGTCGATTTGGTGCAAAGCTCCTGTGGCTTTGCCGTGCCGTTTATGACATTTGACAAAGACCGCCCGGTGCTCCGCCAATGGGGCCAGACGCGGGGCGAAGACTATATTCACGACTATTGGCGTCGCAAAAACACGCAGACGATTGACGGGTTTGACACCGACATCCTGCGTCTCAATTTGGGAGAAGATCAATGACGCCAGAGGACGCAATGCGCGCACTCAATGCCGCCGCAGACCCCACCCGCGCCGCTGATTTGGCAGCGCGATTTGGCGAGGGCGTATACCTTGGCGTCGCCCCCACGACGCTCGAAGAGACGGCGCGCGATTGGCGTCAGGCGGTGGCATTTCCAGAGCGGCTTGACCTTGCCCGTGGGCTTTGGGCCACGGGCGTGTTTGACGCGCAGCTGATGGCGGCCAAATTGCTCACCCAAGCCCGGATCAAAGAAGATGCCGAAATTTGGGCACAGATTTGCGACTGGCTGGAGCTTGCCACCACATGGCCGGTTATTGACGCTCTGTCCGCCGCTGGCGGTCGTCGCATCGCGGCGGACCTGTCGAAAATGGAAACGGTTCACGCCTTGGTCCAATCCGAACGCGGGCTTGATCGGCGCGCGGCTCTGATGTTGTCGATGCCCTTGGCGAAACTCGCCCATCCCACGGATGCGGAAAAACTGGCGATTGATGATGTGCTGTTTTGGCTGACCTATGCGCTGCAAGATGCCGACAAAGACGTGTCGCGCACCGCCGAAACATGGCTGAAAAGCCTTGGCAAACATGATGTCAAACGGGCAAAAATGGTGCGGCGTGTGGTTCAAAGCCGCGCGAGCGACGGCTAAAGCTCTTGGCAGGGCCGCCCTCGCGCCCTAAGTAGTCTGCATGTCCAACGCCCTCGCCCCTCGTTTGATCGACCCGTTTGCCCGCGCCATCACCTATCTGCGGGTATCGGTGACGGATCGCTGCGATTTCCGCTGTGTCTATTGCATGTCGGAAAACATGACATTTCTGCCCAAAAAAGAACTGCTCACTCTCGAAGAGTTGGACCGGATGTGTTCGACTTTCATCGGGTTGGGGGTTGAAAAACTGCGGATCACGGGCGGCGAACCTTTGGTGCGGCGCGGGATCATGACATTTTTTGACGCCATGACGCGGCATTTGGACAGCGGTGCGTTAAAAGAGCTGACCGTGACCACCAATGGATCACAACTCGACCGCTTTGCCACGGATCTTTACGCGGCGGGCGTGCGACGGATCAACGTCTCGCTCGACACGCTCGACGCGGCGAAATTTGAACGCGTGACGCGTTGGGGCAAGCTCGACAAAGTGCTGTCAGGCATCGACGCCGCGCGCAAGGCCGGGCTTCGGGTTAAGATCAACACCGTAGCACTCAAAGGCTTTAATGAGGACGAGCTGTTCACCCTCACCGACTGGTGCGCCCGCGAGGACATGGACCTGACCTTTATCGAGGTCATGCCGATGGGCGATCTCGGCAATGAGGACCGGGTCGGCCAATACTGGGCCTTGGACGATCTGCGCGCGCAGCTTGCAACACAGTTCACGCTTACCGATCTGAGCGAACGCACCGGCGGCCCGGCGCGTTACATTCGCCTTGAACAAACGGGCCAAAAGATCGGCTTGATCACGCCGCTGACCCATAATTTCTGCGAAAGCTGCAATCGGGTGCGGATGACCTGCACCGGCGAGTTGTACATGTGCCTGGGCCAAGAGGACAACGCCTCTCTGCGCGACATTCTACGCGCCTCCCCTGACGATGACACGCCGTTGATTGCCGCCATCGAGGCCGCGATCCTGCGCAAACCCAAAGGCCATGACTTTGATTATTCACGACAAAAGGCGGATGGTCAGGTCTCGCGCCACATGTCGCATACGGGCGGCTGAGCCCAACCCCAAAACGCCGTTCTGACCATTTACGCGAAAAACACGGCCAGCAGTGCGATGGTCGCGGGAACCGTTTGCACAAACAGGATTTTGCGCGCGGCCGTTAATGCGCCATAGACGCCCGCACCCCAAACGCAGGCGAGGAAAAACACCACAACATCGGCCTTGCCCGCGACTAAGCCCCAGATCAGCCCCGCCGCGAGAAAGCCATTGTATAGGCCTTGGTTCCCGGCAAGGGCTTTGGTTGATTTGGCAAACTCAGCCGAGGTGCCAAAGGCGGCGCGAGCACGCGGACCTTCCCACGCGAACATCTCAAGATAGAGAATATAGATGTGAAGCGCCGCAATCAGTGCCGCCAAAATCATTGCAATCACAGACATCACATCGTCCTCTCACGCTCGCGCCTTGACCCTCGAAACGCCTCAGGCGGCGGGCAGACGGCTTTCGATCATTTCGGCATACCAAGAACAACCCGCCGGAAGGGTCTCATCGTTGAACATATATTTCGGATGGTGCACAGGCGCGCCCGGGCCGTTGCCGACGATGATATAAGCGCCGGGGCGTTCTTCCAGCATATAGGCGAAATCTTCGCCCCCCATGACCAGCGGGTATTCACCGCAGCCGCCCGAGACTTTGGTGGCGGCTTCAATGGCATATTCGGTTTCCTGATCGTGGTTGACCATCACCGGGTAGCCACGGTGATAATTGACCTCGATCTCAGCCCCATAGGTGGCCCCAACGCCCGCACAGATCGCTTTGATCCGCTCTTCAGCCTGATCGCGGATGCCTGCGTCGAGCGTGCGCACGGTGCCTTTCAACAGCACACTGGCGGGCAGCACGTTATGCGCCTTTGAAGAGGATTCGATGGTGCAGACAGAGACCACGATTTGCTCGGTTGGATCGACATTGCGCGAGGCAATGGTTTGCAGAGCCAACACAAGATGCGCCGCCGTCATAGTGCTATCAACAGTTTCATGCGGCTTGGCAGCGTGACCGCCTTTGCCACGCACCACGAGGTCAAACTCATCAGCCGCGGCGAAAAACGGGCCCGGACGGATTGCAAACGTGCCGGTCTCTAAATTCGGCCAATTGTGCATGCCATAGACTTCGTCGATGCCAAACCGGTCCATCAACCCCTCTTCGCACATCACCCGACCGCCGCCGCCCCCCTCTTCGGCGGGTTGAAAAATCACCACGGCGGTGCCATCGAAATTCCGGGTTTCGCAGAGGTATTTGGCCGCGCCCAAAAGCATCGACGTGTGGCCATCGTGACCGCAGGCATGCATCACGCCCGGATTTTTCGACGCATACTCGGCCCCGGTTTCTTCTAAAATCGGCAGGGCATCCATATCGGCGCGCAACCCGATGGTGCGGCCTTTGGTGTCGGTCTTGCCTTTGATCACCCCAACAACGCCGGTTTTGGCCATGCCTTCAACCACCTCGTCGCATCCGAATGCGCGCAACAAATCCGCGACCTTTTTCGAGGTGCGCGGCAGGTCAAATTGCAATTCAGGATTTTCATGGATGTCCCGTCGCCATGCGGTGATTTCGGGAAGCATTTCTGCGAGGCGGTTTTTGATCGGCATTTTGGGCTCCGAGGGTCATGTGAAAAGGCCGCCCGCTTGGGACATTCGGCCTAAGGTCGCGTGTATAGGGACGGCGACGACGCTCCAGAGGCAAGCGCAGATTTCGCACAGCCCCCCTGTTCGCGATTGAATACCGTGAAAGTGATCGCGCTTTGAGCGAAGGTCAAGGGAATGTGCCGCAAAATTTATCGCGTGGTAAAAAAAGTTACAAAAAACGTCACGTTGGGTCTTGCGGCATCGGTCCGAGGTGATACCGTTTGGTCAATTCACGCACCGGACAGCCGGGGCGAATAAAACAAAATACAAACAAAACCAACAACTTGGGGGTCTACGCATGGCCGATAGGGCCGCACCCGTACTCAATGTCCGGGACCTGACGACCGTTTTTAAAACACGGTCCGGGGCCGTTCATGCTGTGAATTCTGTGTCCTTCTCGCTTAAGCCCGGTGAATTATTAGGCATCGTTGGTGAGTCTGGCTCGGGCAAATCCGTGACGATGATGTCGCTCATCGGGCTGATCCCCGCACCGCCCGCCATTGTGTCGGGCGAGGCGGTTGAGTTTGGCGGCCTTGACTTGCTGACCGCAAGCGATGATGAGCTGCGCAAAATTCGCGGCGCACGCATCGGCTTTGTGTTCCAAGACCCAATGACGTCTCTGAACCCGGTGTTCACGATCGGCTATCAGATCATGGAACCGCTTCGAAAGCACATGGGGATGACCAAACCCGAGGCGCGCGCACGGGCCCAGGCGCTTTTGGAATTGGTCGGCATTCCTGATGCCGCGCGGCGGCTAAAAGACTATCCGCACCAGTTTTCCGGCGGCATGCGCCAACGTGTGATGATCGCCATCGCTCTGGCCTGTGATCCCGAAGTGTTGATTGCGGATGAACCGACAACCGCGCTCGATGTGACGATTCAGGCGCAAATTTTGGAATTGATGCATGAGCTGCGGGCCAAATTGGGCATGGCGGTGATTTGGATCACCCATGATTTGGGCGTGATCGCCGGAATCGCGGACCGGGTTTTGGTGATGTATGGCGGGCAGATCGTAGAACATGCCGATGTGCGCGACCTGTTCAAACACCCACGCCACCCCTATACGCGTGCGCTGTTGCAAACCGTGCCGCGGGTGCGGGGCGACCGCGCCGAACGGTTGGAAGTGATCGAAGGCCAGCCGCCGATCCTGCATGCCGCCCCCTCAAGCTGTTCTTTCGCGGCGCGCTGTCCTTTGGCCTTTGACCGTTGTCTGCGTGAAAACCCGGCCCGATTTGAGGTTGGTCCCGGTCACGACGCTGCCTGTTTTTATGATTTTGATGCCGGAGGCCCACGCGATGTTGGATGATCTGCAAGCGTCGAAAATTTTGGTCGAAGTGCGCGATCTCAAGATGCATTTCCCGATCCATGCTGGTGTTTTGAAAAAACGCGTCGGCGAGGTGAAGGCGGTCGATGGCATCAGCTTTGACATTTACGAGGGCGAAACGCTTGGCCTTGTGGGCGAGTCGGGGTGTGGCAAATCAACCGTCGGGCGGGCGATTTTGCGGCTCTACGACATCACCGAAGGCTCGGTCAAAATTGATGGCGTTGAGATTGGTCATACGCCGCAACTAGACCTGCGCACCATGCGCCCGACGATGCAAATGGTGTTCCAAGACCCGCAAGCCTCGCTTAATCCGCGCATGTCCGTGTCCGCCATCATTGGCGAGCCACTGGATGAGCACACCAAGATGAGCAAGACGGAGAAACGCGCCAAGGTGATGGACCTGATGGATCAGGTCGGGTTGAACCGCGATTTTGCCAACCGCTATCCGCATGAATTCTCCGGCGGTCAAAGGCAACGGATCGGCATCGCCCGCGCCTTGGCTTTGAACCCGAAATTCATCGTCTGTGATGAACCAATCGCCGCTCTCGATGTGTCGATCCAAGCCCAGGTGGTGAACCTTTTGGAGGATTTGCAGGCTGAACACGGCCTGACTTATCTGTTCATTTCACATGACCTGTCGATGGTGCGCCATATCGCGGACCGGGTGGCGGTGATGTATCTGGGGCGGGTGGTGGAATTGGCCAGCCGCGAGCAACTGTATGAAGCGCCCAAACACCCCTACACCCAAGCGCTGTTGTCCGCCGTGCCTGAACCCGATCCATGGATCGAAGACAAGATCGAGCGGGTGATTTTGCAGGGCGATGTGCCCTCCCCCGCCAACCCGCCTAAGGGGTGTAATTTTTGCACGCGCTGTCCGCAGGTCATGGAGATTTGCAAAACGGACGAGCCACCGACATTTGAGATCGCGCCCGGTCATATGACCGCCTGCCATCTGTATTCCGCAACACATAAAGAGAGCGCCGGTTCAGGCGTCGGTTCCCGAGGACAATAAGAGCATCCAACAAGGAGAGGTTAATTATGAACTTCAAAACAGTCCTAATGGGCGCAGTGGCGGGTCTCGCCATGGCGCCCGCCGCCTTCGCCGAACGCGGCGCGGACGGCCACGTCAATATCATCTACTGGCAAGCGCCCTCGACGATGAACCCCTATCTGTCGGGCGGCACGAAAGAGCTTGAAGTCGGCTCCCTCGTGCTTGAACCGCTGGCGCGCTATGACGAAACCGGCGCGATGGTGCCGTTTTTGGCCGAAAGCGTACCGACCGTTGAAAACGGTGGCGTCTCCGCAGATCTCAAAACGATCACATGGAAGCTGAAAGAGGGGCTGAAATGGTCCGACGGCTCCGATCTGACCTCTGAAGATGTGAAATTCACATGGGAATATTGCACCTCGGAAGGCGGCGGTTGCGCGCAGACCGAGAAATACAATGACGTGGTTGATGTCGAGACCCCGGATGCGCTGACGATTGTCGTCCATTTCTCTGTCGCCAAACCGTTCCCCTATGGTCCGTTCGTCGGCGCACAGGCTCCGATCATTCAAAAGGCGCAGTTTGCCGACTGTACCGGCCCGGCGATGGCGTCCTGTACCGATCAAAACTTTGCGCCCATCGGCACCGGCCCGTTTGTGGTGGACGAGTTCAAGACCAACGACGTTGTGTCGATGTCCGCCAACACGCACTACCGCGATCCGATGAAACCGGCCTTTGCAACCGCGACCGTCAAAGGTGGCGGCGATGCGGCGGCGGCAGGTCGTGCGGTTTTGGAAACCGGCGAATTTGACTACGCATGGAACCTTCAGCTTGCGCCTGATGTGTTGGCCGACATGGAATCCAAAGGCAAAGGCCATTTGGAAGTCTCCTTTGGCACCTTGGTCGAGCGCATCATGGTCAACTACACCGACCCTGATCCGGCCCTCGGGGAGGAACGCGCCACGGCAGCACATCCACACCCGATCCTGTCCGACAAAGCCGTGCGTCAAGCTCTGTCTATGGCGATTGACCGCGAATTGTTGGTCGAAATCGGCTATGGCGCGGCAGGCAAAGTGACCTGCAACGTGCTGCCCGCTCCGGCGATTTATGCCTCCACCGCCAATGACGCCTGCATGGTTCAGGACATCGAAGGCGCGAAAGCGCTCTTGGAAGCCGACGGTTGGGTTGACACCAATGGCGACGGCGTCCGTGAAAAAGACGGCAAGAAATTGGCGTTGTTGTTCCAATCCTCGACCAACGCCGTGCGTCAGGATTTCCAAGCGATCATCAAACAGTGGTGGTCTGAAATCGGTGTCGAAACCGAGCTGCGCAACATCGACAGCTCCGTGTTCTTTGGTGGCGATGCGGGGTCTCCCGATACGTTCCAAAAATTCTTTGCGGATGTCGAAATGTACGCCAACAACTTTGATGGCACTGACCCGGAAGCCTACATGGCCAACTGGGCCTGCGTTCAGGCCCCGCGCCCGGAAACCCAATGGCAAGGCAACAACATGCCGCGCTATTGCACCCCTGAGTTCGACGAACTGGTGGCAGAAATGGCCAAAACCGGCGAGCTTGAGAAACGTGCGGAGCTTGCCAAAGCGATGAACGACATGTTGATGCAAGACTATGCGATCATCCCGCTGGTCTATCGCGGTCGTGTCTCTGCGGCCTCCAACACTTTGGGCGGCGTGATCATGAACTCGTGGGATTCCGAGCTTTGGAATGCTGCCGATTGGTATCGCGAAAAGTAAATCTCTGATCTTATGGTGTCCCGCCGCGCGACGGCGGGGCACCTTTTTCATCCAAGACAAAGACCTGAACCGAGGCGCCGCCCATGCTAAATTACACGATCCGTCGATTGCTGATCTCCATCCCGACGCTTCTGTTCATCTCTTTGGTGATCTTTCTTTTGCTTGACTTGGCACCGGGCGATCCGATGTCTTCGATCCCGCTCACCGTGCCGCCCGAGGTCAAAGAGAAAATGCGCGAGGCTTTGGGTCTGGGCGAACCCGTTCATATTCGGTTTTTGAACTGGCTCTACCAGTTCTTTGTCGTTGAACCGCAAGTGGCATGGGATCACCTGTTCGGCACCGATTTCGCCGAGGGAAAACAGCGGATCATCTCGTTCCAATCGCGTTCGCCGGTGATGACGGTGGTCGCTGAACGGATGCCGCAAACGCTTTGGGTTGTTGGCCTGTCCTATGTCATTGGCATCCTGATCGCCCTGCCGATCGGCATCATTTCCGCCTACAAACAATATTCGTGGTTCGACCAAATCGGCACGTTCATTTCGATGATCGGCTTTTCCATCCCCACTTTCTTTTCCGGCGTCTTGTTGATCGTGGTCTTCTCGGTGATCTTGCAATGGTTCCCGTCGATTTATGACACCACCCACACCGTCACCGATTGGAGCAGCTTCTGGTATCAGGTCAAACAAATGATCATGCCGGTCTCAGTTTTGGCCCTGTACAACGCCGCGCAAATCTCGCGGTTCATGCGGGCCTCAATGCTGGACAACCTCAACCAGGATTACGTTCGCACCGCCCGCGCCAAAGGCATGTCGGAAAAAATTGTGGTGCTCTCCCATGTGCTGCGCAATTCGATGATCCCGGTGGTCACCGTCATTGCGCTGGGGGTGCCGACGATTTTCGGCGGCGCGATCATCACCGAGCAGGTGTTTCAGGTGAATGGGTTGGGGCAGATGTTGATCACTGCCATCTACGCCTCTGACGCGCCAATGGTGCAAACGCTGACCTTCATCTTCGCTGTGCTCATCGTTCTTTTCAATCTCATCGCGGATATTCTTTACGGCATCCTCGATCCCCGCATCCGCTACGACTGAGGCCCATCATATGACCGACGCAACCGCACAGACCCAGGCCGACCGTCCGCCCCGCAATCAATGGTGGGACGTGTGGGACCAGTTCAAAACCCACAAAGGCGCGATGGCCGGGCTGATCTTTTTCATCTTTATCATCGCGGCGGTCTATCTTGGCCCCTACCTGTGGAAAATCGACCCGACCTACATCGACTTCCGAGCCCGCAACAAAGGCCCCTCTTTGGCGCATCCGTTTGGCGCCGATCAATTGGGTCGCGACATCTTGGCCCGGATGCTCAAGGGCGGGCAGACCTCGATCTCCGTTGGCCTGACCGCGATGGGGCTGTCCTTGGTTTTAGGCACCTTCGTGGGGGTTTTGGCGGGGTATTGGAAACGGCTGGACGGGCTATTGATGCGCTTCACCGATCTGTTTTTGGCCCTGCCGCTGTTGCCGCTTTTGCTGGTGATCATCATGCTGTTTCGCGATCCGTTGCGGGCGATGTTCGGGCTTGAGACCGGAATTTTCGTCCTCATCGTGTTCGTGATCGGCATCACCTCTTGGATGCAGACCGCGCGGATCGTGCGCGGTGATGTTCTGGCCCTCAAAGAACGCGAATATGTGCTGGCCGCCCGCTCGATTGGCACGCCAAGCCGTCGCGTCGTGCTGCGTCACATCCTACCCAATATCATGTCGCCGATCATGGTTTCGGCCACGTTGGGCATCGCCAATGCGATCATCACTGAATCCGCGCTGTCCTTTCTGGGCCTCGGCTTCCCACCGGATTTCCCAACCTGGGGCCGGTTGTTGTTTGATGCCAAGGACATGATCCAACAATACCCCGAGCGGGTGATTTGGCCGGGTCTGGCGATCTCGCTGACCGTTTTGGCCGTCAATTACATCGGTGACGGGCTACGTGACGCTTTGGACCCGCGCATTCGCGGCCGCTAAGTCAGTCCCGTCAATAAAAACGAAAAACGCGCAGGTCTCGTCTGCGCGTTTTTTTGTGCCATATCACGATACACCCACGAAATGGGGCATCGAAGAATTTGGCCTGTTCAGGAACAATGTTCCTCATACCGCCGCCGCTTGGAACAGCTTCAAGATTGCAAAGCTGTACAATTGGCCTTTATCAAGACGAATATTCCACGCACAGCAGACCTCGGAGACGGACCCATGTACGAGACCCTCGGGCTAGACATTCTGCCACGCCAAGCGGCAATCCTTTTGGGCTTGGCCCTTGGCCTTGCTTTTGGCGTCTTGGCCGAAGTGTCAAAATTCTGTTTCCGCCGTGCGGTGGCCGGAGCCAAAAACGAACGTCGTGCCGCCGCCGGGGTTTGGCTCGCGGGGCTTTCGACCGCCATTTTGGGCACGCAGCTCGCCGTCGCCCAAGGCCTCATCAGTTTCGACGCGCACCGCTTCCTCGCCGCCGACCTGCCGTGGGTGGCGATCATCCTTGGCGGGCTGATGTTTGGTGCGGGCATGGTGTTGACCCGTGGCTGTGTGTCCCGGCTCACCGTATTGACGGGCTCTGGCAACCTGCGCGCCGCACTTGTCTTGGTGGTGTTCGCCGTCGTCGCCCATGCCACACTGAAAGGTATCTTGGCCCCGTTGCGCACGACACTTGGCGCGATCACCGTGCCGCTGCACTCCGCCACGCTGCCCGGGTCTGCGGTGATCTGGACCGTGATTTTGGCCGGGGGCGCGGCACTGGCCGCCTGGTGCTTTTCCGCACGTGGCCGTGATCTTGCACTGGGGGCATTGATCGGCCTTTTGGTGCCTTTGGCGTGGATCGGCACCGGCTATGTGTTGTTCGATGAATTCGACCCGATCGCGATGGAAAGCCTGTCCTTCACCTCGCCCTCCGCCGAAACGCTGTTTTGGACCGTCGCCGCCTCATCCATCCCCGCAGGGTTCGGCACGGGCCTCATCGGTGGCGTGATCTTGGGCGCGCTGATCTCGTCGCTTTCCGCTCGCCGGTTCCAGTGGCAAAGCTTTGAAAACCCGCGCCAAACTGGCCGCTACATGGCCGGGGCGGCTTTGATGGGCGTCGGTGGCGTCCTGGCGGGCGGCTGCACCGTGGGCGCGGGGCTTTCGGGTGTGCCGACGCTCTCATTGGCTGCGATTTTGGCTTTGGTCTCAATCGGGTTGGGCGGTGCTTTGACCGCCCGCCTTATCCAAGGTGATGCTTCTTTATCTGCCGCAAGCCAAGCCACACGGCAAGGACAACCAGCGGCGTAACCATCGCCAAAGCCAAACCTTTCGAAAGGCCCATTGGCTCCAAAACCGGGTAGATCAGATAGCCGACGAGGCTGACCGCATAATAGCTGATCGCCACCACGGACAGGCCTTCCACCGTCTCTTGCAACCGCAATTGCAGATCGGCGCGTTTGTCCATGGATTCAAGCAGCGCTTGGTTCTGCGCCTGACGGCCAACATCAACCTTGGTGCGGAGCAAATTGGCCGCGCGCGCCGCCCGTTCAGCGAGGCTTCCCAATTGCCGTTCAGCGGCTTTGACCGTGCGCATCGCCGGATCGTAGCGCCGCATCATGAACTCGGAAAACAACTGCCGCCCCGAGAAGCGTTCCTCGCGCAGCACATCAACCCGCTGAGTGACGATGGCCTCATAGGCCCCCGTCGCGCCAAAGCGGAAATTGCTGCATGTCACCAGATTTTCGATCCGGGTCGACAGCCCCAAAATATCGTCCAACACCTCCTCGGCCGACGTGGCATTGCGTTCGGTCAGCGCCGTCATCAATTCTGACAGCTCCTTTTCGATATCGGCCAATTCAGACACAACTTTGCGCGCCTGCACGAGGCCCAGCATCGACATGGTTTTGTAGGTTTCGATCTCGCAGAGCCGCTGCACCACCCGGCCGATCCGACGTTGGCCACAATCCGGCTGCGGGAACAGCGCAAAGCGCATGTGCCCGGCCTCATCAATGCGGAAATCGCCCGCGACCACCATGGCCCCGTCCAGCACCCGCGCCACGGCAAGGCTTTCGCGCTCAAACCACTGATCCACCCGGTCAGACACGGCGGCATCATCCGCCACGGTTTCCACCCGGATCAACGCTGAGGTGATCCTTTGGCCGGGGGCTTGGGTCAACCACTCCTCGGGAAACAAATCAAACGTGCCCTTGTCAAAGGCGCGTTCAGAGACGCCGTCGGCAAAGATCGTGTAGGTGACGAATTCGGTGTGGCTTTCCCATTTCAACCGATATTTGCCCAAAGGACCGGAGTAATGGGTCGCCCCCGGAGCCGGATGCGCCGCACCATACCGATCCAACAACGCCAACAGATGCGCCCGGTCCAAATCCCGATCCCGCCGCGCCGCGTCCCCCGACGCCCGGATCGCCAAATAGGCCGCGCGCGCCTGTCCGGCCATTTCCGGGAAAGGCCGTGCGTGCAATTCATTGGCCAATTCGTAACGGCGAGGGTGATCAGTCAGGGGAGCCATGGGACGCCTTTATAGGTAAGGGAACAGGTGCGATTTTTGCACACCATAGGCCGCAAAATGCAATCTGAGAAGAGATAAATTGTCGTAATATCAATAGCTTGATGGAATACCTCCGCATACAAGACATAGGTCGCAGACGCAAAACATCTCTGAACATACCCCACCCAACACCGCACAGTCGGCCTTGAGGGGAGGTAAAAGATATTGAAATTCATGGATTTAGCACTTTTTCCGGGCACTTTTGGCGCAAGAAAACAGCGCGCAGACTAGGCTTAGGCGACATGGGCCTAGTCGGCAAAACCGCCTTCCATGGTCCAGCCATCCGCCACCCAGTGCCGCGACACATCCGCTATTTCGGCCAAGGTTTCACGCAAATCCTGCGCTTTTTCGGTCAGACTATAGGTGACTTGCGGCGGCACTGTGGGTTCATAGTGTCGGTCCACCAGGCCTGCGGCCTCCAATTGCCGCAGCCTTTCGGTCAACACCTTGGGCGATACGCCGGGGATCAATTTCACCAAAGCATTAAAGCGTTGCGGACCTTTGTCCTGCAGTCGCCACAGGATGTAGAGTGTCCATCGCCCCGCAAGCAGGCGCAGGACCTGTTCGACCGGGCAACCAGATGCCGTTTGAGTTGGGGTGTGAGACATTTTGAGGATGGCCCTTTGCAGCTTTACACATGTTTTTTGAAAAAAATCTCTTTAGTTACCAACTGGTATCTACTTACAAATAAAAAGTAAACGCCATAGCCTGCCCTGACACAATGGATGTCACAGGAGAAACAGACATGGCCCAGATCGAAATCGTATATTTTTCCGGCTACGGCCACACAGTCAAACAAGCGCAGGCCGTGGCGGCCGGTGCCGGTGCCTCTGCACGGCTTTGGCGTGTGTCTGATGAGGGAACGCTCCCAGAAGAAGCATGGATGGCGCTGGATCAGGCCGACGCGATCCT
Source organism: Celeribacter baekdonensis (assembly GCF_003047105.1). Lineage (NCBI taxonomy): Bacteria > Pseudomonadati > Pseudomonadota > Alphaproteobacteria > Rhodobacterales > Roseobacteraceae > Celeribacter > Celeribacter baekdonensis. The sequence goes on from NZ_CP028475.1 coordinate 1,646,546, forward strand.
GTTCGGGAGCCCCACCTACATGGGCGGCCCCGCCTGGCAATTCAAACGCATGGCAGATGAGAGCTCTAAACGCTGGATGACCCAATCTTGGGATCAGAAACTCATGGGCGGCTTCACCAATTCGGCCTCCACCAACGGCGACAAAGCCATGACGATACTGTTTTTCGCCACCCTTGCCGCGCAACATGGCGGGCTTTGGGTCAGTCTTGGCCAGATGCCTGCCAATGCTTTGGCCAGCGGGCCGGAGGATCAAAATTGGAGTGGCGGCGCGTTGGGGCCCTTGGCGACCTCTCCCTCCGACAGTACGCCCGAACAAGGCCCTCTCAAAGGTGATTTGGACAGTGCACGCGCCTATGGAGAACGTGTTCTCAGCCTCCTGTCCAAAGCCTAACTCAAGACAAGAAAAAAGGGCGGCCCTTTGCGTGGGCCGCCCTTCGTGAGTATTTATCCTGCGATGAACCTTAGTCGAGCTTCGGCAGCAGCGCGTTCATGCTGTCTTTGGCATCGCCGTAGAACATCCGCGTGTTTTCTTTGTAGAACAGCGGGTTTTCGATGCCCGAATAGCCGGTGCCCTGACCACGTTTCGACACGAACACCTGCTTGGCTTTCCACACTTCGAGAACCGGCATCCCGGCGATCGGGGAGTTCGGATCTTCTTGTGCGGCCGGGTTCACGATGTCGTTGGAGCCGATAACAATGACCACATCCGTGTTCGGAAAGTCCTCGTTGATCTCGTCCATTTCCATCACGATGTCGTAGGGCACTTTGGCTTCGGCCAAGAGCACGTTCATGTGGCCCGGCAAACGACCCGCAACCGGGTGAATGGCGAAGCGCACGTTTTTGCCTTTGGCGCGCAGCTTGTTGGTCAGTTCAGAGACAGCCGCCTGCGCCTGAGCCACAGCCATGCCGTAGCCCGGAACGATGATCACGCTATCGGCCTCATTGAGGGCGGTGGCAACACCATCGGCATCAATCGCGATCTGTTCGCCTTCGACTTCCATCGCCGGACCCGTGGTGCCGCCGAAGCCGCCCAAGATGACCGAAACGAAGGAGCGGTTCATCGCCTTACACATGATGTAAGACAGGATCGCACCGGAAGAGCCCACCAGCGCACCGACCACGATCAACAAATCGTTGCCAAGCGAGAAGCCAATCGCAGCCGCAGCCCAGCCCGAGTAGGAGTTGAGCATGGAGACCACCACCGGCATATCGGCGCCACCGATGCCCATGATCAAATGGTAGCCGATGAACAACGCCATCAGCGTCATGATCGCCAGCGGCAAAAAGCCCCCGGTGTTGAAGTACCAAATCAGAGAGAGCACGGAGATCGCAGCGGCAGCCGCGTTCAACATGTGACCACCCGGAAGTTTGGTGGCTTTCGAGTTCAGTTTGCCCGCAAGTTTGCCGAAGGCCACGATGGACCCGGTAAAGGTCACTGCCCCGATGAAGATGCCGAGGAACAATTCGACTTTGAGGATGTTCAGCTCGACCGGGGTTTTATGGGCCAGAAGCGCCGCAAAGCCGTCGAGACCATGACGCGCAGCCTCATCGAGACCAGCCACATTGGTGGCCTCGAAATGGGCGTTAAAGCCCACGAAGACCGCAGCCAAACCGACGAGCGAGTGCATCGCCGCGACAAGTTGCGGCATTTCGGTCATTTCGACCTTGGTGGCAACCATCCAGCCGATGATCCCGCCGCCCGCAATCAGCACGAGCGACAAAAGCCACAGGCCAGAGCCCGGCCCGATCAAGGTGGCGAACACGGCCAAAGCCATGCCGACAATCCCGTACCACACCGCGCGTTTTGCGCTTTCTTGGCCCGACAAGCCCCGAGAGAGAGGATGAAGAGGACCGCTGCGACCACGTAAGCCGCTGTTGTAAAACCGTATTCCATGATCCCTACCCCTTAAGATTTCTGGAACATGGCAAGCATGCGCCGTGTGACCATAAAGCCGCCAAAGATGTTGATCCCGGCCATGAAGACCGACAAAGCACCCAAAACGATCACGAGCCAAGAGTTTGATCCGATTTGCATCAGAGCGCCCAAGATGATGATCGACGAAATGGCGTTGGTGACAGCCATGAGGGGGGTGTGCAGCGAATGCGACACGTTCCAAATGACCTGAAAGCCAATGAAAACGGAGAGAACGAAGACGATAAAGTGCTGCATAAAGGAGGCAGGCGCAACAAGGCCAACCCCCAACAAAAGCACCGCACCGATGGCCATCAACATGACCTGTTGTTTGGTCTGGGCTTTGAATGCGGCGGTTTCTGCGGCGCGTTTTTCCTCTGCCGTCAACACTTTAGCCGCTTCTTTCGGCTTGGCAGCGATGGCTTTGATTTTCGGCGGCGGCGGCGGGAACGTGATCTCGCCTGCATAGGTCACCGTCGCACCCCGGATCACGTCGTCTTCCATGTTGTGATTGACTTGACCGTCTTTTTCCGGCGTCAAATCGGTCATCATGTGACGGATGTTGGTGGAGTAGAGCGTCGAGGCCTGAGCCGCCATGCGGGACGGGAAGTCGGTGTACCCGATGATGGTCACGCCATTCTCGGTGACGATTTTCTCGTCCATTTTGGTCAGCTTACAGTTGCCGCCCTTTTCCGCCGCAAGATCGACAATGACAGAGCCCGGCTTCATCGCCGCGACCATGTCGGGGGTCCAAAGTTCGGGCGCTTCCCGGTTCGGGATCAACGCGGTGGTGATCACGATGTCCACTTCGGGGCCAATTCGCGGAATTTCGCAAGCTGAGCTTCGCGGAATTCAGGAGAGGACACAGAGGCATAGCCGCCCGTGGCCGCGCCATCTTGTTGTTCTTCCTCGAAATCGAGGTAGACGAACTGCGCGCCCATGCTTTCGACCTGTTCGGCCACTTCGGGACGCACGTCAAACGCATAGGTGATCGCACCGAGCGAGGTGGATGTCCCGATGGCGGCAAGACCGGCCACACCGGCACCGACAACCAACACTTTTGCAGGCGGAACTTTACCAGCGGCGGTGATTTGCCCGGTGAAGAAACGCCCGAAATTGTTGGAAGCCTCAATGACTGCGCGGTAGCCCGCGATATTGGCCATGGAGGAGAGCGCATCCATTTTCTGGGCGCGCGAAATCCGCGGCACCATTTCCATGGCGATCACGTTGGCGCCTTTGGATTTGGCCATCTCCATCCCGGCTTCATTGGCGCCTGGATTGAAGAAGGAGATCAAAGTCTGGCCCGATTTGAGCCGCTTCATCTCTGTCTCGGACGGCTGGCGAACTTTGGCGACGATGTCGCAGTCCTTCCAAAGCGCGGCGGCGGTCTTGATGACCTCGACGCCTGCGTCCGCATAATCTTTGTCGGAGAATCCGGCAAGCACACCGGCCCCGGTTTCAACGGCACAGTCATATCCAAGTTTTTGTAGCTGCTTGGCGCTCTCAGGTGTCAACGCGACACGCGCTTCTCCCTCAAAGACTTCCTTTGGAACCCCAAATTTCACGAGATTTTCCTTTTCCCCAGTCCTATTCGCATTCTTGGTGCATCCTTACCCAATCCGACCAATGTTTCGCAACATTATTGCGCTAACATTTTTGCGCCATGGCGAAAGACTACAACCAACGTCGCGTTTTCATCGCCCAAACGGAGAAATCCTGTGGGAATCCCGCCCGAAGCTTTTGTTCTTCCTCAATGATAAATCGCTTTTGAATCACGGCCATAAAGGCCGGAACCAACACGATCCCCATCCAACTGCCGCAAAGTAAAGCAAAGCCTGCGAGTGTAAAGGCGTCCCCCAGATAAATTGGATTGCGCGACAGGGCGTAGACACCATTGGTGACAATCGCGGTGGGCCGTTTGTGGGGGATGACCGTGGTTTTGTGCCGCCACATCGTCCAAGCCGCCACACACATAAGCCCCACACCCAGCGCGATCAAAATCCATCCCGCCAGCGGCACCAGAGGGGGCGCAGCAAAACTGAGGCCAACACGGGCCAAGGCATAAACGGCGGTCATGAAGGCCAAAAGCCAGACGGGGGGATAATCGAGATATTTCATCGCGCCAATCTAGCCGAGACCCCGCCATGCCGCTACACATTCGTCATGAAAATACGTGCCCTGAAATTGCGCCCCGTCACCGCACAGGACGCCGATGCCTGTTACGCCCTGTTTTACCGCACGGTGCATGGCGGCACGGGCGCGTTTTATACGGCTGTGCAACGCGCCGCTTGGGCACCCGCGCGCGATCAGGCCCCCGACACATGGCCCGCACGGCTGACCGCAGGCTATGCAATCTGCGCCACAAGATGGGGACGGCTCAAAGGCTTTTTCACCATGGGACATGATGGCCATATCGACTTTGCCTATGTCGCTTTGGAGGAGATGGGCAAAGGCACAGCCGCCACGTTATATGACGCCTGCGAGGCAGAGGCGCGCCGGCTTGGCCTGTCCTTTATGGAGACAGAGGCCTCGCATCTGGCCCGACGTTTCTTTGAAAAACGCGGTTGGCGCGTTGTGGCGCGTCAAACCGTGATCCGCGACGGCGTTGGGATTGAAAATTTTCGGATGGAAAAGGCGCTGTGAGCGGGATTTGGGCGTTCAAACGGCTTTCGACATCGAGGCACCCGTCCGGGCCGCAGCATAGGCATGAACCGCATCGCCAAAGGCGGTAAACAGCGGCCGCGACACCGGGTCCTGACAGGCGTTCCATTCCGGGTGCCATTGCACCGAAAGCGTGAACCCCGGCGCGTCTTTGACATAAATCGCCTCAGGCGTGCCATCGGGAGCATAGCCTTCGATCACGATGCGTGCGCCGGGGGTTTTGATCCCCTGCCCGTGAAGCGTGTTGGTCATCACCTCGTCGGTGCCAAACAAGCGATGAAACACCCCGCCCTCGCTCAGACGCACCGGATGGCGCAGAGCAAATTTTTCCTCAATCGTACCATCGGGCGGCATGCGGTGGTTCATCCGCCCCGGCAGCTCGCGAATTTCGGGGTAAAGCGTGCCGCCCATGGCGACATTGACCTCTTGAAAGCCGCGACAAATGCCCAAAAACGGCAACCCTGCCGCAACACAGGCGCGAATAAGCGGCAGTGTCACCGCATCGCGACCGCGATCAAACGCACCATGCGCATCGGTTTCGGGTTCGCCATATTCCTCGGGGTGCACGTTGGGCCGCCCGCCGGTGAACAAAAAACCGTCACAGACCGCCATCAACTCTTCGACCGAGACGAGACTGGGATGTGCGGGGATCAAAAGCGGCATACACTCCGAGACATCCGCGAGGGCTTCGGCGTTCATTTTGCCGCCGGTATAGGCCGGGTATTGCCCATTCAGCAGGTCCGAATTTCCGATCACGCCAACGATGGGTCTACTCATGGTATGCCTCTCCTTTTCGGGAAAGAATACCCTCTTTGCGGGCAGAGAAAAGGGGCATGGGTGCGCAGGGGCTCTGCATCCCTGCGCAAATACGTCTTTGCGCTGTTCAAATACTCACAAAACCGGGCCCACTGCCCCCGGATTGATCACACCCGGGATTTGAGCTCCTGTGGAACGTCGCATATCTTTAACGCGATGGCCGGGGTTCTCTGTCTCTAATCAGAGCGCAGCGTCACGCACTATTGCCCCAATCGCCAAGCATTCCTGACCCAACCGGACCTTGATCGCAACATGCCGTGAGGTCCACTATGCGGGACTTTTCAGACTTTCGCTGCGATTGCACCAACGTCTGGTGTTCTTGAAGTCAACGTTATTCAGAGAATCTTTCGAAAAGCACACGATTGTTAGCGGAGATCGCGCTCGCTTCGGTTTGACCATCCCATCCCGTTGAGAAGGTGATCTGCTGGCCGTCAATGGTGAAGCTATAGGTCAATTGGTGCCGTGAACATCGCGTAGACACCCAGTCGAAACGTGTATCTTCGGCAACCCAGCGTGTATCTGCGTGGACCCGTTCAGTTAGGATACGTTCGACACGCCGCCCAATATCCTCCCATGCATGGTCAGATGCGACGCCACCTAATGTCGATTTGTAAGCTGCAATTTCAAAGCGGTAGGTTTTTCCCCGCAACAGCCATGTTACTTCATGGTCGTCAAGCTTCACTTGCGCGGCAACGTCGTCACAACCAATGCAACCGCAATCACACCGCCCAACCAAAACACTGCCCGCCGTTTCGGGTCCGACGATACGCATGAAGTCGATTGGATCCAAGCCCAGATAATCAGTGCCAAGCACATCAGCGCCATCAACAAGTAGTCGAACTTGATGATCATTCGAGAACTCAGCAGGTTCGATCTTGTACGTTAGACTATTCAAAATTTGCTCCTGCCAACAATGAGAGACACAGCAATTGACTTGTGCCAATTTCAACATAGCGGACTTTTAAACGGGGTGCAGCATCGGTCAAACTGGGCTCAAACTCGCCATTCGCTGCGATCTGCGCGAAGGTTTGGTTTTCCATTTGGGTCAGTTTTTGACGCAAAGGTCACAGTCGTCTGACGTTCAACAGCTCCAAACGGCGGGCATGAAGAACGGGTTCGGTGTAGCCCGACGGTTGAACCCGGCCTTTGAACACCAAATCACAGGCGGCTTTGAACGCGATGCCGTCATAGCCCGGCGCCATTGGCGTATAGGCCGCATCCCCCGCATTTTGACGATCCACCACGAGGGCCATCTTTTTCATCGCCGTCATGACTTGATCCTCGGACACCACGCCATGATGTAGCCAGTTGGCCAGACCCTGCGAAGAAATCCGGCACGTGGCGCGGTCTTCCATCAACCCGACATCATGAATGTCTGGCACTTTCGAGCACCCGACCCCCTGATCCACCCAACGCACCACATAGCCCAAAATGCCTTGGGCGTTGTTTTCAACCTCATCGCGGATTTCATCCTCGGACCAATTCACACCTTGCGCCAAAGGCGGCGTCAACAAATCGGCAAGCGTCCCGCGCGCACCGCCTTTGGCGATTGCATGCTGAACGGCAAAGACATCGACCTTGTGATAATGTGTGGCGTGCAATGTGGCCGCGGTCGGGCTGGGCACCCAGGCACAGGTCGCGCCCGCTTTCGGGTGGCCGATTTTGGTCTCCAACATCGCCTGCATCAAATCCGGCATTGCCCACATGCCCTTGCCGATCTGCGCCCGGCCTTTGAGGCCACAGGCCAGACCGATATCGACATTACGATCCTCATAGCTTTTGATCCACGGCTGATCTTTCATCTCGCCTTTGCGGATCATTGGCCCCGCTTCCATCGAGGTGTGGATTTCATCGCCGGTGCGATCCAAGAAGCCGGTGTTGATAAAGGCCACGCGATGTTTGGCGGCGCGGATGCATTCTTTGAGGTTGGCGCTGGTGCGGCGCTCCTCATCCATGATGCCAAGTTTCACCGTGTACTGCGGCAGGCCCAAAATGGCCTCGACCCGACTAAAGATCTCATCGGCAAAAGCCACCTCTTCGGGGCCGTGCATTTTGGGTTTGACGATATAGACCGAGCCTTCGGTTGAATTGCGCGGACCCGTGGTCTTTTGCAGATCGTGCATCGCGATCATCACCGTGACCAGCGCGTCCATGATCCCTTCGCCAATTTCACGCCCCTCCGGGTCCAAAATCGCCGGGTTGGTCATCAAATGCCCAACATTGCGCACCAACATCATCGCGCGGCCCTTGAGCGTCAGCTCCGTCCCATCCGACGCGACAAAGACCCGGTCCGGATTGAGGGCACGGGTGAAAACCTTGCCGCCCTTTGTCACCTCTTCGGTCAAATCGCCCGTCATCAGACCCAACCAATTGCGATAGGCCCCAAGTTTTTCCTCGGCATCAACGGCGGCGACGGAATCCTCGCAATCCATGATCGCGGACACCGCAGATTCGAGCACAATGTCAGACATCCCCGCCGGGTCTTGTGCCCCCACCGGGGTGGACGCGTCGATGACAATGTCAATGTAAAGCCCGTTGACGATCAACAGGATATGCCCTTCGCTTGATCCGGCGAACTGGCTTGGATCAGACAGGCCGGTGACGCCCATCGGGCCATCGACCAAGACCATGCCGTCTTTGACCGAAATCGAGGTCACGTCAGCCCATGAACCTCCCGCAAGCGGGGCAACCGCGTCCAAATGCGCCTTGGCCCAAGCAATCACCCGCGCGCCACGGGGCGCGTCATAGCCTTTGCCCGTCGGCACATCGCCCAGCGCATCGGTGCCATAAAGCCCATCATAGAGCGAGCCCCAACGGGCATTCGCGGCATTCAATGCATAGCGCGCGTTGGTGATCGGCACCACCAATTGCGGGCCCGGTTTGTTGGCGAACTCGGCGTCGATATGGCTGGTCTCGACGGTGAAATCCGGCCCCTCCGGCACCAGATAACCGATCTCACGCAAGAAGTCCGTGTAGGCGCTCGCATCCAACGGCTGACCTTTGCGGGCGATGTGCCAGTCGTCAATCTGACTTTGCATCTCTTCGCGCTTTTGCAACAGCGCCCGGTTTTTCGGGCCGAATGTGGCAACCATATCGGCCAGCCCGCCCCAAAACACCTCAGCCGTCACCCCCGTCCCCACAAGCGCTTGCGTGTCGATAAAGGTGGCAAGCTCTTGGTCGACCTTGAGGCCGGATTTGTCGATACGGATCATACGGGAATCACTTTCGGTCTGGGGTGAGAGCCTCAAATTAACGGGTTTCCTATTGGAAACAAGCCACTCCGCCAAAAAGTTAGTCATACAGCTAAGTTTTGCTTGCGTCATGCAACAGAATCGAAATACTTAGCCACATGACTAAACATTCAAACGATCTCGACACGCTGTTCGCAGCCCTCAGCGACCCGACCCGGCGCGCACTCCTAACCCGTTTGGCGCGCGGGCCCGCAACCCTGTCGGAGCTGCACAGTGCACATGACATGGCTCTGCCGTCGCTGATGGCCCATGTCAAAAAACTCGAAACCGCCGGGCTGATTTCCAGCCAGAAACAGGGCCGCATCCGCACCTGCCGCCTCACCCCCGGTGCCTTTACCCCGGTGCAAAGCTGGCTTGAGGAACAGCACCGCCTTTGGACCGGTCGCCTTGACCGTTTTGACGCCTATGTCACCCAACTCGCTCACCCCTCACAGGAGCACACAGATGATCCTCGACCCAAAGACTGATCTCAGCTTTACCCGTACTCTGGCCGTGCCCCGCACCTTGGTTTGGGACTGTTGGACACAGCCCGAACATATCCCGCATTTCTTCATCCCCGCTCCGCATAAAGTCACCGCCTGCGACATTGATTTGCGCGTCGGGGGCCGGTTCAACACGGTCTTTGACGTCGATGGCACGGTGATGGAAAACAACGGCGTCTATCTTGAGTTGATCCCCGGCAAAAAGCTTGTTTTTACAGACGGCTATTCCGAAGGATGGAAGCCCGCGCCGGACCCGTTCATGACCGCAATCCTGACCTTTGAAGATGCCCCCGACGGTGGCACAATCTACACCGCAACCGCTCGGCACCGCTCAAAAGAGGCGGCACAAACCCATAAGGACATGGGCTTTTTTGACGGCTGGGGCACGGTGGTGGATCAACTCGCCAGCTACGCCGCGAGGCTCACGCGGCTTTGACCCATATTTCAACCCTCTGACATTCCCATAAGATCACTTTCGCCACACCGGGAGTTGCAGCCCCCTGTGCAAAGACCTACCTTCTGCATCAAAGATGCAGGTTCCATCCGCGAAAGGATCCCCGATGAAAGATGCCGCCCCGCAAACGATTTACCTCAAGGACTACCAAGAGCCGCATCATTGGGTGCGCGATGTGCATCTGACCTTTCGGCTGGCCCCTCGGGCCACGCGAGTTCTGTCCAAAATCACCTTTGTGCCGAATGTGCAAAATCCCGGCGATCTGATTTTGGACGGCGAGCACCTTAACCTCATCGCCGTGGCCGTAAATGAGGCCATCGTGCCCTATGAGGTCACGGACACCCATTTGGTGATCAAATCCGGCGACCTTCCAACCGCGCCCTTTACCTTTGAGGCCGAGGTCGAAATCAGCCCCGAAACCAACACCGCACTGGAAGGCCTCTACATGTCAAACGGCATGTATTGCACCCAATGCGAGGCCGAAGGCTTTCGCAAAATCACCTATTACCCGGACCGCCCCGATGTGATGGCCCCCTTTTCCGTACGTGTGGAATCCGACATGCCGGTGATGTTGTCCAACGGCAATCCGGGGCATCCAGACCGGGCTTTGCCGAATGGCATGACCCTTGGCCGAAACCCTCCTATTTGTTCGCTTTGGTGGCGGGCGATTTGATCAATCACCCCGGTCCCTTCACCACGCAATCGGGCAAAGAGGTGGACCTCAACATCTGGGTTCGTCCTGGCGATGAGGGCAAATGCGCCTTTGGCATGCAGGCACTCAAAGACAGTATGGCGTGGGACGAACGAGTCTATGGCCGGGAATATGACTTGGACATATTCAACATTGTCGCGGTGGATGACTTCAACATGGGGGCCATGGAAAACAAGGGGCTGAACGTGTTCAACTCCTCTTGTGTTTTGGCCTCGAAAGAAACCTCGACCGACGCGAATTTTGAACGGATCGAAGGCATCATTGCCCATGAGTATTTTCACAACTGGACCGGGAACCGCATCACCTGTCGCGACTGGTTTCAGCTCTGCCTCAAAGAGGGCCTGACAGTCTACCGTGATCAAATGTTCTCCGGCGATATGCGCAGCCATGCCGTTAAAAGGATTGAAGAAGTTCTCACCCTGCGCGCCCGGCAATTCCGCGAAGACAACGGCCCTTTGGCCCATCCGGTGCGGCCCGAAAGCTTTGTCGAAATCAACAATTTCTACACCGCCACCGTCTATGAGAAAGGTGCGGAAATCATCGGGATGCTCAAGCGGCTTGTCGGGGATGAGGCCTATAAAAACGCCTGCGATCTCTACTTTGAGCGCCATGACGGACAGGCTGTCACCATTGAGGATTGGCTCGCGGCTTTTGCCGACACGACGGGGCGCGATCTTACACAATTCAAACAATGGTATTCTCAGGCGGGCACGCCGCGCTTGAGTGTTCAAGAGGAATGGCAAGACGGCACATTCACGCTGACCTTCACTCAATCCACCCCCGCCACACCGGGCCAGACCGACAAACAACCGATGGTTCTTCCCATTGCCGTGGGCCTGATTGGACCGAATGGGGCCGAGGCTGTGCCGACGACCATTCTTGAGATGACCGAAACGACCCAAAGCTTTTCGTTCGCGGGTTGGGCGCGCGTCCGACGGCCTCAATCCTGCGCGATTTCTCCGCGCCTGTGGTGCTTGAGCGCGAGATGAGCGCCCAGACCCGTGCCTTCCTGTTGGCCCATGACACCGACCCGTTTCAGAAATGGGAAATGGGGCGGATGTTGGCCAAGGACACGCTGATCGCGATGATCATGGACGGCACGCCGCCCGCCAACGCCTATCTCGACGCGATCAAAACCGTACTCACCGATGAGAGCCTCGATCCCGCCTTCCGGGCGCTGACGCTTGGCCTGCCATCGCAGGACGATTTGGCGCAAACGCTCTATGATGCCGGCGTCACGCCGAACCCGGATAAAATCTATGCCGCACGCGAAGAGCTACGGCGGATTTTGGCGACGCATCTGCGCGAAGTGTTGCCCGCGCTTTATGTGGAAAACGATGCCGGGGCCTTTGTGCCTGACGCAGACGGATCTGGCAAACGCAGCCTGCGCCTCTCTGCCCTGTCACTTTTGACGCTGAGTGATGGCGGGGCCACGGCGCGCGCGCTTTACAAACGCGCGGACAATATGACGGAACAGGCCGGGGCGTTGCAGGCCTTGTTGTCGGCGGGACTTGGCGATGAGGAATTGGCCGCCTTTGGCGATCAGTGGAAAGATGACCGTTTGGTCATGGACAAATGGTTCATGATGCAAGTTGCCTCCGCCGCCCCCGATACAGCCGCACAGGTTGCCAAATCCCTTACCCAACACCCAGATTTCACTATGAAAAACCCGAACCGTTTCCGGTCCGTGTTCGGTGCATTGGCGGGCAATCACGCGGGCTTTCATGCCTCTGATGGCAAAGCCTACGCACTTTTGGCAGATCAACTCATTGCACTGGATGCGCTTAATCCGCAAACCACGGCGCGGATGTCCGGGGCGTTTGAAACCTGGAAGCGCTATGACGCGGATCGCCAAGGCATGATGCGCGAGCAGTTGGAGCGGATTTTGGCCACCCCGACCCTATCGCGGGACACAACCGAAATGGTGACCCGGATTCTGTCTGCCTGACATTCGGCAGACCGTAAAACACAACGTGCAACCGGGTGCGACCCAGCGCCCGGTTAGCGCCATCATAACAAAAAGTTGAACCGCTTCTGCGACTTGCACCACCGGGCGGGACAGATTGTCATATTCACTTCATGCAATACCATGACATGATTGGCAAATCTTGTGGACACATTCGCCATTCATTACCTCACCTGACAGGGAACATCATCCTATGCGTAACCTTATTATCTCGACCATCATCGCCGCCACCGCCGCGAGCGGGGCTTTGGCCCAATCCCCCTCTGACGTGGCCAAAGCGCGCCGCGCGTTTTTCACCCTCGTGGGGTTTGAAATGTCCACTTTGGGTGCCATGGCACAGGGCAAAATCGACTATGATGCCGATGTGGCAAGCCAAGCCGCGAAGGATCTTGCGGCCCTCACCGGCTACACCATGTCCGACCTTTTCGCACCGGGCACCTCGAATGACGATCTGCTGGGGGAGACCCGCGCAGAGGCTAAAATCTGGGCCGATATGCCGGGTTTTCAGGAAAAAGGCATGGCGTTTTACCAAGCTGTGGCCGAGTTGAACGGCGTTGCGGGCAACGGCCTTGAGGCGCTTCAGCCCGCCGTTGGCAAACTCGGCGGCACCTGCAAAGCCTGCCACGACGACTACCGCGCCAAAGATTTTTAAGCGCTAAGACGAAGGCGAACCGATGTCAGAACCGCTGAACAAAACCTATGTTTGGGACCCCGTTGTCCGCATCCTCCATTGGGCTTTGGTGATCGCTTTCGCCACCTCATGGGGCTTGGGAAAATTTGGCCCAAACATCATGACGCTGCATTTCTATTCGGGCTACACCGTGGCCGGGATCGTGGGGCTGCGGCTGCTCTGGGGGCTGTTCGGCACCAAAACGGCGCGGTTCGCCACATTTGTCAAAGGTCCGGGCAAGGTCATCTCCTATGCCCGGACCCTGCCCTCGCCCACCCCCTCGCGCTCCTATGGCCACAACCCGGTCGGCGCGATTTTTGTCGTCGGGGTTTTGCTGATTCTGGCGATGCAGGTGATGTCTGGGCTCTTGGCCGACCCGGAAGATTACATCAATGTCGGCCCGCTGGCGCAGTATGTCTCAAGCGATGTGGCGCGCAAGGCGCTGTCGCTGCATGAACCGCTCTCAACCCTGCTTTTGCTGATGGTTCTGGGCCATATCGGCGCGATTTTTTGGTACAGAAAGCGCAAGGGCGAGAATTTGGTCAAACCGATGATCACCGGCTACGCCGATCTGCCCTCCGACAAAATTCCGCATAAATAAGGCCTAGATCGGTCCTGGGCAGCGCTCCTCGGACAGCAAAACGTTGGCCTCGACGTTGCCCACACCGGGCAGCGTCATGATCCGTCGCCGCAGCACGCGTTCAAAATCCGGCAGGTCTTGCGCCACCACGCGCAGGCGATAATCGAACAGGCCCAAAACGTGTTGCACGGTCTGCACCTCGGGAATTGCCCGGACCGCGCGTTCGAAATCCTCCAAGGACACCCGACCTTTGGTCGCCAATTTGATCCCCAAAAACACCGTCACGCCAAACCCCAGCCCCTCAAGGTCCAAATCGACCCGGCGTGGGCCGAAAACCCCCAACTCTTTAAGCCGCTTAATCCGCCGCCATGTTGCCGGTTGACTGAGCCCCATCTCGCGGCCCAAAGCGCCCGCCGATTGCGTGGCGTCCTCGCATAGCGCCCGGATCAGGCCGCGGTCGATGTCGTCCAATTCCATCGTATCTTGGCTCATAACGGCACCGATTGCGCATCTTTAATGGTCGCCACCTGCATCAAGGCCTCAATGTCGGTCATATGTGGCAAAGACAGGATGTGTTCGCGATAAATCCGTTGATAATCAGACATATCGCGGGCGATGACCAACAATCGCGCATCAACCCGGCCCAGAAATGTACCGATGGAAATCACCTCAGGCACGGCGCGGGCGGCGGTGATGAATTCGTCAAAAGCGCGCGGTTCGGTTTTGTCCAAGGTGACGCGCAACGACACCTCGACCTCATAGCCCAAAGCGCGCCAATCGACCTGTTCGCGGATCGCTTTGACCACACCGCCCTCGCGCATCCGCTCCAATCGACGGGCGAATGTGGCGGGTGTCACCCCGGCGCGCTCGGCCAATTCCGAGGCGGGTGCTTCGGGATCAGCTTGCACTTGGCGCAGGATGCGGCGGTCTGTATCGTCTACTTGCATGATTTTTTCATAAAATAACATTTGTGAGAATGATCTTATTTCACAAATACCAAATGAGGTCAAACTTTGCACGCGACAGAGGGGAGATTTGAACGATAGTGCCCGCAGACTCGAAAGAGGCTTGCACAGTTACCAAAGAATAAGGAGCGCCCACATGCGCGTTTATTACGATCGCGATTGCGATGTGAACATCATCAAAGACAAAAAAGTCGCCATCTTGGGCTACGGCTCGCAAGGTCACGCCCACGCGCTCAACCTGCGCGATTCTGGTGCGAAAAACCTCGTCGTCGCTCTGCGCGAAGGCTCCGCCTCGGCCAAGAAAGCCGAAGCGGAAGGCCTCCAAGTCATGGGCATCGCCGAAGCTGCGGCTTGGTGTGACGTGATCATGTTCACCATGCCCGACGAATTGCAGGCCGAAACCTACAAAAAATATGTCCACGACAACATCCGTGAAGGCGCTGCGATTGCCTTTGCTCACGGCTTGAACGTGCACTTCGGCCTGATTGAGCCGAAAGCGGGCGTTGACGTGATCATGATGGCCCCGAAAGGTCCGGGTCACACCGTGCGCGGCGAATACACCAAAGGCGGCGGCGTGCCCTGCCTCGTGGCTGTCGACACCGATGCAACCGGCAAAGCGCTTGAAATCGGTCTGTCCTATTGCTCCGCCATCGGTGGCGGTCGTTCGGGCATTATCGAAACCAACTTCCGCGAAGAATGCGAAACCGATCTGTTCGGTGAACAGGCTGTGCTCTGTGGTGGCCTCGTTGAGTTGATCCGTTGCGGTTTTGAAACCCTGGTCGAAGCCGGTTACGCGCCGGAAATGGCTTACTTTGAGTGCTTGCACGAAGTGAAACTCATCGTTGACCTGATCTATGAAGGCGGCATTGCCAACATGGATTACTCGATCTCCAACACCGCGGAATACGGCCAATACGTCACCGGCCCGCGCATCCTGCCCTACGAGCAGACCAAAGCCGCGATGAAAGCCGTGTTGACCGATATCCAACAGGGCAAATTCGTCCGCGACTTCATGTTGGAAAATGCTGTGGGCCAGCCGACGATCAAAGCATCGCGCCGTGCCAACGACGAGCATATGATCGAAGAAACCGGCGCGAAGCTGCGCGGCATGATGCCGTGGATCACCGCCGGGAAAATGGTCGACAAAGCGCGCAACTAAGCGCCATTGTCAGAGATGACGAAAGGCCCCGGCGGATGCGTCGGGGCCTTTTTCATGAGGAGGCCACCATGCCAAAATTTACGCCAGACAGCGCGCTCAAAGACAGCGGCACCTCCTCCTGCGGCCCCTATGACGCCCTTTTGTTCAGCGATAGCGGCGGCTTGACCCAGTTCGGCGCGTTTCTTGAAATCTTGCCGCCAGGATCGGCGTCGTCAATCAAGCATTGGCACCAAACCGAGGATGAAATGGTCTTTGTGGTGACAGGTGAGGTGCAGGTGAGCGAAGGGGCCGAAACCTACGTTTTGCGCACAGGAGAGGGCGCGACGTTCAAAGCCGGGGTCAGAAAAGGCCATTGCCTGACCAATGTCAGCGATCAAGACGCGCGCTATCTGGTGATCGGCACGCGCTCGACCGGCGACACCGTGACCTATCCCGATCATGATCGCATCCTAACCTACACGCGCGACCCCGGTGCCTCCAAAGTGAAAACGCGCCGCTACACCACATTGGACGGTCAGCCCGCCCACTCCCCTTACGAGGATTAACCATGTCGCCCCTCCCCAATATCACCCGCACCTCTTGGATCATGGTCGGTGTTCTCGGCTTTGTCTGGGGCTCGACCTTCATGGTGATCGAAATTGCCCTCACCGGCATCGCACCGTTTTGGTTGGCCACATTCCGGCTGACCATTGCGGCGATGGTGATGGCGGTGTTTTGGGGCAAAGACGGGTTTAAAATGGGCACAGACCCAGACAATAGGCCGCATCCCATGTCGCTGATCTGGGCTGGGGCGGTGTCCTCGGCCATTCCATTTTTACTGCTCAATTGGGGGCAACAATATGTGACCTCGGGCTTTGCAGGCACGTCGATGGCCGCAGTGCCTTTGGTGGTTTTGCCGATGGCGCATTTCATGGTGGCGGGCGAACGCCTTTCGCTGCGTGCGATCATCGGTGTCACACTTGGGTTTTGCGGCGTGGCGCTTTTGATCGGCAAATCTGCTTTGGACAGCACCGGCGCGGATTTGGAATTTTGGGGCCGCATGGCCTGTCTCACCGTGGCGTTTTGCTATGCGCTCAATTCCATCACCATCCGCCGCATTCCGCCGATCAACTCGACCGCATTGACCACGATCATGATGGCGTCCGGGGCGGTCATCACCCTGCCCTTTTCGATCTTGACCGAAGGGATTCCCGGCGTGCCACCGCTCAAAGCCTTTTTGGCGTTGATTTTTCTAGGCGTGGTGTCCACCGCGGCGATGAACCAGTTGCGCGTTTTGGTGATCCGCTCTGCGGGGCCAACCTTTATGACGCTGGTCAACTATCAGGTGCCAGTCTGGTCCGTGATCTTGGGCGCGCAGGTCTTGGGCGAACCTTTGCCGCCCACGCTTTTGATTGCGCTGGGGTTGATCCTGGGCGGGGTGGCGATTTCGCAATGGGCCTCAGTGAAACGCATCTTTGTGCGCAGGTGACAAAGCGGCTCTGCGCGAATGTTATATTGTAACGAATTCAGCGCCACACCATATCTCCGCCATGATACACACAGTGGACACAAGACAGGGGCTGCCAGAAGAGATGCAGTTTCTGCTTCGGGACTATCCGCGCGATGTCTGGCCGGATCACCCGAATTTCGCCAGCTCCATCCAAAATTGGATGGGCGCTCATACCATGTTTCGCGCGCTGTCTTCCTATGTTTTGGAGGACACCGAGGCCTTTATTGACAATAAGATGGATGATCAGATCTATGCTCAAAAGCTCGCCAAATATGGCGATCTCCTGTTGCGCAATCTGCATGGGCATCACAACTGGGAAGATCGCAAATTCTTCCCCGAATTGGGAGCCGCAGAAGGGCGCCTGATGGCAGGGCTTGAGATGTTGGAGGCAGATCACGCGGCACTGGACGCCACATTGGATCGATTCCAACGCAGCGCCAACCGTGTGGTGCAACTGGCGCATTTGTCGCCTGTCGATATGCGCCATGAGGTGGGCGATGTTGAAAGCAGCGCCGCCGACATCAGCGCCCTTTTGGCGCGGCACCTGAGCGACGAAGAGGACCTCGTCGTGCCGATCATCCTGCACCATAAATTGCGCGGATGAGCCAAACATGACGCCCAAATGCGTCGAAAGAGCGCCTTGCGGGGCGCTCTTTTTCATGTGCAGATGGGCCAAAGGAGTTTCCCATGACCAATACGCCACATGACGATCACATCCCCGCCGATCTGACCCCGAAAAATGAGGGCGAGATTCAGGCTGAGCGGGCGCGGATGTTTACTTTTGGGTTTTGGAAAAGCCTTTTGGCCGGGCGTGAGGGCCTTGGCGACACGTTTTGGGCGGGCAATTATCTGGCAGGCCTGTTGTTTTTGCCCGTCATGGTTGTTTTTTTAGCGCTTGCCTCATTCGTTCCACTCTTAGCGCCACTGTTGAGCGTCTCATTTGTCATATTCGGCGTCTTCCTGTTGGGCGTCGCGCGCGCTGTAGCCGTCGCTCAACCCAAAGGAAATTCTGGGGTCGGCCTGCGTATCGTTGGCGTGATCTGGACCCTGATGAACGCTGGCATGTGCCTCGTCTATTCCCCTTTTGTGGCAGGCCAGTAAACGAACAGCTTGCACAAATGCGACATATTATAGAAAAGGCAGCCCAATACGCCGCCTTTTCTTATCTTTATCAAACATAACGGCTTACCGCGTTGCGACTTCCACCGCCGCGACCACTTGATCCACGGCCCCGTTCAGCACGGTCTCGCTGACGCTTTCCGCCATCACCCGGATCAAAGGTTCGGTGCCGGATTTGCGGATCAACAACCGACCATTGCCCGAAAGCTTGGCCTCCGCATCCGCGATCGCCGCTTTCACACCGCCGTTCTCCAACGGAAGCTGGCCCACGGCATAGCGCACGTTTTTCAGAAGCTGCGGCACCGGCTCAAACACCTGCAACATTTCAGAGGCTTTTTTGCCGGTCTCGACCATGGCGGCCAAAAATTGCAGCCCCGCCAACAAACCATCGCCCGTGGTGGCGTAATCGGTCATCACGATATGGCCGGATTGCTCGCCGCCAAGGTTGAATCCACCCTGGCGCATCCGTTCGACCACATAGCGGTCGCCCACAGAGGTGCGTTCCAACCGCAGCCCTTCGGCCTGCAAGAACCGCTCCAGCCCAAGGTTCGACATCACCGTTGCAACCAAAGCACCGCCCGCCAAACGGCCCTGATCAGCCCATGATTTGGCCATCAGCCCCATGAGCTGATCACCATCAGCGACCTGCCCGGTCTCGTCCAAAATCATCACCCGATCGGCATCGCCATCCAAGCAAATGCCAACATCGGCACCATGCACCACCACCGCTTCCGCTGCGGTTTGGACATAGGTCGAGCCACAGTGATCGTTGATGTTGCGGCCATTGGGATGGGTGCCCACAGAGATCACTTCGGCGCCCAATTCCCAAAGCACCTCGGGGCAGTGCGATAGGCCGCGCCATTGGCGCAATCAATCACCACCTTGAGACCTGCAAGGGTCATCCCACGCGGCAGGGTGGATTTGACCCGTTCGTTATAGCGAAACCGTCCATCGTCGATCCGCTTGGCACGGCCAATATTGTCGGCCTGCGCCGGCTCAATCTCGGTCTCCATCAGGCGCTCAATTTCACTTTCGGCCTCGTCCGACAATTTGAACCCATCGGGGCCAAAAAATTTGATGCCATTGTCCTCGGCCGGGTTGTGCGAGGCGGAAATCATCACGCCGACATCGGCGCGCATCGAGGTGGTCAACATGCCCACGGCGGGGGTTGGCACCGGGCCAAGCAGAAACACGTTCATGCCCGTCGAGGTAAACCCCGCCGTCATCGCGGTTTCAAACATATAGCCCGACAGGCGCGTGTCCTTGCCAATCACCACGCGGTGTTCGCGCGAACCGTCGCGGCGAAAATACCGCCCCGCAGCAGCCCCGAGTTTCAGCGCCATCTCTGCTGTCATTGGTGCGGAATTGGCCCGCCCTCGCACACCATCCGTGCCAAAAAGTTTACGCGTCATGCTGACCTCCCTCACCGCTCACCGCCTGCCACAGGGCAAGCGCTTGTTTTGTCTCTTTGATATCGTGGACCCGCAGCACCTGAATCCCTTGCGCCACAGCGGCCAAGGCCACAGCGATTGAGCCCGGCGCGCGGTCTCGGGCCTCAGGCGCGTTGCCGATCCGGCCAATAAAGCCTTTGCGCGACACACCCAAAAGAACACCGCATCCAAGCGCATGAAACAGAGAAATGCGCTGTAAAAGTGCAAGATTATGGGCCTGAGTTTTGCCAAATCCAATGCCTGGATCGACCAAAATTTGCGTCCGCGAAATGCCCGCCGCCTCCGCCACTGCAATCCGCGCAGCCAGGAAGTCATAAACATCCAGCAGCACGTTTTGATACTCGGGATGCTCTTGCATCACCTCCGGGTCGCCTTGGGCGTGCATCAAACACACAGGCGCACCTGATTGCGCCGCCACGTTGGCCAACTCCGGGTCGTGGCAAAACGCATAGACGTCATTGATCAAATCCGCCCCCGCAGCCAAAGCCGCAGCCGCAACAGCGGCTTTGCGCGTGTCGATGGACATTGGCACAGTGGACCCCGCCCGGATGGCGGCAATCACTGGCGCTGTGCGGGTGATTTCGAGCTCGGGCGCGATGTAATCCGCGCCTGGGCGAGTGCTTTCGCCACCAATATCAAGAATATCCGCCCCCTCAGCCATCATCACTTGTGCCCGAACACGTGCTGCGTCGGGGGCATCAAACATCCCGCCATCAGAAAAACTATCGGGCGTGACATTGAGAATGCCCATCAGATTGGGCCGCGCAAAATCCATGCCCGCCAAAGGCGCGCGGGGCGCTGTCAGGCGGGTTTTGACCTCCTCGGGCAGCTCAGTTGCGGGGATCAAGCGCGACGGCGCGGCGCGGGACAGCACCTCGACCTGCGAAAACCAGGCCCAGCCGCCCGCAAGTGTCAAAGCGTCTGAGGGCCGCGCAGGATCAATGGAGGGGATCGGTCGATAATAGAGAGAAGACATCGTGAGGCTCACGTGCCGCTCGCGGAAAGCTCGCAAGGACCCGCCAGATCAAGCGCGCACGCACCGTCAATCGAGGTGAGGCCCAAGCTCAAAAGCGCTGCGGCAGACATCTCTTGCGCCAACCATGCGACCAGATCCGCCACATCGCCTGTTGGCCCATGCACCGCATCAAGCACCATTTTGGACGGGGCCCAGACCGAGATATGGCCTTGCCGCGCCGCCCAATCGAGTTCGGTACGCGAGGCACGCACCACACACCGCGGGTCACGGCCCGCAAGCGTCCATGCATTCTGTTCTATCGCCAAAAGGTCAATCCGCCGTTGCACAGGCTTTGCGTCCGAGTGCGGACGTTCGCAGGCGGGCAAGCCAACCGTGACAATCATCGGGCGCGGATCGGCGTCCATCGCGTCGATCCAAGCGGTCAGGTTTGGATGGTCCAGCGCCTCCGGCGAAAGATGCACAATCACCGGATGCGGCACGGGCGTGACACTTTGCGCGCTTTTGGGCTGATCTGCGGCAGGATCAGAACTGCGCACAATCTCAACACCCAAAGCCCCCGGCCCCCGGTCCAGCTTTTCAACCCGCACGAACACCCGAAACGCGCGCGGTTCGGACAAGATGCGCAGGGCAATCCGTTCGGCCAAAGTTTCCAACAGATTGAGACGTTCGGCGGCCAATTCAATCTGAATGGCCTCGGTCAGACGATCATAGGACAGGATGCGATCGACATCGTCATCAATCGGGCCACTGAGCGGCGTTAATTCCACCACCACATTAAACACCACCCGCTGCCGCACGCCGCGTTCGACCTGAAACGCACCGATTTCGACCTCGACCACATGATCGCGCAGGGAAATACGGTCATGCGGGACCTCTGCGGCGGTGGCGCTGGCGCGCACTTCGGGATGTTCAAAGGCCTGTCGGATCTCGGACACGTTTGGGTCTTTCGTGGTTATTTTCGCCTTGCTACAATGATTTTCCCGGCGCGTCCAAGGCCAATGTCCCTTTCGCCGCCGACCCCGCCGCCAAACGGCAAAACCCCGCCGTTTCACCGGTGGGGTTTGAAACAAATCCGTGATCTGCGCTGTTACGCTTTGGGTTTACGATAGAAATAGTGAACCCCGATCTGCGCCGTGCGGGCAAATTTGCGCGCCCAGCTCGGCGTCACGGCACGGGTATGGTAAAATGTGGCCCCTTCGGTCAGAGGGCGCGGCGCGCCATCCAACATCAGACGCGCAACCTTGCTGACCCGATCCCATGCGGCGGGTTCGGAAATCACCTCAGCGCGGCCATCACAGGTATAGGTGAATTGGCACTGGTACTTTTTGCCGGTGCCCTGATGGATCACGCCACACACGGTGTTCGGGAAGGCCGGGGAGGATACGCGGTTGAGGATCACTTCGGCCACAGCAAACTGGCCTTTGACGCTTTCGCCACGGGCCTCGAAATACAGCGCCTCAGACAGGCATTGCCATTGCTCGCCACCCGTTGCTTTGGGCCGTTGCGACAGGAACGCGTCGGAATAGTCGACCGTCACGGGAGGCTGAGGCTTTAACTTCGGTTTGAAGCTTGCCAACAGCCGTTCGATTGCATCCGCATCGACATTTTTCAAACCGCTACGCTCTTGGTCCAAAAGCGCCGTCAACGGCAGGCCAAGCGCAAGGCCCGGGTCGTTTGACGAGCTGAGTTTGACGTCTGCTTGGCCTGCACCGGGAAGTGCGCAAAAGCCAAACGCAGCCACGAACGCAAGCGCCGCCAGCTTGTTTAAGGATCTCATTTATCCCTCCATTGCGCCCAACCTTTGGGCCTCACGGGGTGTTGTTCGAACGGCGGGATAGGGTAATTTTCCTCAAAGGTCCAGCCTAGGGCGTTCCGAGGGGTTTCTGAACAGTCAAGATACAGATGCAAAAACCCATAAAATTCTCAAAAAACGTCCAACAAGAGCCTTTATTTTCAGCAGGTTGAGAGGCAAGTGTGATCACTTTGCCTCTTCGGCGACAAGTTGCGCAGCGGCAAGGCGGGCAACCGGCACACGGAAGGGAGAACAGGACACATAGTCCAACCCAATGGCCCGACAAAAGGCGATAGATTCGGGGTTGCCGCCGTGCTCGCCGCACACCGCCACAGTGAGGTCGGGGCGGCTCGAACGCCCGCGCTCTGCGCCAATCCGCAACAACTCCCCCACCCCTTCGACATCAAGCGAATGGAACGGATCTTCGGGGAACACGCCCTGTTGCACGTAAGCGTTCATAAACCGCCCCGCATCATCGCGTGACAGGCCATAAGCCATCTGTGTCAAATCATTGGTGCCAAAGGACAGGAAATCGGCGTGTTGGGCGATGTCATGGGCCCGCAACGCGGCACGCGGCGTTTCAACCATCACCCCAAGCCGATAGGTAAAGGCGGCTCCGGTTTCGTTTTTGACCGCCGCGGCCACCCCGTCGATCTGAGTTTTGACAATCTCCACCTCGCGGCGCGCCGACACCAACGGGATCATGATTTCGGGCACGACAGCTGCGCCATGTTTGGACGCCTCCACCGTGGCCTCAAAAATCGCCCGCGCTTGCATTTCGTAAATCTCAGGAAAGGTGATGCCCAAACGCACGCCACGCATCCCCAACATCGGATTGAATTCGGACAACCATTCAATCCGGCGCGTCACATCGGAAAGCGGCAAATCGAGCGCTTCGGCCAGTTCCTTCGCCCCTTCGCGATCGGAGGGTAGAAATTCATGAAGCGGCGGATCAAACAGCCGGATGCACACAGGCAAGCCTTCCATAATCCGAAACAACTCAATAAAATCAGATCGTTGCATCGGCAGAAGACGGGCGATTGCTTCGGAGCGATCTTCGTGTTTCGCGGCGAAAATCATTTCGCGCATCACTGTCAAACGATCCGCCTCAAAGAACATATGCTCCGTCCGGCACAGCCCGATGCCCTCGGCCTTAAAGTCGCGCGCCATGGCCGCGTCTGCCGGGGTGTCAGCGTTGGCACGCACGCCCAAATCGCGGATCGCATCGGCCCATTCCATCAATTGCAAATACCAATGGTCTTTCACCGGCGGCAACATTTGTGCCTCCCCGACCAAGGCCTCGCCCGCCGAGCCATCAAGGGTCAAAATATCCCCCTCGGCCAGCTTGCGCCCATCTTCCAAGGTCAGCGTGCGTTCGCGCGTGTTGATGCGGATCGACGCGCCGACCACACAGGGCACGCCCATACCGCGCGCAATCACCGCCGCATGCGAGGTCACGCCGCCACGTTCGGTCAAAATGCCGACCGAGGAATGCATGCCCCGGATGTCTTCGGGGGTGGTTTCGCGCCGCACAAGAATACAGGGCTCGCCGCGCGCCTCATAGGTTTGCGCCACAGTGGAGTTGAACACGATCCGCCCAACCGCGCCGCCTGGCGAGGCCGCGATGCCTTTGGCGATCACATCACGCGGGGCGTTTGGATCGACCTGGGGGTGGAGCAACTCGGTCAACGAGCGCGGCGGCACCCGCAAAATCGCATCTTCGCGTGAAATAATCCCATCTTCGGCCAATTGCACCGCGATGCGCAGCGCGGCCCGCGAACTGCGTGGCACCCGCACCGCATCCAGCACGGCTAATTTCCCACCCGAAATGGTGAATTCCACCTGCATCTCTTCGCGCAACCGTTGTCGGCAGAGTTTGCTCATTTCAACCAGTTGAGCAAAGAGCTTTGGCTGTTCTTCTTCAAGCGATGGACCGCGCGCGTCTTGGGTCAGATACATCGCATTGTTCTGTGCCGAAAGGGCCTCGCGACCCTGTGCCTGACGCTTGTAGCGCCCTTTGATCAAAGGCGCGCCGGTCGTGGCATCGACAAGTTGCATCACCCCGGCCCCGGATTCGTCCGGCCCGATGCCCAAGGACATCGCCTGAACAATCAAACCAAGCCCAGCATCCGCGGGCGCGCCTTTGGCCTGACGCAACAGCCGCGCAGTCGTGCCCTCCCAGGCGCGCGCCATCGAGCGCAACACCTGCCCCAATTGAAACGCCGGGTCTTGCGGGAACGGATCGCCGGTTTCGTCTTCATGGGCGTTCAGCGCCGATTTCAAAGCCTCGGACACCGACATAGACGTGTCAAATTCGAACACTTCCGGGTCCAGACGTTCGACATGCACGGCATAAGATTGCACAAATCGAAGATAAAGCGCGTCTGCGGCCTCTGGCCCATGGGTTTTCGTCAGCTCGGCGTGGCGGGCATCATTCATCCCAATGTTGAGAATGGCACCGGGACCGCCCCAATCGGGGTCCTCGGACGAGGGCCGCACAGAGAGCAAAGGTGCATTGCCAAACACCCGCAACAATGCGTGTTTGTCAAAACTCTGCCCCTCAGCCAGCCGATGCACCGCATCAAAGCTCAGCGCAATGGTTTCGGGCACAGGCAGATCGAGACGGATCAAACGCTGAAGACATTTCGCGCGCCCACCATGGGTGTTCACGGCAATCGGTGCGACGCGGCGGATGCGGGTAAACCCGAGGTTCTCATTGTCTTGCTGCACTGCGGCACTCCCTTTGTGGCGCAGGGTACGCTTGGGGAGGGCGTGAGCGCAACTGAAAGGTTTGCGCTCACATCAAATGTTGCAGCCCCAAAGCCGGGACTTAGCCCTCAAGCTTGGTCAGATCGGCGACAGAGAGGCAAATGTCGCGGATGCGCCCCAAAAGGTTCAAGCGATTGCGGCGCAGGATGTCGTTGTCGGCATTGACCTGAACCGCCTCAAAGAACCCATCCACCGCTGGGCGGAGTGCTGCCATGGCGGACATGGCAGTGGCGAAATCTTCCTCGGCCATCGCGGGTTTGATTTTGGCGTCTGCCGCATCAAGGGCCGCAAACAACGCCTTTTCGGCGTCACTTTCAGCGAATTTGAGGTCCGGTCCAAAGGAATATTCCACGCCGTCCTTTTCCTCGGCCTGAGACAGGATGTTGTTGGCGCGTTTGAAGCCCTGGATCAGGTTTTTGCCGTCTTCGGTGGCCAGAGTTTCCGACAGCGCGCGGGCGCGTTTGACCAAGAGCGTGATGTCGTCATTGCCGGGCATGGCAAGGCAGGCGTCGATCACGTCATGGCGAATGCCTTCGTCTTTCAGGAAGACTTTGAGACGGTCGTGGAAGAAGGCGAGGAGGTCTTCGCGTAGACATTTGTTTGTCTCTACGTGGACGGTATAAACGACGTATTTCTCAATAAGTTGCGAGAAATCGGCCTCGCCCCTTACTTTCTTACCCGCGTCTTCAGGCGACCAATCTGGGTTAGGCTCGTAATCAACGAACTGATCGCGCAGGATGCGATGCAGAAATTCTTCAGTCGTCTCATTCGAGTTGGCTTTTCCACTGTCACCAGCACGCGTGGAAGCAACAAATTTCCAGTATTCTCGCACAAAATCTGAACGACGCAGCGCATCCAAGAGTTTCAGCCGCAAATCATTCACCAACACCAACCGAATGACCCCCAACGCCGCCCGGCGCAGGGCGAACGGGTCTTTGCTGCCCGTCGGTTTCTCGTCAATCGCCCAAAAGCCTGTCAGCGTGTCGAGTTTGTCGGCCAGAGCCACGGCGACGGAGACCGGCTCGGTCGGCACATCGTCTGAAGGGCCAAGCGGCGAGTAGTGGTCACGGCAGGCATCGGCCACAGCGTCAGACAGCCCGGCGCGTTTGGCGTAGTAGCGCCCCATGATGCCTTGCAGCTCGGGGAATTCGTAGACCATTTCAGAGGAGAGATCGGCCTTGGCAACTTTCGCGGCCAATTCCGCCTCATCCGCGTCGGCCCCAACGATGGGCGCGATTTCGCGGGCCAAAGCGGCGATGCGGGCAATGCGTTCGGACTGCGAGCCAAGTTTGTTGTGAAAGGTGACATTGGCCAAAGGCGCGGCCATGGCCTCAAGGCCCTTATTGTCTTTGGCGCGCTCCACCGTGCGCACGTCATTTTCCCAAAAGAATTTCGCATCGGACAGACGCGCGGACAGCACCTTCTGGTTCCCTGCCAGAATGGTCGCGCCATTGTCGGCGGTCTCGCGGTTGGCGACGGTCACGAATTTCTCGATGCGACCCGTCTTCGGGTTCTTCACGGAGAAGAATTTCTGGTGTTCTTTCATCGAAGTCTGAAGCACCTCAGGCGGCAGACCAAGGAAAGCCTCGTCAATGTTGCCCATCAACACCACAGGCCATTCGACCAGCCCCGCGACCTCGGCCAAAAGACCTTTATCCTCAACCACTTCGAGGCCCTGCGCGAAAGCTTGGGTGGTGGCGTCATGCCAAATGTGATCGGCGCGCTCATTCGGGTCCAAGACCACGAAATTCTGTTTGAGTTTCGTCACATAGTCGTCAAATCCGGAGACCTTAAACGCACCTTTGGACATAAAGCGATGGCCCCAAACAGTGTTGCCCGCCGTGATCCCGTCAAGTTCCAAAGGCACCACCTCCGCGCCCTCCTCAGAGGACAGGAGGCAGACAATAGAATGCAGAGGGCGCACCCATTTCAGGGAGCCATTGCCCCAGCGCATGGATTTCGGCCAGGGGAACGTACGGATCGCGTTTTCCAAAACCTCGGCCACGATCTCAGCGGCGGGACGGCCCGGTTTGGTGATCTTGGCGACATAGACCTGGCCCTTTTTCTCGTCGCGGATGTCCAAGTCCTCTTTGGTGACACCCGCACCGCGCAAGAAGCCCTCAAGCGCCTTTTCGGGCGCATCGACGCGGGGGCCTTTGCGCTCTTCAACCGTGGTCGGAGACGCGGCCAACAGGCCCTCAACGGACAAAGCCAAACGGCGTGGCGTCGCAAACGCGCCGGCAGAGGCGTAGGTCAGACCCGCCTCGACCAAACCATTGGTGACAAGGGATTTCAAATCCTCAGAGGCGCGCTTTTGCATCCGCGCCGGGATTTCTTCCGAGAAGAGTTCGATCAGCAAATCGGGCATGGATCAGTTTCCTTCTGGCGCGGGGGGACAATCCGCGGGCGCAGGATCGCCGTCAAAGACAGCCGCGCCACAATGGTTGATTTGGTTCCAGGCATAGCCGCGCCCGTCCGGGTAGACGGCGACCACACGGTCGATGCCGTAGGGGGCGTTCTCTTCGCCCAAAAACGCCACGGCGGTCCCGGCTTCGATGTCGGCGCCAATCCGTCCGGCGTCAAAACAGTCAAACCATTTCTGTGCCACCAAAGGAGCGGCCTCCGCATAGGGTTTGAAGGTCTCGGTCATCATCGGCAAGGAGAGCGGCGTGGTGAAACAGGCGCGAAATTTGATCGGCGAAGTATCGGCGTCGATACCGTTGAAATCCTCGGCCAAAATGTCCTCAGCCACGCCGTCAAACGTGGTCAAGCGCACCGTGGCAGCGGGGGCATTGGCGTCGATCGGTTGATAATAGGCGTAGATTTGCGAGTAATAGAGACCCGCGCCAAAGACGATTGCTGTTAACACGATGCCACCTGCGACGAATTTACCGTTCATTGCGCTGCTGCCTCGGGGGCATATCCACCCGCCGTGGTTTGCACGAAGGCATCGGCACAGGCTTTGGCCAATGTGCGCACGCGCCCGATATAGGCCTGACGTTCGGTGACCGAAATCACCCCGCGTGCGTCGAGCAAGTTGAACACATGCGAGGCCTTGATGCATTGATCATAGGCCGGATGGACCATGATGATGCGCTTGCCGGTTTTCGGGTCCTGCGCGTCATTTTCCAGCAAAGCATGGCATTCGGCCTCCGCCTCTTCGAAATGTTTGAGCAACATCTCGGTGTTGGCGGCGTCAAAGTTGTGGCGCGAATATTCTTCTTCGGTCTGTTTAAAGATGTCACCGTAAGTGAGCGGGATCGGCGATTGCGGATTGTTGAACGGCATGTCCATGACGTGATCAATACCCAAAACATACATCGCCAAACGCTCCAACCCATAGGTCAGCTCGCCCGAAACCGGACGGCAATCATGGCCCCCGACCTGTTGGAAATAGGTGAACTGCGACACTTCCATACCGTCACACCAGACCTCCCAGCCCAAGCCCCATGCGCCAAGGGTGGGAGATTCCCAGTCATCCTCGACAAAGCGAATATCATGCAAATCGGTGTCGATGCCGATGGCTTTCAACGAGCCAAGATAGAGCGCCTGAAGATCGGGCGGCGACGGTTTGATCAGCACTTGGTACTGATAATAATGCTGTAAGCGGTTCGGGTTTTCGCCATAGCGGCCATCGGTCGGACGACGCGACGGCTGAACATAGGCGGCGGCCCAAGGCGTGGTGCCGAGCGAGCGCAACGTCGTAGCCGGGTGAAAGGTCCCTGCCCCCACTTCCATGTCGTAAGGTTGCAAAATGGCACAGCCCTTTGCGGCCCAATAGGCCTGAAGCCGTAGAATGATCTCCTGAAAGGAGCGCGGTTTTTCGGTCATCTCGGACATGGGTTACTCTCAGCCTTCGGAGCTTGGGAAACGCGGCTTCTCACTAGCCAAGAGCCGACGGGGCGTCAATCGAAAGGGGCACATGCGGGGTGCATTCTGCTGTATTCGGGCACATTCAGATGCATTCAGGCGGATTTGCCAGCCACACCTGACTTTTTTCCGTCACATCTCACCGGGTTGTTTGTTGACCTTCCCGTAAAACATGGTTTCTTTGCCAAAAGTTACAAGAATTGGGCCAAGCTCAATCATCAGGAAGTAAGGGTTTCTATGCATAGGTTTTTCGCCGCAGTCCCATTTGGACTTGCCGCCACGTTGTCTTTCACTGCGGCCAACGCCGAACAATGGATTCAGGTCGAAGCACAGCCAACCCTGACCCAAGCCACCGATGCGGCGCAAGACTATGCCGCAAAGCTGCCGAATGTGGTTGGGTTCAATCTTCCGGGCCGCTGGCACGCCATCGCTTTGGGCCCCTACGCGACCGAAGCCGAAGCCGAAGACGCGCGCCGTCAATTGCGTGCTCAGGGCCTCATCCCGGGCGACAGTTACCTGACCGAAGGCGACCGCTTTCAACAACCGTTTTGGCCTGTTGGTGTCAATGTCGCCACATTGGCCCCCGTCTCCCCGATGGCACCTGCGGATACGGTCGCGAGCGCGCCCGCTGAGGAACAGATCATCGACACGGTGATGACCCCGGTGGAGATCGACGAAACCCCAGCCCAAGCCCGGCAATCCGAACGCGATCTGGACCGTCCGGCACGCGAGGCCTTGCAGCGCGCATTGAAATTTGCGGGCGTGTATAATTCCGGCATCGACGGTGCCTTTGGTCCCGGCACACGCCGCGCCATGTCCGACTGGCAAGCCGCCAACGGCTATGACATCACCGGCGTGTTGACCACCCGCCAACGCGGAGAAGTTCTGGCCGCCTATGACGCTGTGATCAACAGCCTGTCCTTGGCCCCGGTCACTGACGATGTGGCGGGCATTGCCATCACCCTGCCCACCGGCATGGTGGGGTTTGACGCCTACACGCCGCCCTTTGCCAAATACAGCGCCAAAAACGGCTCCGACGTTCAGGTCATGTTAATCTCGCAAACTGGCGATGAGGCGACGTTGGGCGGGCTGTATGAGATCATGCAGACGCTTGAGATTGTCCCCATGGACGGCCCGCGCAACCGTGACAGCAAATCCTTCACCCTGACCGGGATGAATTCCAAGATCGTGTCGCACACAGAGGCGCGGTTGGTGAATGGCACGGTCAAGGGATGGACCCTGATTTGGCCCGCAGGCGACGAGCAACGCCGCGAAATGGCGCTTGCGGCGATGCAGGCCTCTTTCACCCCGACCGAGGGCGTTTTGCCCGATGCCTATGGCGATGGCGCTGCGCAGGACATCGACCTGATGGCAGGCCTCGACATTCGCCGCCCTGAAAAGGCCGGAAGCGGATTTTACGTCAATGCCTCCGGCGCGGTTTTGACCTCCGCCGATTTGGTGGCGCAGTGCACCAAAATCACCCTAGACGACAGCTATGAGGCCACGGTCACCGCGATCGAAGGTGGCATGGCGCTTGTGACCCCGTCCGAGTCCCTCGCCCCCCTGTCTGTGGCCCAATTTGACAGCCGCCTGCCCCGGCTTCAATCTGAGGTGTCTGTGTCGGGCTTTGCCTATGAGGGTCGTTTGGGCGCACCGACGCTGAACTATGGGCTGATGGCCGAGCACAAAGGCCTGAACGGCGAAGAGGATCTGTTGCGCTTGGCGATGACCACCCTTCCGGGCGAAGCGGGCGGACCGCTTTTGAACGGTCAAGGCGCGGTCATCGGCATGTTGGCCGCCAAAGACACGATCCCTGAGTCCCAAGCGCGCAGCCTGCCCGATGACGTGGCCTTTGCCTATGACATGGAAAAGCTCGCCACCTTCCTCTCAAACAATGGCATCGCCGTGTCGGCCTCGGACGCGGCACGCGATATGTCGGATAGCGAATTGGTCACAGTGGGCCGCGATTTGACCGTCTTGGTGAGCTGCTGGAACTAAATCAGCGCCGTTCAAAATCAAAAGCCCCGCAAAGTTTGCGGGGCTTTTGTATGGCATACGATCGCCTATGCGCTTTAGGCGCCGGGCACGATTTTGCGCATCAAACGGACTGCGGATTGATCCGCTTTGCCTTTGGTCAACCACGCCAAGGCGAAAATCCAAACCCCAGCGGCCTCGCCCCAGAAAATCAGATTGTGACGAGAGACAAACTCCGCCGCCCCCTGACCGCCCAAACGCGCCGTCAAAAAAGCGGTGCTGATCACCGCCAACGTCGCCAAAATGCCGTAGCCGCAGGCACGGTAAACGCGACGGCGGGCTTGGTCTGAGGTTTTAGGAAACTGCACCAAACAGAACACCACAAGACAGAGAAAAAACACCACGGCAGAGATGTTATGCACCCAAGCCGACGGTCCGGTGTTGACCCAAATCTGTGTCACGGTGCGCTCTGGCAAGACACAGATCTCAGACGCCGCAGGACAATCTTCGAGTGATGGGAACACCGAAACCATCAAAGCCGAGAGACCCGAAATCCGGGCAAGCACCTGATCGGAAAACCGTTCATCTGAGCGCCGCGCGTAGCCTTTGTAGGAGATCAAGAACACGCCAATGGCCCAAAGCGCACCAACGAAAACCTCGCGTAAAGGCGAGAAAAAGTAGTTGGACAGGCTGTCACGCAGATTGCCCTCCACCGCCAATCCCCCAAGGATCAAACTCAGGGGAAGCAGCAGCGCAACAGCCCCAAGCGCTTGGCGCACCCGGTGGTAACTCATCACATGCGGATCAGTGTCAGGCGTGGTCGAAGTTTCAGACATGCGTGGTCTCCCATGCGTTGTACGTGGGGCGCTTATGAACGCCAAAACCGGATTGTGAACAGCGCGAACACCGACATAACCTCAAGCCGACCGATCAACATGGCAATCGCCAAGACCCATTTTGCCGGATCATTGAGCGAGGCGAAATTGCCCGAAGGCCCGATGATATCCCCAAGCCCCGGACCAACACAGGCCAGTGCCGTGGCCGCCCCCGACACGGCCGTCACAAGGTCCAATCCGGTCGCCGCCAAAAGCACCGATGTGATGCCCAATGTGACGATGAAAAACGAGAAGAACGCCATCACCGAGGAAAGCACATCCTCAGAGACCGGCCGGCCTTGGTAACGCGGGGTGAAGACACCGTTTGGGCTGTGAATCTTGCGAATTTGCGCCCGCATTGAGGCAAACAAAAGCTGATAGCGAAAGATTTTGACCGAACACGCCGTCGACCCCGCGCAGCCGCCGATCAGGCCGATGAAAAAGAACGCAACGGCGGGAAAGGCCCCCCAAAGCTGGTAATCAACCGAGGCATAGCCGGTGCCAGAAATGATCGAGGTGACATTGAAAATCCCTTCGCGAAAGGAGTGTTCAAAATGGTCCTCGTTGACGATCAGCCGGTAGACCGCGAAACACAGGGTCAGGCCAAAAATCACCGCCAAATAGGCGTGAATTTGAGTGTCGCGCCAAAACGGTTTGGCGCTGCCCGCAATCAACTGCACATAGCGCACGAACGGCAAGCTGGCGAGGATCATGAAGAAAGAGGACACATATTCCGCCGGGCCTTGGAAGGCACCGAAAGAGGCGTCTCGGGTTGAAAACCCGCCGGTGGAGAGCGTGGTCAGCGCGTGGTTGATCGCGTCGAACCCGCTCATCCCAACCACCAGATAGGCAATGAAACAGGCCACGGTGAGCCAGACATAAATCACCGAAATCCGCGAGGCAATTTCGGCGGCACGGGGCAAAACTTTGCCATCTGTATCAAAGGCTTCGGAGCGAAACACCTGCATCCCACCGACTTTGAGTTCGGGCAGGAACACCATGGCAACGACGATGATCCCGATGCCACCGAACCATTGCAACATCGACCGCCAGAGCAACAGCCCCTCCGGCAGATCGTCCAGGCCGGAGAACACCGTGGAACCTGTGGTGGTCATGCCCGACATCGCCTCAAAAAACGCGTCCGTAAACCCGGCCTCGGTCGCGCCAAGCATGAAGGGAATGCCACCAAAGATCGGTAAGATGAGCCAGATCAGCGTGGTCAAAAGAAACATTTGCTGGATGGAAAGGCCTTCGGATTTGCCATTGGCACAGGCCAGTGCCATCGACACGCCGGCCACAGTGGTGACCACCCCTGCCTCCAAAAATACCCCCCATTCGGCGTTGCCGTAGGCCAGCTCGACCAACAACGGCACAATCATCGTCAGCCCCAAAAGGGCCACGAGGGTTCCGACTACATATCCTACAGGCCTGAGATCCGTCATAACGGCAAGGCTTGGCTGCCCAAGCCGCGCATGTCAAGCACAGCCCATGACGTGATCAACCAACGTGGAAAAGTGTGGCAAAGAGTTTGGGATCAAGGCTTTGCGCCGCGAACGTTTCGCCCTCGGTCAGCACAGAGACCGCATCATGAGAATGCAGGCTTTCTTGATGCGAGGCGATGATGCGAAAATCACCGATCCGAGGGTCATTTTCGAGGTTTTGCGCAAACAAGCGGGCCGCATCTTCAACGAAAATCGGATTGGCGGCATTCAGTTCCGCAAAGGCTTGTTCATCTTCGCGCTTGACCATGACTTGTGTCTCGGTCGGCACGGCCGCACGACACAGATCAATCAGGTCTTCGAACCAAAGCGTGTCCGCCCGATCCCGCACCTCAACCGAAATCCGCGCCACGGAGCGTTGTGAATGCGGTGTGGCCAATTGATGTCGGGTGCGGCGCGCATGTTCGGAAAGTTCAAGAGAACAGGGGCAAGTGGAGCTATACACATAGTCCAAATGCATGATTTCTGTCATTTTCCCGTTGGTCTCCACCAGCTCCAAAGCGATGTCATAATACTGATAGCCGCTCAGACCAGAGCGCAGCGAGGCACGTTTGACCGGGAAAGAAAACCGCATCTGAATGCGGGCATCGAAACTGTTGAGATCGGCTTTGTAATCGCGCAGGGCGGCTTGGATCACGTCAAAGGAAAACGTGCGCTCGGAATGTTTGTAAAAGGAGCGCATGATCCGGGACATGTTGATGCCCTTTTTCTCTGCCTCCAAACTGACCGTGCCAGTGACCGAGGTCTCAAGTGTCAGATCGCCCCCCGCATCATGACTGTCACGGCTGTGAAACCGGATCGGCAGACGGAAATTCGAAATCCCGACATGCTGAATCTGACGTTTCGCGCCTTTGATCAGGCTTTCAGGCCCGTTTTGCAAATCAGGCAGCGTGTCGCGATAGGCCTCTGAGGCCTCGAAATCCTCGGGGTAGGCGCGCCGCAGCGCCGGATAATTGGCGAAATCATCCGCCTCCGGCAAAAGCCGCGAAATGGCCGGATCAAGTTCGGCCACTTCGGTCGGCGTGGCGCGGCTCGCCCAGTCACGCAAAACGGCCAAAGCCGCCTCGGCTTTGGCCCGCTCAGATGAAATCTCAAGGTCGCTTGGGTGCATGTTCATAGGCACTCCCCCAAAAGTCTGTTTCGATTGATATAGGGCGTCTTGCGCCCGTTACCAACAGATACGTGGGAGAAACACCAGCGGATCACAGCACATCCAAAGCCGCCCGCAGATCGGCGATCAAATCGTCAGGGTCTTCCAGCCCAAGCGACACACGCACCATGCCCGGCGTGATGCCCAACATGTCTTTCTGCTCTTGCGGCAGGCGTTGGTGTGTGGTGGTCGCGGGATGGGTGACGATGGATTTGGCATCGGCGAAATTGTTGGAGATGGTAAAAATCTCCAAGGCATTCAGAAACTTAAAGCAAGCATCCTTGCCGCCTTTGACATCAATCGTCAAGACGGTGCCGCCCGCCTCAGCTTGGGATTGGGCCAGATCACATTGCGGATGGGCTTTGTGGGTCGGATAGCGCACAGCATTGAGCGCCGGGTGCCCATCAAGAGCATCCGCCACGGCGAGCGCCGTGCTGGCTTGTTGCCGCACCCGAAGGTCGAGCGTTTCCATCGACTTGAGCTGTACCCAAGCATGGAACGGGCTCATCGCACCACCGGTGTGTTTGAGATAGGCCTCAACCGGCCCCCGGATCAGATCGCGCGACCCACAAATCATCCCGCCCAAACACCGTCCCTGCCCGTCGACATGTTTGGTGGTGGAATAAACCGACAGATCGGCCCCCGCCTGAGCGGCATAGGAGAAGATCGGCGTGCACATCGCATTGTCGACCACGACTTTGGCGTCAACCGCATGGGCCAGATCGCAAACGGCTTTGAGGTCGATCACCTCCAAAGTCGGGTTGGAAATGCTCTCAAGGAACACCAGCGCCGTGTCGGGGCGAATGGCCGCGCGCCACGCGTCCAGATCGGTGCCATCGACCAAGGTGATCTCAACGCCGAAACGCCCCAGAACCTCTTCGAGAATATAGAGACAGGAGCCAAACAGCGCCCGCGACGACACCACATGATCCCCGGCTTTGAGCAAAGCCATCAACGCGCCATTGACAGCGGCCATACCAGAGGCACAGGCAAACGCGTCCTCATAGCCTTCCAAAGAGGCCATGCGATCTTCGAACATGCGGGTGGTGGGATTGCCGTAGCGGGCGTAGATAAATTCATCCTCGCCCAGAGACACAAAACGCTCTTCTGCCGCCTCAGCCGTATCATAGACAAAGCCTTGGGTCAGAAAAAGGGCTTCGGACACTTCGCCATATTGGCTGCGCCGAATGCCTTCATGCACGAGTTTTGTGCGGGTTTTCCACCCCGCATTGTTCTTGGTATTGCTCTTCGCGTTGCTCATTTCACGGTTCCCTTCCGCCAACAAAAAAGCCCCCTCTCGATCAAGAGCGGGGGCGCGGCGGGTCATCCAACCCAGCGTCTCGTCCTGACCTCTTTAGCGGAATATTTTATGTGGCCCGCAATCCGGAGAACAAATCGCCACGTTTGGTCGGGGTACAAATCCTGCGACGCTCTGTCAACTGCGCGCGGCACCGTTAACAAAGATTCACCCCGATGTCGCAGCATCGTGACAAACCCCACGCAAACTATGTGCAGTTCTCGGCGCACATCGAACCCAGGGGAGCGGCGTCCATGCCCCTCATGCAACTCAATGTCGACGGCCCTTTCCCCGCGTCCCAAACCAAGGACGCTTTAGAGCGCGCCTTGGCGGCAACCCCGGCGCAGGCGCCGGTGGTGATTTGCATCCACGGTTATAAATTCTCCCCACAAGTGCCCCAACATGACCCGCATGATCACATCCTGTCGCTTGATCCCGGCGCGCGGTGCCCAAAGGCACTGAGCTGGCCACGCGGTCTTGGATTTGGCAGCAACGCGGCGGACGAAGGCCTGTGCATCGCTCTGGGCTGGGAAGCCCGCGGTACGATTTGGCAGGCTTACGCCCAAGCGCGACTTGCGGGCGAGGCCTTGGCCCGGCTGATTTGGACCATCAAGCGTCCGGTGCATGTGATCGGCCACTCGCTTGGCGCGCGGGTGGCCCTGTCGGCGCTGCCGCATCTGTCTGAGGGCGCCGTGGGTCGGATGATTCTTTTGGCCGCCGCCGAGTTTCGCAGCACAGCGAGTGTTGCCATGGACAGCGCCGCCGGGCGCAGTGCCGAGGTGATCAATGTGACCTCACGTGAAAATGATCTGTTTGATCTGATGGCCGAATTGGCGCTGACCCCGGATCATGGTGCATCGCGCACACTGGGGTCTGGGCTTGGCCAAGACCTGCGCGGTTGGTGCGATCTTCAGATTGACGATGCCGGGACGCGGGCCTGTTTGGCGCAACTCGGCTATACAATCCCTGAGGCCGACAAACGCGTCTGCCATTGGTCGCCCTATCTGCGCGACGGGGTCTTTGATCTCTACCGCACTGCGCTGCGCCACCCCGAACAGCTTCCCATCGGATTGTTGAAACATCTGATGTCTGACGCCCCTGCCCCACGCTATTCGCGTCTTTTCCGGGGCCCTCGGACACCTTCACTCTTGTCCTTTTCGCGCAAAGCGTCATCCTAAGGCCATCCTTCCAACCCTCTTTCCTTTGATGACCGCACGGAACCGTTTTCATGATCGACACTCCCATTACGCTCTTCTATTGGCCGACGCCAAACGGCTGGAAAATCTCTATCGCGCTTGAGGAAATGGACCTGCCTTATGAGGTCAAGTTCATCAACATCGGCGCGGGCGAGCAATTTGATCCCGCATTCTTGAAACACGCGCCCAACAACCGGATGCCCGCGATTTATGACCCCGAAGGGCCAAGCGGTCGACCGATTTCTATTTTTGAATCGGGCGCAATCCTGCAATATCTGGCGCGCAAATGCGGTCACTTTTATGGCGGCGGCGAACGCGACCAAGTCGCCGTGGATCAATGGTTGATGTGGCAAATGGGCGGGCTTGGCCCGATGGCCGGACAGGCGCATCATTTCCTCAAATACGCGCCCAAAATGGAGCCGCCGCACGATTTGCCCTATGCCAAAGACCGCTACCGCAACGAGGTCGCGCGGCTCTATGGCGTTTTGGATCGGCGTTTGGCCGAAGAAGAATTCGTCGCAGGCGATTTTTATTCCATCGCGGATATGGCGATTTGGCCTTGGGCTTCGCTCTGGGAAGGCCAAGAGCAAACCTTGGACGACAAACCCCATCTGGCGCGGTGGATCGACCGGATCGCAGCGCGCCCGGCGGTGCAACGTGGCCGTGCCCTTGGGGCCGAGCGGCGCACAGATACCGCCCATGACAAAGCCGCGCAAAAGATCCTCTTTGGTGGGACAAAAGGCACATAACGTGACAGTCTCCCGGCGGCACTTTCTGTTGAGCGGCGGGGCTTTGGTCCTGACCGGCTGCGCGCAACCGTTGATCAACACGCCGCCGGAGGTGACACCGGAGCACACTCGGGACATTTTTGTCCTCACCAACCGCACGGTCTCGCCCGATGCGCATGAGGCGTTTGAAGGCCAGCGGTCCGACGCGGTCTTTTATCGCAATTATACGATTTCCGTGCCACCGGACCGGAAACCGGGCCATTTCTCGTTTCCAAGGCGCAACATTGATCCCAAACGCGAATTCTTTGTCGCGCAGAGCAAGTCCTATGACGGCCCTGCCCGGTTTCGCACCGATTTAGACGCTGAAATCGCCCGCCGCCCCAAGGGCGATCGCGGCGTCATTTTGTTTGTGCATGGCTACAACGTTTCCTATGCCAGTGCGGTGTTTCGCGCCGCACAGATTGCCACCGATTTCAAGATGACCGAACCTATGGTGGCGTTTTCATGGCCCTCTGCGGGCCGCGTGTCGCAATATGCCTATGACCGGGATTCGGTGCTTTATGCCCGCCGCGCCTTGGCCGATGCGATCAAAGATCTGGCCAAATCGAACGCGCAAAGCATCACCATCCTGGCGCATTCGATGGGGGGTCTGTTGACGATGGAGGCGCTCAAAAGGCTGGCTTTGGAGGGCGATCAGCACACATTGGACGCGCTCAACGGCGTGGTGTTGATTGATGCCGACATCGACGTCGATGTGTTTCGCCGTCAGGTTCAGGATGTGTCGCCCTACGGCGTGGAACTGGCCGTTGTCGCCTCGCGTCGCGATTCCGCCCTTAAGATTTCGTCGATCCTGACCGGTGGTCACCCGCGCGTGGGGGCCGCAGATGACATTGCCGCACTGCGCGACATGGGCGTTTTGGTGCTTGATGTCACCAATGCGCCGGGGGCCGGGATGCTTGGGCATTTTGCCATGCTGCAATCACCCGAACTCTTGGCGATCATTTCGTCGGGACAGTTGGTCAACGACATCGTCGCGGGCGCGCCCGGTCAGGATATTTTGATCGACGGTCTGACGCTCACCGGCAACGCTGCCTTGGCGATTGCCTACCTGCCCTACACCGCCACCGGGAATTGACCCTTAGGCCTTTGGTGTTTTGTCCTGAGCGCTGTCGTCTTCGGTCGAATGGCGACTCATCAAACCGCCTTGGGCCATGAAGAACGCGATCATCGCAATGGGCAGGCCAAAGGTTTTGAATTTGACCCAAGTGTCGGTCTCCATCGTGCGCCAAATCATCTCATTGGCCACGGCGAGCGCGAAGAAAAACAGCATCATCCGAAAGGTGAGTTTTTTCCAACCCTCCGCATCCAACGGCATGACCTCACCCAACACCAACGACAGATAAGATTGACCGCGCAGCAAGCCCACGCCCAACGCCCCGCCGAACAGCAGGTAAATCATCGTCGGTTTCATTTTGAAAAACCGTTCGTCATTGAGCCAAATCGTCAGCCCACCAAAAACCACGACCAAAACAAGCGTCATGACCTGCATGACGGAGAGCTTTCCGGTCAGCCGCCAGAGCACAAAGGTCGATGCCGCCAAAAGCGGGATAAACAGCGCGGTCATCACGATGAACCCGGAATAGTCCGTGCCCGCGATGGTGAACACCTTGTCTTTCAAGATCACATAGCCCGCGAAAAACGCCAAGATCGGCCCCATTTCGAGCACGGTCTTGACCACAGGATTGAGCTTTTTTTCGGCGATCGTCTCTGGTGCGTCTTCTGGCATGATCTGTCCTTTATCCACCCATCTCAACTATGATCGCACCGACTGCAATCAAGGTCATCAACGCCAAACGGCGTGGCCCAACCTTTTCGCCCAAAACGATCCATCCAATCAAGGCCGCAAACACGGTCGAGGTTTCACGCAACACGGCAGCTTCGCCGACATTGTCCAATCGTGTGGCTAACATGATGCAACCAAACGAAAAATACGCCACGATGCCGCCGGCAAACCCACGTAGTGCCAAGGGGCCAAGCGCGGGCTTTTCGACCATCTGACGATAGCGCAACGCGGCAACAACTGGCATCACAAGACCGTCAAGAAAAAAGAACCACGCCAAAAAGGTGAACGGATCGGCGGTGGCGCGGATGCCATAGGCGTCATAGGTGGTGTAAAGCGCGACAAAAGACCCGGTCAAAACCGCCAACATCAAGGCGGGGACCATGGTGTCACGGCCCAAAGTGATGGTGCGCAAGTTATAAACCGCAAGGCCAAAAATACCGGCGATCAACACCATCACCCCCGACCATTGGATCAGGGTGAAATGTTCGCCAAACACCAAGCCCGCGCCGATGACCGCGAAAAACGGCCCGGTGCCGCGCACCACCGGATAGACCACGGTATAAGCGCCTTTGGTGTAGGTGTAGCCTTGGGCAACTTTATACCCCATGTGGATGACAAACATGCCCGCAAAAATGATCCACATATGCGGTTCGGGCCATGGCACCACGAAAAGCGCAAACGGCGCCGCAATGATGCAATAGAAAAAATCCATCGCGCCCCGAGACATCCACGGATCATGCCGCCCCTTTTGCAGCGCGCCAAACAAAGCATGTAAAAATGCTGCCGCCAAAGCCAATGCAAGGGCTGCGTGGTGACCGGCCTCTGTGCCTTCGAGGGAAAGAATCCAACTGCTCATAGCGTCCTGCTACAGAAGCACATTGAAAAGGGCCAGAGGATTAAGCGCACAGGGGGGGGAGGGCAAACACCGGGGGCGCCCCCTTCTTGGTCACATCAGGCGGCAAGCGGGCCGCGACGTTCGCGCAGACCTTCGATTTCCGAATAGGGATTGGGCACAAGCGCGCCATCTGTCGCCTCGATAAACGGATACGCCGGGTCAAGATGGGCGGCCCGAATGAGCGTTTCTTCTAAGGTTTGGATGATGAAATCCGTGCGAAACGCCGGCAAAACCCCCATGCCCCAAATCCGCGCCGGGCGGTCTTCGCGCTCGGGATCGACCACCAACATCGCGGTGCCAATCAAACGCTCGCCCTCAACCACCACCATTTCGGCGTAGAGTTGACGGTCGTCGGGCCAGTCCTCTTCGGTCTCCTCCGGGCACACCGGGTGATCGAAAAACAGCTCCTGCATGGATTCGCGACGCTCAACAACGTCACCGCCCGAAACCCAGTTGCCCGGGCCGATTGCGTGCAGAATTTCTAACATCAAACCTCCAGACCCATCAGGGCCTTGGCAAAATCTTCGGGATCAAACGGCGCAAGGTCGTCGATCTGTTCGCCCACCCCAATCGCATGGATCGGCAGGCCGAACTTATCCGCGAGGCTCACAAGCACACCACCGCGCGCCGTACCGTCGAGTTTTGTCATCACAAGGCCGGAGACATCCGCGAGTTTTTGGAAAATCTCAACCTGTGAAATCGCATTTTGTCCGGTTGTCGCGTCCAGCACAAGCAATGTGTTGTGCGGTGCGGTGGCGTCCTTTTTACGGATCACCCGGACGATTTTGGACAGCTCTTCCATCAAATC
This sequence comes from Celeribacter baekdonensis, assembly GCF_003047105.1. NCBI lineage: Bacteria > Pseudomonadati > Pseudomonadota > Alphaproteobacteria > Rhodobacterales > Roseobacteraceae > Celeribacter > Celeribacter baekdonensis. The sequence continues at coordinate 1,687,905 of NZ_CP028475.1, forward strand.
GGCGCGGTTTTGCAACCGTCCGGCGGTGTCGATCATCAACAGATCTGCGCCCAATTCTTCGGCCTTGGTCATAGCATCAAAGGCCAATGAGGCGGGGTCAGAGCCCTCGGGTGCGGTCAAAACCGGCACGCCGGCGCGCGTGCCCCACACCTGCAATTGTTCGACGGCTGCGGCGCGGAACGTGTCCCCGGCGGCAATCACAACGGTTTTCCCGGCGGCTTTGAATTGGCTGGCCAATTTGCCGATCGTCGTGGTTTTGCCCGATCCGTTGACGCCCACCACCAAAACCACCTGCGGTGCCTTGGGATACAGCGGCATCGGCTTGGCCACAGGCTCCATGATTCGTGCAATTTCACTGGCCATCAGGCGCTTGATTTCATCGACCGAAAGCTTTTTACCGTACCGCCCCTCGGCCATCGCGGCGGTGACGCGCATCGAGGTTTCGACGCCCATATCGGCGGTGATCAACAGCTCTTCAAGCTGCTCCAACATCGCATCATCAAGGGTGCGCCGCAGCACGGGCTGAGCCTCTTTGCGGCCCAAAAGGCGTCCAACCAAGCCCGGCTTTGTCGCGGGCGCAGTCGGTTCGGGCACCTGGTTCACAACGGTCTCAACCGGGATTTCCAACGGTGTCACTGCACGCGGGATCTCAATGGGTGTCGCGTCGGGTGTCTCAACCGGCTCAGGCGGCGCACCTGTTTCTGGGAGGGGCACGGGCTGTTCCAAAGGCGGCTCAATCGGCGCGACCTCGGGCACCACCGGATCGGCCAAAACCGCCTCATCCGCGCTGCTTTGCACACCGCCATCTTCGACAATCGCCTCAAGACCCTCGTCGAGTTTCGACGAAGTTTTCTTTAGGCGAGATTTCAGTTTCGAGAATAGCGACATTTGGCCTCCGTTCCTTGCTCACTTAATCGGTCTTGGCCTTTTAGAAAAGCCCTAGGCAACCGGTTTGAGAGCAACAAAGGCGAAAAGAATCGCCATTTGCCCAAGGATGTACAGGGTCCACAGCGCATAGCCAGCCCAGCGCGCCCGCTTGGTCCCCGCCGGCATGCGAAACATCTGAAGCGCAAGGATCAGGTCCGAGGCCATAAAAAGCAGCGCGCCGACACTTGCCATGCGGTAAAGATCAGGCAGGCTCAGCGCCGCAACCGCCATCGCGCAAATCAATCCAACATAAATGCGCACCGGCCCCCGCAAGTCGCCCGTGAAGGGGCCAGCCAAAGCTCGCTTGAAAGCGCAAACCCGATCAAAAGGAGCGCGGGAAGGATGCGCCAGGTCTCGACCAAGCCAGAGAACAGTCCAAGATAACACAGATGCGCGAGGGCAAAACTCACCAACCCGGCCATAAACGCCCGCTCAAAGGGACGCGACAACGCCCAATCGCCCAAAGCCGACAACGCCAAGCCCGCGACCAAAAGCCCCGGCGCGCTCTGCGTCATTGCGATCATGGCACATACTGCGACGGGAACGGTTTTGAGCGCGCTGTGCCAGAGCGTTTTGTCGCGATGGGTGACAGGCAAATAGGCCAGCGCCGCAAGAATGGCTGCTGCCATGCCGCCGCCAACGCCGATGTTAAATTGCACCATCCCAATCCTCCCTGCCCTCTTTGACCTGCGCCGTCTCTATCGCGGCTGAATGCTTTTGCACCGATAGGGGACACCGCCTATAGTCTGCACATTCCAGAAGGTGCGTCCATGATGTCCAATCCCCAAAAAACCGCTCACATCATTCGCTTTTTTGCCCTGTCTACCCTCGCCCCGGTTGCGCTTTTGTCACTGGGCGCGCTGTTTGGCGGGCTCTGGGCGGTGGCCGGGTTTCTGTATATGACCGTACTGGCCTATGGCTTTGATCAGCTGGTCAGCCTCGCCCGCGACCCTGCCGATCCAGAGGCCGCATTTCCCGACGCCAATGCCCTGTCCACCATCCTCGCCCTTTCGCATTTTGCGATGATGCCCTTGGCCGTTTGGGCGCTCTCCGTCGGACCTTTTGCACTTTGGGAACGAGTGTTCATGTTTTTCGGCTTTGGTCTGTTCTTTGGACAGGTGTCCAATTCCAACGCCCATGAGCTGATCCACCGCTCGGATCGGACGTTGCGGCGGTTGGGCACGTGGGTCTATATCACCCTCTTGTTTGGCCATCACGCCACCGCCCATGTCCGCGTCCATCACCGCTATGCCGCCTCGGCTCAGGACCCGAACTCCGCCCCCCTAGGCATGAGCTATTATCGGTTTTTGCCACGCGCGTGGATCGGATCTTTTAAGGCCGGGCTGCGTGAAGAAAACACCCTGCGGGCACGCGCCTCTGCCACTGATTTACACCCCTATGCGCTCTATCTTGGCGGGGCTGTGATCTGTCTGTTCATCACCTTTCAAATCGGCGGAATATTGGGGATTTTCAAATACATCTTGCTCGCGGGCTATGCCTCTTCGCAATTGATGCTCTCAGATTACGTCCAACATTACGGGTTGCGCCGCGCCGAAGTGTCTGAGGGCAAATATGAACCTGTGGGGCCTGCACATTCGTGGAACAGCCCGCAATGGTTCACTTCGTTTTTGATGCTCAATGCGCCGCGTCATTCTGATCACCACGCCCATCCGATGAAGCCCTATGTCGCGCTTGAACTGTCGGATGACATGCCGCGCTTGCCGCGCTCCTTACCGGCCATGGCGACGCTCGCGCTGATCCCGCCGCTTTGGTTCAAAGTGATGGACAAACGTGTGGCGCGGGTGATGGCCGATGCGGACAAAGCTCCAACGCCACGTTGACCAGTTAACCAGATGTTAAGAATGTGAGTGGAGCTCATCGCAATGCTGTGGCATGGTTTCCAAATGATGAAAAAGCTGTCTCTCCCGGCCTCTTTGGCCCCCTTGATTTTGGTCTTCGCCACCTCAACTTTCGCCGCACCGGCGGGGTCTGAGCCGCTGACTGGCAGCGAATTTGAAGCTTATGCCACCGGCAAAACCCTCACCTATGCTGAGGGGGACAACCCTACGGCGCCGAAGAATACCTCCCCGGCAACCGCGTCCGTTGGGCGTTTGACGAGGACACATGCAAAGAGGGCATCTGGTACGAATCCGGGCAAAACATCTGTTTCGTCTACGAGGACGGCTCCGCCCCGCAATGCTGGCAGTTCTTTGTTGAAAGCGACAAATTAAAGGCCGTGTTCCAAGGCGAAAGCGGCACAGAACTCTACGAGGCCTGGGCCAGCGACGGGCCGCTCAGCTGTATGGGTCCACAAGTCGGGGTTTGATCCGTTCGACATCGGACCCGTTAAAACAAAGACCCCTGCTCTGGTCCGCCGCCTTTTGGCTTTTTCGCCTTCGCAGGTGATGGGACCACGACCGCCCCGCCGCCAATCCGCGCCCGACCGTCGGCAAACTGCACCTCATGCATCCGGCTCGCATCCCTGGCCGAGGTCACGACCCCACCAGAGACATCCCAAACCACCGCATAGCCGCGTTCCAAAGTCTTTTGGTAGGACAGCGCCTCAAGCATCCCGGCCCGGCGATCCAACACCCCGCGCCAGCGCTCGGTTTGCGCCTTTGACGCACGTTCAAACCGGGCGGTGAGTTGATCCAACTGACCCCGCGCCTGAACTGTGTGGCGCGACAGGCGCATAGGGTCCAAACCTTTGGCGGCACTGGATAAATCACGGCGCCTTTGCGCCACAGACCGGGCCAAAGCCGGGCCAAGACGCCCGCAAAGGACCGCCGTTTTCTCCTGTCCGCGCTTCAACATCCCGCGCAATATCGTTGGCCGCAGAACGGCGGACCGCTCAGACAATTTCAACCGACGATTGCCCACGGAGGTGATCAAGGCTTGGTTCAAACGTGCTTCCGCCTGATCGACGCGCTGACGCGGCCCATCCAAAAGCCGCCCGCGCTGTGGCAAAGCGCGAGACAGGTCACTCAACCGTTGCCGCCGACGCGTCACGCCAAGGCTCAACGCCCGCTCCATCCGCGCCCGCATCTCTTGCAGCGTGACCCAAAGCTCACGTCGTACGGGCACGGCAATTTCTGCGGCGGCTGTGGGTGTCGGCGCGCGCATGTCAGAGGCGAAATCAATCAGCGTCGTGTCGGTTTCATGCCCCACGGCAGAGATCAACGGGATGTTTGAGGCCGCCGCAGCGCGCACCACGATCTCTTCGTTAAAGCCCCAAAGATCCTCAACCGAACCACCGCCACGCGCCACGATGATCAAATCGGGACGCGGGATCGGCCCGTCTTTGGGCAAAGCATTAAAGCCTTCGATCCCACGGCTCACTTCGGCGGCGCAGTTTTGGCCCTGAACCGCCACCGGCCAGATCAACACATGGCGTGGGAAACGGTCGCGCAGACGGTGCAAAATATCGCGGATCACCGCACCAGAGGGCGAGGTCACCACACCGATCACCTTTGGCAAATAGGGAATCGGTTGCTTGCGCGCCGGATCAAACAGACCCTCGGCGGCCAAGGCCACTTTGCGTTTCTCCAGCATCGCCATCAAGGCACCCGCCCCCGCCGGCTCGACACTGTCAACGATGATCTGATACCGCGACCCGCCCGGAAAAGTTGTCATCCGGCCCGTGGCGATGATCTCCATCCCCTCTTCGGGCTGGACCTGCATCTTTGCCACCTGCCCTTTCCAACTCACCGCATTGATCACGGATTTGTCGTCCTTGAGGTCGAAATACAGATGCCCAGACCGTGGCCGCGACACCCGCCCAACCTCTGCACGGACCCGGACAAAGCCAAACTCGCCCTCGATGATCTTTTTCACCGCACCCGACAGTTCGGAAACGGTGAATTCAGGCGCATTTGACGTTCCTTGCGGGCCGTCATCTTCGAAAAGCTCGGACATATGGGTGCTCACGCTTGTGTCGTGTTCCTACTCACCCTAAAACGCCCGAAACCGGATGAAAAGCGGGGACGCGAGAATGAACATTCTGATCTTGGGCAGCGGCGGGCGCGAACATGCTTTGGCTTGGGCTGTGATGCAAAACCCGAAATGCGATAAATTGATCGTCGCCCCCGGCAATGCGGGGATCGAAATGATCGCCGAATGCGCAAAATTTGACATCAATGATGGCGCGGCTGTCGTGGGGTTTGTCGAAGAAAACGCGATTGATTTTGTGATCATCGGACCAGAAGCTCCCTTGGCCGCAGGCGTTGCCGATGATTTGCGTGCCGCTGGTGTGTTGACCTTTGGCCCCTCGAAAGCGGCGGCGCAACTGGAGGCCTCGAAAGCCTTTACCAAAGAAATTTGCGACGCCTCTGGTGCGCCGACCGCAGGCTATGCCCGGTTTACCGAGGCCACCCCGGCCAAAGACTATATCCGCGCCCAAGGTGCTCCAATCGTGGTGAAAGCCGACGGTTTGGCCGCAGGCAAAGGCGTGATCGTGGCGATGGACGAACAGGCCGCCCTGGACGCCATCGACGACATGTTCGGCGGCGAATTTGGTGCGGCAGGGGCCGAAGTGGTGATTGAGGAGTTCATGGAGGGCGAAGAGGCCTCTTGGTTCATTCTCTGTGACGGCGAAAACGTCCTGCCCATCGGCACGGCGCAAGACCACAAACGTGTCGGCGATGGTGACAGCGGCCCGAACACCGGCGGCATGGGCGCCTATTCCCCCGCGCCCGTCATGACCGACAGCGTCATTCAGAAAGCCATGGACGAGATCGTCAAACCGACCGTTGTGGAAATGGCCAAACGCGGGATGCCCTATCAGGGCGTGCTCTATGCGGGCTTCATGATCAAAGACGGTCAACCGCGCCTTGTCGAATACAACTGTCGCTTTGGCGACCCGGAATGTCAGGTCTTGATGATGCGGCTCGGCGCACAGGCGCTTGATCTGTTGCTCGCGACCGCCGAAGGCCGGCTGGATCAGGCACAGGTCAACTGGGCCGATGATCATGCGATCACCGTTGTCATGGCCGCGAATGGCTATCCGGGATCTTACGCAAAAGGCTCTGTGATCAAAGGCTTGGACGCTTTGCCAGAGGACAGCAAAAACATGGTGTTCCACGCAGGCACCGCTCTCAAAGACGGGGCAATTGTTGCCGTGGGCGGGCGTGTTTTGAACGTCACCGCGCGTGGCGAAAGCCTCAAAGAGGCCCGAGATCGCGCCTATGCGATGATCGAGGGGATCGAATGGCCAGGCGGGTTTTATCGCTCTGATATTGGCTGGCGGGCGATGTAAGACATGCGCCGAGACATCCACACCTGTGTGTCTCGGCTCTACGCCGCGCTTCTTTTCTACGCCGCATCTGTGCCCTTCTTCTGGCCGACAAATGGGATTGGCTTTGTCGCGGGGCCACGCAGCGCCCCTTTTACCTGTTCCGAGCTGATGAGCAGCGGCGGAGATGCAAATGCGATGATCATCGGGTTTGTCGGCATGTCCATTCCGGCCCTGCTCCGCGTGATCCTTATGCCCAAGCCGATGGGACGCGTTGAATTTGGCCTCTTTCTTGTCAGCATAGCGCTGAGCCTTGGGATCGTCTCGCTCGCTACTCTCGACTGTGCCGAGATCCTTCACACGATGATTTGGCAAAAAGATTTTGGTCTCGTCAGTGCCTATGGCGCGGTTTTTATGGCCTTGGTTCTTGCCTTTATTTTACGAAAGACCGGCCTGCGGGCGGTGCTTTGAACTTTTACGACCGCTCTTAGCAAAACATTAACCTTACCCTGCGATAAACCAAGCTGCGAAATGCACCACTGGCTCGAATGGCCCTCCGGTTTGGAACTTTGGTGTAAAAGCCCAAACACTGGCTGTCGCGGCAGAACAGAGGCGTGCTCGAACGGCACGCCTTTTTCTATGTCCACGGCTTCGTTTTATTGGGGGCCTGCCCCAAACCCCCGGGATATTTTTAAGACAAAAGAAATGACCCTCCGCTTGAGGAGAGCGAAGGGCCTTCTTCCGTCACGGTCATCGGCGTCCCCGCCTGTACCGTGGGGTGAGCTTCGCGCAGCAAACTTAATGGGCGGTAAACCTGCGGCTTCTTTTGTCGTAAAATATCCCGGGGTGAGGTAGGGCAGCGCGCTGCCCTACCGAGGGGCAGAGCCCCTCCTTACCCCATCCGCTCAGAAGCGTAGCTGCCGGGAGAGGCCGGAAACACCACCGTTTTATTGCCGTTGATGAACACACGATGGTGAATATGGGCATGGATTGCACGCGACAGCACCTGGGCTTCGACATCGCGCCCCAAAGAGACGTAATCCTCGGAGGATTGCGCATGGGTGATCCGCACCGTGTCTTGTTCAATAATCGGCCCTTCGTCCAAATCCGCCGTGACATAATGCGCCGTCGCGCCGATCAATTTCACCCCCCGCTCAAACGCCTGTTTATAGGGGTTCGCGCCTTTGAAGGACGGCAAAAACGAATGGTGGATGTTGATGATCCGACCAGACATCTGTTGGCACATTTTATCTGACAGAATTTGCATGTAACGCGCCAAAACGATCAGCTCCGCACCGGAGTCTTCGACCACTTGCATGATCGCAGCTTCCGCATCGGGTTTGTTCTCTTTGGTCACCTTGATGCAGTGGAAAGGAATGTCGTGATTCACCACAACCTTTTGATAATCCATGTGGTTTGAAACCACGGCAACGATGTCGATCGGCAAAGCCCCGATGCGCCAGCGATACAGCAAATCGTTAAGGCAATGACCAAAGCGTGAGACCATGATCACGACTTTCATCTTTTTGGCCTCGTCCCGCACTGCCCAGCGCATGTCAAAGGCCTCGGCCACGGGAGCAAAGCCTTGGGCCAGTTCAGGCTGGGTCAGGCCGGTCTCGGAGACAAAACTCACCCGCATGAAAAATTGATCGGTGCCCGGATCATCGAATTGCGCGGAATCGGTGATGTTACAGCCAAGCTCCGCCAATTTGCCGGAAATCGCAGCCACGATTCCGCGTTTGGAGGGACAGGTCACGGTCAGCACATGGGAGGTCATGTCAAAGTCCTCGATCTTTCTTTAAAGGGTCGAGGCGTTGTGCCACAGCCGACAGAGAATGCCAGCGCCAAAACGCGTGGCACGGCCCAATTTGCGGGGCTTTCAGGTGGCTAAGTTTCCGAAAGGCGTCGCCCTGTCCCTCAGGCGCGCATCACGAGCGCATTAAGGACAGATCAGGAAAGGCGCAAAGCTATCTGCCCCGACGTAGGACGCAACGGGAGTGCTGACCAACGCCCCATTTTCAAATCGGGTTTCCATAACCTGCGACCAGTCCGCATTGGCGGTGACGATCACCGGCAAGTGCCCAGAACAGTCGCGAATGCCGCCTTCGATCTCGGCAGAGCCAAGGTGATGATTGGTCAGACCGGCAAGGCGGGCGGAAGCATCTAACATCCCCGACCCCGCCAGATCGACCGGCAGGATCACCAGTTCTTTGGTCAAATGCGGGCGGTCGATATAGGCGATGTCATCGACGCCATCGCCATCAAAATCAGCAATGCCTGCAATCGCAAGCCAACGGTGGCGCTGGCCGATTGGGGCATTGGATTTGGCCGGGATCAGCGCGCCGGAGGCATTGAGCGACCAGACCTGGACCCAAGCGCCGGTGGCAAAACCGCTGACGACGGTGACAATTTCGGGCGCGCCATCGCCATCAAAATCATGCAGGCGCGGTGCTGTGTCCTCGAAAATGCTTTTCTTGAAAGACACGTTGCGCTCGGTGCCGTCACTTAAAGCAACCCGCATCTGCGCATGTTCACCGCCCGCCACGGCACCATGGCCGTAGACATCCGTTGGCTCGATGTAACGCGCGGAGGTGATGTCATTCGTGATCTCGGTGGCGACAAGCGGGCTGGCCGCCAGCACAAAAGCCGCGGCCAGACGCAGCATCAGATTTGCTTTTCGGGCAGGTTGACGACGAGACCGTCAATCGCATCGGTCACTTTGATCTGACAGGTCAGGCGCGACCGCACCGGATCGGGTTGATAGGCGAAATCCAACATATCCTCTTCCATGTCGTCTTTCGCGGGGATTTTTTCGACCCACTCAGGCGCAACATAAACGTGACAGGTCGAACACGCGCAGGCCCCGCCGCAATCGGCATCAATGCCCGGCACGCCATTGTCGCGCGCGCCTTCCATCACGGTGCGCCCCACGGGCACGTCCACAACATGTTCGGTGCCGCCAAATTCGACATAGGTGATCTTGACCATAGGCTTGTCCTTCTTTCGCATTTCATCGTGTTGCCACAGGCTTAGCCTGTCGGTTTCCCGGTGAAAAGAGCCATTGCGTCGCGATCCGTGGTCCGGTTGGTGCCGCGATGGCCCATGCGCCCATATTTCAGGCATGGAACGCGCCGAGGTGCGGCAGTGATCACGCAGCGGCCTCCCAAAGGCGATGTCATTCAAACCCTTTGGCAAACTCTGTGGCAAACCCTTTGGCAAACCCTTTGGAAAATCTGGATTTCGCGGTAGACTTGCCTCAAATGGCCCCAGAAGGGGCAAAGCAGACAGGCAAGCCGATGACACAGGTCCTTTTCCCCGTCCGATTTCCGCTTTTCATTCTGGCGGGGCTTTTGGCCGCCTGTCAGATGAGCACCCCGGAAGAGGGTATTTTGCGCGCGTCAGATACGCCGGGCGCACCGCCGGGGGCCGACCCAAATACCTGTTACGGCCGCCATGTCACCCCCGCAATCATCGAAACCGTGACCGATCAGGTTTTGGTGCAACCGCCGCAAATCGAGGCCAATGGCACCGTCTCCTACCCCGCCGTCTATCGCACCGAAACCCGGCAAGAGATTGTCCGTGAGCGCAAGGAATTGTGGTTTGAGACCCTGTGCCAAGAGGAGCTGACGCCCGAGTTCATCGCCTCACTGCAACGGGCGCTGTCGGTGCGCGGCTATCATACCGGAGCGGCGAATGGACGGATGGATTTCGCGACAAAACGTGCCATTCACGCTTATCAATTGGAACAAGGTGTGGACAGCGACATCCTATCCTTGGCGGCCGCACGTCAACTTGGGCTTAAGGAAGTGCCGCGCGAGGGCTGATTTTCAGACATTCTTTTCAGATATTCCAAGATAGAAAAGGCGGCCCACCACCTCTGGGGGCCGCCTTTTTGTTTTATGAGGCGAGGCGCTCAGGCTCAGTTGTCCTCGACACCAAGGGCCACAAAGCGCGGGTCACCAGCGCGACGCACCAAGAGCAACACAGTCTTACGTCCGCCTTCGCGTGCTTCACTCACACGGGCCTCAAGATCTGTCACAGACATCAGTTTTTGCTGACCGGCCTCGGTGATCACATCGCCCGCCCGCAGGCCTTTGGCAAAGGCTTCAGACGCTTCATCCACCTCGACCACAACCAGACCATCGGTGCCGGAGGTGACGCCCAGCTCTTCGCGCAGCGTGTCATCCAGTGGCTGCAAGGTCAGGCCCATCATCTGGGTGGTGTCGGGCACTTGCGGTGCCGCCCCATCATCGGTCGGGAAGGCAACGTTTTCGGCCTCTTCACGACGTCCCAGAGTGACCATCAGCGTTTTGGTTTTGCCATCGCGGAACACAGTGACACGCACCGCTTTGCCAACTTCGGTCTCACCCACTGTGCGCACGAGGCTGCGGGTGTCCGTGACCTCTTTGTTGTCAAAAGTCAGGATCACATCACCGGATGCAAGACCCGCCTCTTTCGACGGCCCCTCAGGCACATCGGTGACAAGCGCACCTTTGACGGCCTCAAGCCCCATGGCCTCGGCCACATCTGCCGTCACGTCCTGAATGCGGACACCCAACCAACCGCGGCGGGTTTCACCGAATTCTTTCAACTGATCGACGACTTTGGACACCACGTTTGAGGCCATCGAGAAACCGATGCCAATGGAGCCACCATTCGGGGACAGGATCGCGGTGTTCACGCCGATCACCTGACCGTCCATATTGAACAGCGGGCCACCGGAGTTGCCGCGGTTGATGGCCGCGTCCGTTTGGATGTAATCATCATAGGCACCCTGAAGCGCGCGGCCGCGTTGCGACACGATACCGGCAGAGACCGAGAAGCCTTGGCCAAGCGGGTTGCCCATGGCCATGACCCAATCACCAATACGCGACAAGTCGCTGTCACCAAACGGCACATATTTCAAAGGCTTATCGCTTTCGACCTTCAATACGGCGATGTCCGTTTTCGGATCAGTGCCGATCAATTTGGCCGGAAGGGTGAAGCCCTCAAAGAACTCAATCGAAATCTCGTCAGCGCCTTCAATCACGTGATTGTTGGTGACGATATAGCCGTCCTCAGAGATCACAAACCCCGATCCCAATGCTTGGGAGCGGTGTGGCGTCTGTCCGCCTTGACCGTTGCGGTCCATGAAATCGCGAAAGAAATCCTCAAAGGGCGATCCTTCGGGCACAACCGGCTGATCATTGGCGGCGGCCTCGACCATGGTTGTAGTGGTGATGTTCACCACGGCGGGGCTGACCTTTTCGGCGAGATCGGCAAAACTTTCAGGCGCGCCACGCGCCTCGGCAGACACGGTTTGAAACAGAAGTGCAATGACCCCAATCAGGGCAAAGACCATCATGCGAAGATCAGCGCGGGAGGGAACCAACCCTCTGTTGTGATCGGTGGGAATGGCGCGAGCCTGTATCATCGGTAAAATATCCTCCGTCTGATGCCCCCGAATTCTTTTGCCGGAAATGGCATGGTCGGGCGCGACACGTGTCTTTGGGGTATAGATAGCTGCAGCATGGCACAACTCAAAGTCGGTCGCGTTCAGTCAACAGCATGTGAGCGGGCTGTGACAAGGGTAAAGCGCGCCAAGATGAACAGCTTATGAAGCTTGGCCATAAAAAAGGGGCCGGTGGTTCCACCCGCCCCTCTTGATGTTCCTTCGAGGATCAAAGACCCACTGCCAACACTGTATCTTAGCGGCCTGTATTGGATTTCAGGTAGTCAAAGAATTCGCTGTCCGGCGAGATCACCATGGTGGTGTTCGATCCAGACAAGCCCACGCGGTAGGCATCCAAAGAGCGGTAGAATTCAAAGAAATTCTCATCCGCACCGTAGGCTTCGGCATAGACTTTGTTTTTCTCTGCATCGGCTTCACCGCGGGTGATCTCGGCCTGACGACGGGCATCAGATTCAAGTTCGACCACGGTCCGATCCGCCTGCGCACGCACGCGTGTCGCGGCTTCTTCACCACGGGCACGTTCATCGGCGGCTTCACGTTCGCGTTCGGCCCGCATCCGCGCATAAGTCGCTTCCAAGTTTTGCTCTGGAAGGTTGGTTTGTTTCAAACGCACATCCAACACTTCAAGACCCAAAGCTTGCGCTCGCACCCGCGATTGCGCGGTGATCTGCGCCATCAAGGTGGACCGTTCAGACGACAAGATGGTGTTCGAGGTGACGCCATCGGCACCCAAAACCGCACGAATACGGTCAATGAGGATACCCTCAAGATCGGTTTCCGCTTTGCGGATGCCACCCGTGGACACAGCCTTTTTAAAGGTCACAACATCGGCGATGCGATAGCGCGCAAAAGCGTCGACCAAAAGACGGCGGTCATCGGAGGGCGTGACTTCGGTCGGCGCAGTTTCAAGCGACAGAATACGGTCGTCAAAATACTCGACCTTTTGAATCCACGGCAGTTTAAACGCCAAACCGGGGTCTTCTTTGACCGATTTGATTTGGCCAAACTGCAACACGATGGCCTTTTCACGTTCGTCGACGATAAAGATCGAAGACAAGGCCGTGAACACAGCAAGGCCCGCGATGATGATCAGAATAGGAAGCTTCTTCATCAGTTCGACCCTCCGGTGGTGGATTTCTTCAGCTCATTGAGCGGCAGATAGGGCACAACCCCCTGAGCGCCACCCGCGGCATCATCCAGAAGGATCTTATCCATCCCGCCGTAGACCTCTTCCATCGCCTCAAGATAAAGACGTTTGCGGGTCACTTCGGGGGCTTGTTGGTACTCTTGCAGAACCGCGCTAAAGCGCGACGCCTCACCTTTGGCTTCGTTGACGACTTGGGCACGATAGCCTTCGGCCTCTTCCAAGATTTGCGAGGCTTTACCCCGCGCACCGGCAACAGCCGTGTTGGCGTAGGCATCGGCCTGACGTTCCAAACGGTCGCGCTCTTGTTCGGCGGCCTGCACGTCACGGAACGCGTCGATCACCTGTTTCGGCGGATCGGCTTTGTCCAAGTTGACGCGCACAATGGTGATGCCCGAATCCAACGCATCCAAGGTCGATTGCACCAAGGTTTTGGTCGTATCAGAGATCAAGCCACGGTCGCGGTTCAGGATCGGGGACAGTTCAGAGGCGGCGATGATTTCACGCATCGAGGCCTCTGACATGGCCTGAACCGTGCCACGCGGATCGGCGAGGTTAAACAGGAATTTGGCCGGATCGTTGATGTTCCACACCACCTGAAAGTCGATGTCGACGATGTTTTCGTCGGTGGTCAACATCAAGCCATTGTCAGAACCGGAATTGCCAAGGCCAATGCTTTCAGACCGCTGACCCGTCACATTGACCTTTTCATAGGTCACAAAAGGCCAAGGCGCAAAGCGCAGACCTTCACCCGTCGTCTGGGAGTATTTGCCCAAGAACAGCTCAACACCGGCCTCTTGCGGCTGAACCGTATAGAAAGAGCTGTAGGCCCAAAGCAACGCGGCTGCGGCAACACCGCCCAACAAAACCAAGCCTTTCGGCACTTGCGGACCTTCGCCGTCGGGGCCGCCGGGACGACCCGTGCCGCCGCCTTTGCCGCCCATCAGCACCTTCAGATATTCGTTGCCCTTGTTGAGCATATCTTCGATTTCGGGGATCTGGGGCTGGTCTCCGGGACGGCGTCCGCCATTCCGGTTGTCGCCGCCACGATTGTCACCACCGGGTCCGGTCGGGCGGTTTCCACCCCCTCCGGTGCCCCAAGGGCCGCCATTGTTACTGGCCATAAAGGTCTCTTCCTCTCTCGTATGGGTCTGACCCGGCAGGTTAGACCTGTCGGGCCAAGGCTCTTGTCTAACCTGTTCTCTCTCGCCCCGAGTTTCAAGGGTGCGAGATCGTCGCAGGGTCGGTTTCCGGGCTGTTTGGCCCCTTTCGGGGTGTTTTACTCAGTTATGAACGCGGGTCGGCGTTTTCATCAGGACGATTTCTTCGGCCATGGTCGGATGCACCGCCACGGTCGCGTCGAAATCCTCCTTGGTGGCGCCCATTTTCACCGCCACGCCGGCGATCTGGATCATCTCCCCCGCATGAGGCGCAATGATATGACAGCCCAACACTTTGCGCGAGTTGGAACAGACGATGAGTTTGAACATCACCCGTTCGTTTTTCTCGATAAAGGCGTTTTGCATCGGTCGGAACGCGGCGCAATAGACCTCGACCGGGCCTTCTTCGCGCGCCTGTTCTTCGGTCAGCCCCACCGCGCCATATTCCGGCTGGGTGAAAATCGCCGACGGCACGTTCGAGTGATCCGGTTTCATCGGATTGCCTTTGAACACCGTCTCATGAAACGCCACCGCTTCACGGATCGCCACCGGGGTCAATTGGATGCGATCGGTCACATCGCCCACGGCATAGATCGAAGGAATGTTGGTTTGGCTATAGCCGTCCACTTTGATCTCGCCATGACGGCCCAACTCAACGCCCGCAGCCTCAAGCCCAAGGCCTTTGGTGTTGGGCGTGCGCCCGGTGGCATAAAGCACCACATCAAAAACGGTTTCGCGCCCGTCCGTGGCCTTGACCCAAATGCCATCACCGCGCTTTTCAAGCCGCTCCACATCGGTGCCGACATGCAGGTTGATACCCTGCCCGGTGATCAGCTCGGCAATATGGCCGCGTGCCTCATCATCAAAGCCGCGAAGGATTTGCGCGCCGCGATAATATTGTGTCACCTCAGAGCCAAGCCCGTTGAAGATACAGGCGAATTCACAGGCGATATAGCCGCCACCAACGATGAGGATTTTTTTCGGCAGTGCCGGAATGTCGAAAATCTCGTTCGAGGTGATCGCATGTTCGATCCCCGGCACGGTGTCAGGCACAAACGGCGTACCACCCACGGCGACCAAAATATGTTTCGTGGTCTTTTCCGTGCCATCGGCCAAAACCACCGTATGCGGGTCTTTCACCGTGGCGCGTTGGTGCAAAATCTCGACCCCTGCCGTATCGGCGTTGCGGGTGTAGATGGCCTCAAGACGGGACAATTCGGCGTGCAACCGCTTTTGAAACGACGGCCAGTTGAACTCCCCCAAGGTGATGTCCCAGCCGTATTTCCCCGCCTCCTCGGCGTAGTCCGAGTAATGCGAGGCAAAGACCATCAGCTTTTTCGGCACACAACCGCGAATGACACAGGTGCCGCCCATGCGGAACTCTTCGGCCATCGCGACCTTTTTCCCATCCGCCGCCGTCAACCGCGCCGCGCGCACACCGCCCGATCCGCCACCAATCACGAAGAGATCATAATCGAAATCCATGCTACCGCCTTTTAGAAGAAATCTAAGTTGAGGGTAGATGTAGGGGGTTTGACGCCAAAGGAAAACCCCGCGGTTTATGCGCGGGGCCCTGTGCGGTTTTGGAACGTGCGATCACTCCAGATCGGCAAAAATGTTTTCGCTTTCGGCGAATTCGATCTGATCTTCGCTTTCCTCACCCGACAGAATGTCCCGCGTCGTCACGCGGCCATCGCCATGGCCGATGATCACCTTGTCGCAAATGTCGATGAACAGGCCGTTTTCGACCACACCGGGGATTTGGTTGAGCACCAAGGCCAATTGCCGTGCGTTGCCAATACGTTGCAGGTGAAGATCGACAATGTGATTGCCCTCATCGGTGACATAGGCGGCATCGCCGTTCATCCGCAGGGTTGAATGTTGACCCAGGACATCCATCGACACCAACGTCTCTTCGATCAGCGCCTTGGTGGTCTGCCAGCCAAAAGGGATCACCTCGACGGGCAAAGGAAACGCGCCGAGCATATCGACCTGTTTCGAGACATCCGAGATCACGATCATCTGATCAGAGGCGGTCGCCACGATCTTTTCTTGCAACAACGCGCCGCCGCCGCCCTTGATCAGGTTCAGCTCGCCATCAAATTCATCCGCGCCATCAATTGTGAGGTCCAACCATTTCGCCTCATCCAAAGAGATCACTTTGATCCCCTGTTGCCGCGCCAGTTCGGCGGTGCGGCTTGAGGTTGGAACGCCGACGATATTCAGCCCCTCATCGCGCACCAATTCGCCCAAACACCGCACCATCCACGCCGCCGTGGAGCCTGTGCCAAGGCCCAGCTTCATCCCGTCCTCGACAAATTCCACCGCCTTTTTGGCGGCGACAAATTTGGCGGTGTCAATCGGCGACAGGGTGTCGGACATGGTGTATTTCCCCCAAGGATGAGCGAGCGGTTGTGACGGAAAGAGTCATCGGCGGTTATAGGCGGCACACCGCCGTTTGAATAGGATAAATGCGTGATGGTCGCCCTCTGAGGCGCTCTATGGCCGTCTGCGGCGTCAAGGCCACTGGACAGCGCGTCACTTGAGCATAAATGCTTGGGTAAGGGAGGCGTGATAGAACAAGGCATGGTTGCACGGATGTCAAAATATGTCCATCTGGCCCTTGGTGGGCTTTGCGTGGCTTTAGGCCTGATCGGTGCGGTGTTGCCGGTGATGCCGACGACCGTGTTCCTCATCTTGGCGGCGTTCTTTTTCACCAAAGGTTCGCCGCGCCTGCGGATGTGGTTGCTGGATCACGCCCATTTTGGCCCGCTCATTCGCGATTGGGAAGCAACCGGGGCCATTCCGCGTCGGATCAAAATCCTCTCCCTTTCGATGATGGCGGCCTCTTTTGGCATCTGTGTGATCCTCGGCCTGCCCGCCTATGTGCTGATTGCACAGGCGGTTTTGATGAGTGCCGGGGCGGCCTATATCCTGACGCGCCCGGACAGTTGAGCCAAACTGCACAAGGGGCGTGTGATCTGCCAAAGGACATGAGGCTTGCGCACGCGCGCCCTCTGCCTGACAAAGGCCCATGAGCCAAAATCGCCTCCCAGACCGCCCCCATGATCGCCCCCATGACCGCCCCGTCTTCGGCCTCCTTTTAATGGTGGGCTTTTGCGCCATTGCGCCGCTGATTGATGTCAGCGCCAAATTGGCCTCCGCCTCACATCCGGCGGCGCAAATCACCGTCGGGCGCTTTGTCGTTCAGGCGCTGATCCTGGTGCCTTTGTCACTCATCATGGGGCTTTCGTGGCGGATCAGCCGCCGCGACTGGGGCCTCATTGCGTTACGCGCCATCTTCACCTTGGGCGCGACCTTTGCCTTTGTCGGCGCGGTGTCAGTCATGCCCTTGGCCGATGCTTTGGCGGTGACCTATGTCGAACCTTTCGTGATCTTGCTTTTGGGGTGGTGGATCTTTAGCGAACAGATCGGGCCACGCCGGATCATGGCCGCCGTGGTCGGATGTGCCGGCGCTCTGATCGTGGTGCAACCGGGGCTTGCAGCCTTTGGCGCGGTGGCCGTTTTGCCTTTGGCTGCGGGCGTCCTGTTTGCCTGTTACATGCTGGTCACCCGTGCGCTACGTCACCACACGCCCGTCCTGTTGCAAGCCGCCACCGCTGTGGTTGCCGTGTTCATGGCGCTGCCGATCCTGGTCTATTTCGACGGCACAGGCGGGATATTTGACCCGGTGATGCCCGAAGGGATCATGTGGGTCTGGCTGATTTCTGTGGGCTTGGCCGCCACCCTGTCGCACCAATTCCTGACCTTGGCGCTGCGCCTTGCGCCCTCGGCCACGCTGGCCCCGTTGTCCTATCTGGAGCTGGCCTTTTCCACCCTCGCCGGGCTTGTGGTCTTTGGCGACTTCCCCGGCCTTACCGTCTGGATCGGCATCGCAGTGATCGTCACTTCGGGGCTATACCTGATCCACCGCGAACGGATGCATGCGCAAAAACCGCCGGTGGTCGCGGGCCCGACCGCCTCTTAACCGTTCCTTACACACAGAGACCTTTGACCAGCGCGGCAAGCTCCGAACGCGGCAGGATCAGCAACATCCCCGGCCCGTCAAAGTCCAAATCGACCTGCGACGCAGACGCCTCGTTGGAGGTGCCGACCCGGCCCGCTGGGGCAAAATGCAGCCCCTCAATCGGCCAACGCAGCCCCGCAGACCGTCCTGTCACCGGCCCCATTGGAAACAGTGACACTCGCGTGCCGGGCGCAAGGGGGAGAGAAATAGAGCTGGGCACATGGGCAATCACATCATATTCGCCCACGATGATGCAGCGTTGTTTTGGGTGGCGCGTCAAAGCCGTATAGACCGCCAATTCGTGATCCACCCGCGCGCCGGTGAAGCCGACGCCAAAAATCAGCGGCGCGTCAATCCGGCTGAGGCATTTTTCGAAATCCGTGCTGTCTTGTTCAGGAATGTGATGCAGCCGCGCTTGGGGAATCACCTCCCTCGCATGCTGTGACACACTGTCAAAATCACCGATCACCGCCTCCGGCATCACGCCTTCGGCCAAAGCGCGATCTGCCGCACCGTCGGCTGCGACCAAAATTGGAGCTGATTTTAAGATGTCGGCAAGCGTTTCACGGTTAACCTGCCCACCCCCCAGTAAAGTCACGCTTTTTTCGGTTTTTAGGACAGAATTTTTCATACTTTATATTCCTGCGTTAACCATTTTGCCACATTTCGGACAGGAAATGATCACAGCGATTTCCTTGTTCTGTTCCTATTTGCGAACCAATTCATGGTAAACACATAGATGCTGAGCAAGAGCAGAAAGCGAGTATTGGCATGGTGAGTGAGAGTAAAATTCTAACCGTATCCTATGGGACGTTCTCCTGTACGTTGGAGGGATTCGATGATCCGTTCAACACGATGCGGTCCATTGCAGAGTATTTCCGCGATCTCGCGGCAGATGATCGGTATTTCGGTGCCGAACCTCCGACGCCCGATCCTCAAATGCTACATTCCATCGCAGAAAAAGAAATTCAGCGCCGGGTCGAAGCCCGCGTACAAGACAATGGTCTTGTGTTGCGCCAACTTGAGGACGACAGCACTGTCGATGACCTTGAGGCTGGAAAGGCGGCTGCCCGCGCCCAGGCCGCGTCGCAAGAGGCCAAAGCCCAGCGCAAAAAGGCCAAGACGCTCAAAGCCCAAGCCAAATCCGCGCCAAACGGCACGCCCCCTCTGGCACAAGAGACCGCTGCTCCGGTTTCCTCGCCTGCCCCAATCGCGCAAAGCGAACCGGCTCTGCACACCCCCGCTCCCACAGCCAAAGCCGCGACTCCCGCCGTTGGCAATTCCATCGCTGATAAGCTCGAACGCATCCGTGCCGCTGTCGCTCAGCGTGGCGAGGCCGAATTTGTTGAAGATCAACAAGCCTCCGCGAATTTTGGCGCATTCCAAGCCACGCCAGATCCATCTCACGTGATGGAAGAGGTCGAAGAAGAACAAGAGCCCCCGGCGATTGTGCCAGCCGATGAACCTGTCGCTTTGGCCGAGGTCGAAGATGATTTTGCCGATGAGATGAACGACGACACGGCTGAGGCTGAGGCTGAGGCTGAGGCTGAGGCTGAGGCTGAGGCTGAGGCTGAGGCTGAGGCTGAGGCTGAGGAAGTCCTCGCCGAAGAGATCGAACCTGTACAAGAGGTTGTCGAAGACGACGCACCCGGCACAGAGGCCGATGACGAAGCCAAACTCGACACCATCCTCTCCAGCTTGCAACAAGACGATGCACCTGCCGCGCAAGAAGATCTGGCCGAAGCTGAGATCCCCGCCCAAGATGCCAAAGACCAAGACCTCAACCTCGCCGCAGATATTGCCGAAGCAAGCGCGCCCTCCACAGAGGCAGAAACAGAGGCCGCCGCAGAAGCGGCTTCTGAAGACGCCCCGCAAGATCCGCTGCGTCGCGTGCGCGCCCGCGTCGTCAAAATGCGCCGCTCTGACTATGAAGCGCAGGCACAGGACGGTGAGGCCGAAGCTGTGGCTGAACCCGATGCTGTGACCGCCGAGAAGGATGTCGACAGCGATGCCGATTTGACCTCGGTGCTGCGCCGCGAACTTGGCTCCTCTTCGCTTGATGATGAGGCCGAAGACGAATTGATGCGCGAACTGGCCGAAGTGGCCGCAAGTGGCGATCTCTCCCCAGAAGTCGCCGCCGACATCTTGGAAGACGAAAGCGAAACCGGCGCGATTGCCGCCGAATATGACAATACCAGCGACGCAGACGACGCCGAAGACGACACCCAACTGTTGACCGATGAAGACGACGACGAAGACGACAGCGACACACGCAATGTGTTTGCCGCCTCGGATGCGTCGATGTCGCGCCTGATGGATGAAACCGACCGCGAAATGGCCAAGGGTGAAAACACCCGCCGCCGCAACGCGATCCAACATCTGAAAGCCGCCGTGGGTGCGATTCGCGCCGAGAAAGCTGACAAAGACACGTCCGCTGAGGAAGACGACGATGCGGATGTCTACAAACAAGACCTGGCGCGTGTTGTTCGCCCGCGTCGCCCAGAAGTCAGCGGCCAAGCCCGCCGTCAACTGCCGCCCTTGATGTTGGTGTCGGAACAACGCATCGACGCCCCTGTCGAACTCGCCGGTGGGGCCAATATCACCCCGGTTCGGCCGCGCCGCGTGTCGACCTCGGCCCTTGCGGTGCAACAAGAACAGGTTTTTGATGCCGCAGAAGAGGTCGATCAAAACGCCGCGGAAACGGTGACGGAATTCGCCGAGTTTGCCGAACGTCTTGGCGCCGAAACCCTACCGGAACTGTTG
The DNA here is from genome assembly GCF_003047105.1 of Celeribacter baekdonensis. Lineage (NCBI taxonomy): Bacteria > Pseudomonadati > Pseudomonadota > Alphaproteobacteria > Rhodobacterales > Roseobacteraceae > Celeribacter > Celeribacter baekdonensis. The sequence goes on from NZ_CP028475.1 coordinate 1,708,608, forward strand.
GAAGCGGCTGCGGCCTATACCAATTTCGTCCAAGGCCGCGACACGGCCACCCGTCCGCAAATCATGAGACTGGCGACCCAAGCGCTGCCCACCGATGTGCCGGTCGAAGAACGCCTGCGCTCCTTCGGTCAGCTTTTGCGGCAAGGGAAGATCAAAAAAATGACACGCGGCCAGTTTGCCGTTGCGGCCAGCACGCGGTTCAAGCCGCGCTAAGTGTCGTTCAAAGACCCACGCAAAAGGCCGCCCTTCGGGGCGGCCTTTTCATTCGTCTGAGTGCTCGGAGATCAATCTTCTCGATCTGAAGACGGTGCATTCGGGTCCGCCTGACCGATGCCTTTGAACACCGCCTTCAACGGCACAGCCCAAAGCACACCCAACCCAACATAAACCGCCAGTTCGACCCAAATCGACGGGCGCCCGAGCCAGTTCATCACCGTCACCGCCACGACGATATAGCCGGGCAGACCCAGCACGAGGATCAACAGCGCCAGGCGGCGACGGGCTTTGTAGCTCAGAGCCATACCGCCTTAATCCGCAAACGGATCGGTGACGAGGATGGTGTCTTCGCGCTCCGGCGAGGTCGACAACATCGACACCGGACATTCGATCAACTCTTCGATGTGGCGGACATATTTGATCGCATTGGCCGGCAGATCGTTCCAGGAGCGTGCGCCTTCGGTCGATTCGGACCAACCGGGCATTTCCTCATAGATCGGCGTGCAGCGTGCCTGTTGATCGGCGGCGGTCGGCAGATAATCAAGCCGTTCCCCGTCAAGATCATAGCCGACACAGATTTTCAGCGTCTCAAACCCGTCCAAAACGTCGAGCTTGGTCAGAGCAATCCCGGTCACGCCAGAGGTCGCACAGGTCTGACGCACAAGCGCGGCGTCGAACCAGCCACAGCGGCGTTTGCGGCCCGTCACCGTGCCAAATTCATGGCCGCGTTCGCCCAACCGCTGACCATCATCATCGAGCAATTCGGTCGGGAACGGACCTTCGCCCACGCGGGTGGTGTAGGCTTTGACGATCCCCAACACATAGTTGATCGCGCCCGGCCCCATGCCCACCCCCGTAGCGGCCTGACCGGCAATCACGTTGGAGGATGTCACAAACGGATAGGTGCCGAAATCAATGTCCAAAAGTGCGCCCTGTGCGCCTTCGAACAGGATGCGTTTGCCGGCTTTGCGCTGCTCATTGAGCACTTTCCAAACCGGTTTCGCATAGGGCAGAATTTCGCCCGCAATGGCTTTGAGATCATTGATCAAACGGTCACGATCGACCGGCTCAATGCCAAGCCCTTTGCGCAGCGGATCGTGGTGTTGAAGCGCGCGATCAACGCGGGCAATCAACGTGGCCTCATCGGCCAAATCCGCGACGCGCACCGAACGACGCCCGACTTTGTCCTCATAGGCCGGGCCGATGCCGCGACCTGTGGTGCCAATCTTTGTCCCTTTAGAGGCCGCTTCTTCGCGCGCCCGGTCCAATTCACCGTGGATCGGCAGGATCAGCGGCGTGTTTTCCGCGACCATCAAGGTCTCCGGCGTGATCTCCACGCCCTGTTCGCGAATCTTGGCGATTTCCGCCACAAGATGCCACGGGTCCAACACAACCCCATTGCCGATCACCGACAATTTACCACCGCGCACCACACCCGAAGGCAATGCGTTCAGCTTATAGACCTTGCCGTCGATGACGAGCGTGTGGCCGGCATTGTGACCACCTTGAAAGCGCGCGATGATGTCTGCGCGCTCAGAAAGCCAGTCTACAATCTTGCCTTTTCCCTCGTCACCCCATTGGGCGCCGACAACGACGACGTTAGCCATAATGAATCCTTTGGATTGGATGAAGCCCGGGGCTGTATAGCCAGCCAGACCGCGTGATGAAACCACAATTTAAGGGCTGCGGCTTTATATTGCGCAAATTTCGGTGAGATCGGCCCAGCCATAGGCAATCTCGTCCAGACCTTCGCCATTCTGGCCGTCGACCCGTTCGGCGGACACAACGCCACCAAGCGCCTGATAAAAGCCACGCGCGCCCGCGTTTTCGGACAGGACCCAAAGGGCTGCGGCAGCATGCCCTATCGCGGTGAGCGCCCTTGCCCCCTCGCCCATCAACGCCCGGCCAATTCCCTGTCTTTGGGCGCTATCCGCGACATAAATCGCGGAAAACTCACCGGGAAAGGACGTCAGCAACTCTTCGTCACGCTGGTCGCCACAGGACAAAAAGCCCACAACCACGCCCGCGTGTTCGGCCACGACCACCGCGCCACGCCCGGATTGCGCATAAGCCGTAAGGATTTTCCCCCAACCGTTTTCACGATCTGCCACCGTCATACGTTCAATCAACGCGGCGGGCAAAATATCACGATAGGCGCTTTGCCACACCGCCACTTGCACCTCGGCAATGGCATGAGCGTCAAAAAGCGTTGCGGGGCGCAGGGAAAAAGGCGGCGTTTGAATCTGTGTCATGGCCGCTTTTTTAGCCCGTGCAGGAGGGCCAGCACCAGCCCCAAAAGCAACACACCAAAGAGCGCAAAGGGCGCGACCGCCACCCCCGCCTCGGGGCTGAACAGCACCGACCAGAGCAGTTTTAACCCGGCGCCCAGAGCGACAACGACAAAGCCAAGCCACAAGGACCGCCGCCAAAAGGCCAAGGCCACCAGCCCAAAATAGACCGCAACCGCGAGAGCGCCCAACAGATTGGCCGCGGTCCAACCGGATTGCAAAAGCGCGCGCTCCATCGCGAGAAAGGCCAGAACATCCTCCCGTGGCGCGACGGGGACAGGGAACCAGAACATCGACGTTACAATCGCCAGAACCGACAAAATCACGCCCGGCAACCAGCGCCGCCATGCGCAATAACAATAAGGCAGCACCAAAACCGGACGCGCGATCCAAGACAAAGTGTTTTGATGGCGGGCAAAGGCCCAGTCGAAAAAGGCTGAGTTTGTGAAAAACAGCCAAAGCACGGCGACAAGCGCCACTGTGAGCACAATCGACAAAATGACATCCCGGCGGGACATGTCGAACCTGCGGGACATGGCGAACCTGCGGGGCATGGCGAACCTTTGGTTTGGGCATGACAGACACGGGTCAAAGGGGGCATATCCCGCCTGATTATGTCAAGAATGCGCAGCGGCCCCAAAGTCGCACACGCATTTGACATGGTTTGTGGGGTTGCGTCAGTCCACCGAAGCTTTTAAGTAGCCCCATCGAACGACCCAAAGGCCTGATCCATGGAAAATGTCATCCTCGTCATCCACCTGATCCTCGCGCTTTGCCTGATTGGCATTGTGCTTTTGCAGCGCTCTGAGGGTGGCGGCCTTGGCATGGGGGGAGGCGGCGGCGACGTCATGACCGGCCGTGCGGCAGCCACGGCCCTTGGCAAACTGACCTGGATCTTTGCGATTGGCTTTATCTGCACCTCCCTGACACTGACCGTTTTGGCGCGTCGGGATGCGGCCACCTCCTCTGTGATGGACGGTGTCGCGATTGAGGATGTGGCGCCGGCCGAGACCTCCACACCGGCCGTACCGTCGGGCGACAGCCTGTTGCCGCCCTCCGCCGATGCACCGGTCGAAGCCCCGCGCGCCGACTGATCCATCTAAAACTTAGGTTTTAACAATACCTTGGGCGTTGAGCGGATTTTCCACTCAACATGTTGCGGTTTGGTTGCGCGGGACGACCGAATCTGATATCGCTTAAATCCCGTGAACCGTGGCGTTTTTGGCCCCTCATCTGGGCCAAATTCAAACGCCGCGTCCGCATGAATTTTGGACTATCACGGGAGACACTCCAGCCCATGGCACGTTACGTTTTTATCACCGGCGGTGTTGTATCCTCGCTTGGCAAAGGGCTTGCTTCGGCCGCCCTTGGCGCCCTTTTGCAAGCCCGCGGATATTCGGTCCGCCTGCGCAAACTTGACCCTTATCTCAACGTCGATCCGGGCACGATGAGCCCGTTTGAACACGGCGAAGTGTTTGTGACCGACGATGGTGCCGAAACCGATCTCGACCTTGGCCATTATGAGCGTTTCACCGGCGTGGCAGCACGCAACACAGATTCGATTTCCTCAGGTCGCGTGTACACCAATGTGTTGGAAAAAGAGCGCCGGGGTGATTACCTTGGCAAGACCATTCAGGTGATCCCGCATGTCACCAATGAAATCAAAGACTTCCTTGAAATTGGCGATGATGAGGTCGATTTCATGCTCTGCGAGATCGGCGGTACCGTCGGCGACATTGAAGGCCTGCCCTTCTTTGAAGCCATCCGCCAATTCGCCCAGGACCGTCCGCGCGGCCAGTGTATTTTCATGCACCTGACGCTGCTGCCGTACATCACCGCCTCCGGCGAGTTGAAAACCAAGCCGACCCAGCACTCGGTGAAAGAGCTGCGCACCATTGGCCTTCAGCCGAATGTGCTGGTCTGCCGCTCCGAGCATCCGATCCCGGAAAAAGAGCGCGAAAAAATCGCCCTGTTCTGTAACGTGCGCAAAGAGGACGTGATCGCGGCCCCGGATTTGAAATCCATCTACGAAGCGCCTCTGGCCTATCACCGCGAAGGTCTGGACCAGGCCGTGCTGGATGCCTTCGGCATCGCGCCCGCCCCGAAACCCGACCTCACTGTATGGCATGACGTGGCCGACCGGGTGTTTAACCCCGAAGGCGAAGTCAAAATCGCCATCGTCGGCAAATATGTCCAACTCGAAGACGCGTATAAATCCATTGCAGAGGCCCTGACCCATGGCGGCATGGCCAACCGGGTCCGCGTCAAGGTTGAATGGGTCGATGCCGAAATTTTCGAACGCGAAGATCCCGCCCCCTACCTCGAAGGCTTCCACGCCATTCTGGTTCCCGGCGGCTTTGGCGAACGCGGCACCGAGGGCAAAATCAAAGCGGCGGAATTCGCCCGGACCCGCAAAATCCCCTACTTGGGCATCTGCCTGGGCATGCAATTGGCCGTCATTGAGGCCGCGCGCAATCTTGCCGGGATCGACACCGCCGGGTCCGAAGAATTTGATCACGAAGCGGGCAAAAAACGGTTTGAACCGGTGGTCTATCACCTCAAAGAATGGGTGCAGGGCAACCACACCGTGCGCCGTAAAACCGGCGACGACAAGGGTGGCACTATGCGCCTTGGGGCCTATAACGCGACCCTGACCGCAGGTTCGAAAGTGGCCGAGATTTACGGCTCAACCGAGATCGAAGAACGCCACCGTCACCGCTATGAGGTCGACACGAAATACCGCGAAAAATTGCAAGACTGCGGTTTGCTCTTCTCCGGCATGTCGCCTGACGGGCGCTTGCCAGAGATCGTCGAACTCAAAGATCACCCGTGGTACATCGGCGTTCAGTTCCACCCGGAATTGAAATCCAAACCCTTCGCCCCCGCCCCTTTGTTCCGCGACTTTGTGCGCGCGGCAAAAGAGATTTCGCGGCTGGTCTAAGCCAGTCAAACAATCGCAAAAAGGCGCTCTTTGGAGCGCCTTTTTCGTCTTTACCTTAGTCCTGAGCCGCGGGGAATGAGGCCAAGGCCTGTGCCAGATCCACGCCCTGCTCGCCCGACGCCATCAACCCCTCATAGGTGCCCTGACGGTCGGCGGACGATTTGTGCTGGTTGACCTTCCATTTGCCCTCCAACCGATCCACCGTGAACCGCAGCCCGATGATGCCACGCTTGAGCGCCGCGAGATAGGGCACGGGCGCGTCTGACATGGCCCAAGGCTCCGCCCGACCGGCCTCATGGCGATGGGTCAAATCCCCCAGATGGGCGTGAAGCTCCTCGGTGCCATTGAAACTTTCAAACGCCCCATGGGCATGCACCACGATATAGGCCCAGGTCGGCACGACTTTGCCATCTACCTGTTTTGATGGATAAAAGGACGGCGAGACATAGGCTTGCGGTCCTTGGAACATCACCACAGAGCCTGTGCCCGCAAGTTTCCAATGCGGATTGGGACGTGCCACGTGGCTTTCCAATATAACCTTTCCGCCCTCCTCGCGCACAATCCACGGCAGGTGACTGATCTCAATGCCGTCCGGCGTCGGCGTGATCAGCGCGCCAAAGGAGATCTCGGTCATCACATAGGCCAGCGTTGCGGGATCATTGATCGCGGAATTGTTCGGTGTGTACATGCGGATGCGTCCTCTTTGCCCCGGCCTAACATGCGCCCCCGCAGCTCGAAACAGAAATTTGGGTCATGGGCGCGAATCCAACGATTGGCCTCAGGCCCGCAAATCTTTTGGGCTTTCCATCACAATGTAAGAGGTGATCGAGGCCACCTCCGGCACGGTGCCCAACACTTCGGTATGAAAGCGTTTGTAGGCGGTCAAATCCGCCGTTTCGACCCGGAGCAAATATTCAAACACCCCGGCGATGTTGTGACATTCCTTGACCTCGGGAGCATAGCGCATCGCCGCCTCAAAGCCCTTTTGCGCCGCCTTGTTGTGGACCGACAGGCCAACCGCGATATAGGCGGTGAAGCCCTGCCCGACCTGCGTGCGATCAATGATGGCGCGATAGCCGCGAATGACGCCGCGCCGCTCCAACTCGCTCACCCGCCTCGACGTGGCCGAGGGCGACAGACCCACGCGCTCCGAGAGTTGCAGGTTGGTGAGGCGGCCATCGCGCTCAAGCTCACGCAATATTTTCTCGTCAATATCATCCATATCCGACATTCCGTGCAAAATACCTGCCATACTTCACATCTTTGCACGAATATTGCGGCATCAAAAGACTAATCTGCCCGGCATGGATATGACCCTTTTCATCGCCCTTCTGGCCTTCGCCTTTGTCTCCTCGGTCACGCCGGGGCCGAACAACCTGATGCTCTTGGCCTCGGGGGCCAATTTCGGCCTGCGCCGGACCCTACCGCATATGGTCGGCGTCTCGCTCGGGCATAGCTTTATGGTGTTCATCGTCGGGCTTGGGCTGGCGCAGATGTTTCAGGCCTACCCGCCGCTGCGCCAGATCATGTTGGTTGTCTCCATCGTCTATATGACGTGGCTGGCGTGGAAAATCGCCCATGCCAGCGCCCCCAAAGAGGGCACGGTCGGCGGCAAGCCGTTGACGTTTTTCCAAGCGGCGGCGTTTCAATGGGTGAACCCGAAGGGCTGGATCATGGCGATCGGTGCGCAGACCAATTATGCACAGGATGCCACATGGGGGCTGCCCTCATGGTCGGTGTTGGTTTTGTGATCGTCAATTTTCCGGCGATCACGCTTTGGGCCTGGCTCGGTCAGGAAATGCGCCGCTTTTTGACCAACACACGGCGTTTGACGGCGTTCAATTGGACAATGGCCGCGCTTTTGATGGCCTCTTTGATCCCAATCCTTTTCCATTAAGAAACCGTCATGTATGCGTGGTTAAAGGCACTTTAGAATTGCGGCCCCAATCGCAACGCAGCGCACAGACAGACGGAGTAGATGATGAGTTTTGACAAAGACGCCCAAGACTGGCTTGAGGCCGAACTGGCCGACACCCTCGACGAAGAGTGGGAAATTGAGCTCGAAGATTCGATCCTGTCGCGCGAAATCAAAAAGATTTACCAAAAAGAGCATCCTGACATGCTCGAACGCCAAGTCTATTTCCGCGAATTGCTGCGGCTTCAGGCCGAGTTGATCAAGCTACATGATTGGGTCGAACAGACCGGACAGAAGGTCGTGGTTTTGTTTGAGGGACGTGATTCGGCGGGCAAAGGCGGCGTGATCAAACGGATCACTCAGCGCCTCAACCCGCGCGTGGTGCGCGTCGTCGCCCTCCCCGCGCCCTCGAACCGTGAAAAAAGCCAATGGTATTTCCAACGCTATGTACCACATCTCCCGGCGGCGGGCGAAATGGTGTTGTTTGACCGCTCTTGGTACAATCGTTCCGGCGTTGAGCGGGTGATGGGCTTTGCCGACGAGGATCAAGTCGAACAGTTTTTCCAAGACGTTCCCGATTTTGAACGGATGCTGGTACGTTCTGGCATCAAGGTGATCAAATATTGGTTCTCGATCACCGATGAAGAACAGCAAATGCGATTCCTGATGCGCATTCACGACCCGATGAAACAGTGGAAATTGTCGCCGATGGATTTGCAATCGCGCATCCGTTGGGAGGATTACACAAAGGCGAAAGAAGACACATTCGCCCGCACCAACATCCCCGAAGCGCCGTGGTATATCGTTGAAGGCAATGACAAAAAACGCGCGCGGCTGAATTGCATCAACCATTTACTGTCGCAGTTCGACTATCACGAGATGCCGCATGAAGAGGTGCATTTGCCGGAGCGGGTCTACAACAAGACCTATGAGCGTGCGGTGTTGCCGCCTGAGCTGTATGTGCCAAACAAATACTAATCCTCGCAGTTGACGTTATCGCGAGCCAAGGTCGGAACGATTGCTCCGGCCTTTCCCTTTGGCAAAAGACCTCCTATATCCAATTTATGTTCGGTGATTTTCTCAAAACTCTGCTGCAACCCGCCCCGCCGCGTCTTCAAGTGACAGACGCGCGGCGTGCTTTGGCAGCACTCTTGGTCCGAGTGGCCCGCGCTGATGGGCATTATCACCCGTCTGAATCCCAGCGGATTGAGAAAATCCTGATCGAGCGCTATGCTCTGTCGCCCTTTGAGGCGGCGAAACTGCGTGGCGAGGCGGAGGTGCTTGAAGACGAAGCCCCCGACACCGTGCGCTTTACCCGCGCCATCAAGGAGGCCGTGCCCTATGAGGACCGCGAAAGCGTGATCGAAGGGCTTTGGTCGGTGGTTTTGGCCGACGGCGTGCGCGACAGCGACGAAGACACGCTGTTGCGTTTGGTTGCGAATCTTTTGGGTGTGAACGACCGCGACAGCGCTTTGGCGCGCAAAAGGGTCGAGGCACGGCTGGGTTAAACCCGGTCATAAGGCCCAAAGCCAGCCCAAGACCTAGGCGCGGGCCATACATATGATCAAAAAACGGGCGAAACGCTACGACACCCTGATGATCATTATTGCATATGCTTAAGATTTCGCCCTAACTCTTGTGGATGTTGACCAAAGACTCAAAAACCGCACCCGCCACGTCGCCTCTTGAGGCAACTCCCGTGATCGAAATCCGGGATTTGCACAAATCTTATGGCGAGTTGGAAGTGCTCAAGGGCGTCTCACTGAGCGCACCACGCGGCCATGTGCTTTCGCTGATTGGGTCGTCGGGCTCTGGCAAATCCACGTTGTTGCGCTGTGCCAACCTCCTTGAAGACAGCCAAAGCGGCGAGATCCTGTTTGAGGGCGAGCCGATCACATGGAAGGGCGAAGGCCTGAACCGGCGTCCGGCGGATCGCAAACAGGTGCTGCGCATCCGCACCAACCTGTCGATGGTGTTTCAACAATTCAATCTTTGGGCCCATATGACGATTTTGGAAAACGTCATGGAAGCCCCCGTTACGGTCATGGGCCGCGACAAAAAAGAGGTCGAAGCCAGCGCGCGTGCCTATCTCGACAAGGTCGGCATTGGTGACAAATGCGATGTCTATCCGGCGCAAATGTCCGGCGGCCAACAACAACGCGCCGCGATTGCGCGCGCCTTGTGCATGGAGCCAAAAGCCCTTTTGTTTGACGAACCGACCTCCGCGCTTGATCCCGAATTGGAACAAGAGGTGGTCAAGGTGATCAAAGCGCTGGCCGAAGAGGGCCGGACCATGATGATCGTCACCCACGACATGCGCATGGCGGCAGATATTTCCGACCATGTGGTGTTTTTGCACAAAGGGTTGATCGAAGAAGAGGGGCACCCAAGCCAGCTTTTCAATCAGCCCAAATCCGAACGCCTGCAACAGTTTCTCAGCGCGACTGTGCCGGCCTAAAACAAGCGCTATCTACTGGGAGAATTTCATGAAGACACTTATTCTAACTGCCGCCGCATGTGCCCTTATGGCAGGCGCCGCCTCTGCTGAAACCATCCGTTTGGGCACCGAGGGCGCCTACCCTCCGTACAACTACATTGATGACAGCGGCGAAGTTGCTGGCTTTGAGCGGATGTTGGGCGACGAGCTTTGCAAACGTGCCGAGCTTGAGTGCGAATGGGTCACCAATGATTGGGACAGCATCATCCCGAACCTTTTGTCCGGCAACTATGACGCGATCATCGCGGGCATGTCGATCACGCCCGAGCGCGCCGAGAAAGTCGATTTCTCCGTCAACTACACCCCGCCGTCCTTTTCTTCTTATGCGGCCATGTCCGAAGATGCCGACCTGACCGGCGGCATTGTCGCGGCACAGTCCAGCACCATCCAGTCCCAATACGTCGTCGACACGGGTGCCACGCTTTTGGAATTCCCCTCCTTTGAGGATTCCCTGGCCGCCATGATGTCCGGCGAAGCCGACGCTGTGTTTGCCGACAAAGACACCCTTGTGCCCGTCGTCGAAGAAGATCCCACCGTGATGTGGGTTGGCGAAGATATCGCACTTTCGGTTGGCATCGGCATGGCGTTCCGCAAATCCGACCCGGAATTGCGCGCAAAATTTGATGCAGGCATCGAAGCGATGAAAGCCGATGGCACGCTCAACACCATGATCAAAGACTATCTGGGCGAAGACAGCCCGGGCTTCTAAGCCCGTTTTGGCGGGGCTGCTCAGCGTGGCCCCGCCGCTTTTGTCCGATCTCGCCAACCGTGTTTTTCCCTGAGCTCACAGGTGATCCATCTTTTCCTATTGCGCCACTCCTGACACGCTCGAAGGCCTGACTTGGCTGAGCTGTTACATGACGACCGGAAAGCATCTCGCTTTTTACGCCTCCTTTGGGACGGTTCTGATGTTGTTGGCGGTGACCGCGCCGCTGGCCTTGGCGTTTGGATTTTTCTCGGCCACCGGCAGCCGCGCGCAATTCGCACCGCTGCGCTGGATTTCACAGACCTATATGGCGCTGGTCCGAGGCATTCCCGACATCGCCTTTTTCCTGTTTTTCGTGATCGCATTGGACCAAGGCATCGAGTGGCTGCGCCATCAGGTGAAGTGCCCCGACTGGGCCGAACCGATCCGCCAAGGCAATGATTTTATTGTCTGTGCTGCGGCCAAAATGCCGCTCAATGACGCCCCCGAAAGCGTGCACCAAATCTACGGCTTTGCCTTGGCCGTGTTGACCTTTGCCATCGTGTTTGGCGCCTTTGCCGGCAATGTGTTGGCCGGGGCGATGAACACCGTCCCCCACGGCCAAATTGAAACCGCCGAGGCCTATGGCATGAGCCACCGCCAAGCGTTTTGGCGCATCATCGTGCCTCAAATGTGGATTTACGCCCTGCCGGGCCTCTCGAACCTGTGGATGGTACTGATCAAAGCCACGCCGTTGCTGTTCCTGTTGGGCGTCGAAGACGTGGTCTATTGGGCGCGCGAATTGGGCGGCACCAAGAACATTCGGTTCACCGAATACCCCCACGGAGATTGGCGGATGTGGTACTTTTTAGCCCTTTTGGTGTTCTACCTTCTCTTCACCAAAGTCTCTGAAATCGTCCTCTCCCGCGTCACTCGCAAACTGAGCCAAGGACAGGCGACAGCGGGCGGTGAAGCCCTGCGCAAAGCGGGGACTGCACCATGAGCTGCCTCCAGACAGTTGCCGACTACGGCCTGCGCTCCATCGGCATTGGCGAGCGGCTTTTGCCCCGCGCCGACATTACATTATGTGATCAGGTGACCCTGATTGGCTCGGGCATGTTGTGGAACATCTATTTTGGCCTTCTTGCCATCCTGTTTGGCTTTTTCTCAGCCACGGGATTGGCATTGGCCAAAAACAGCACCTACAAACCGCTGCGTAAAGCGGCTGAATGGTTCATCTTTTTGTTCCGCGGATCGCCATTGTTCATCCAATTCTTCTTTGGCTATTTCCTGTTTCTCTCGTTGAAACAGAGCTTTCCGCTCTTTGACGCCTTCACCAGCGCATGGATCGGTGCGGCCATCGTCTTGTGGCTCAACACAACGGCCTATTCCGCCGAGATTTTTTACGGCGCTCTGCAATCCATCCCGAAAGGCGATATTGAGGCCGCCGACGCCTATGGCCTCTCCGGCTGGAAGCGCTTTCGCCGGATCACCTGGCCAACGCTGTTGCGTCTGGCCTGGCCCGCCTACACCAATGAGGCGATCTTTATCTTTCACTCCACGACCTTGGTGTTTTTCTCCGGCTTCCCGGCGCTGCAACAAAAGGGCGATGCGTTGTATTACGCCTCCTATTTCGCCGACAAGACGTTCAACCCCTTTATCCCCTATCCGATTTTGGCGGGCTATTTCGTCTGTGTCACGCTCTGCATCATCCTGACGTTTGGCGCGGTCAATCGCTATTTGAACCGCCATTTGCCAAGCTCCAAACGCCCCCGCCTGCGGATTCGGACACAGGTGATCCGATGACCCAAAACGCGGCTGGGTTGGGTGAAGATCCTGAAATCAAAACCATCCGCGCCGCGGCTGCCACATCGGAACTCGACATTGCCGGTGACTGCGCGTGCCAAAAGCACCTGCCCCCTGCGCACGGCGATTGATAGATTTGCCACCTCCCCTTGATGCGGCGAGGTTTCCCAGAGCAATTGATGCCCAACCAGCCCCTGAAAAAGCGCCAAAACGTCCGTGACTGGGCGGAATTTCCCCCGTGAAACAGGTCGCATTGGCGCTCGATACGGTGTGACGTTTGGGGTGACGTTTGGGGTAACTGCACTCAGAGATTGGGCGTGAGACTGATATTTGATCAAATTATTGCAACAGGCCTCGCCACCCCTTGCGGCATTATAACCAACACGCTACCGTCGGGCATTCACAACAGTCGGTGACTTATGAAACTCGGCATTCTGCAATGCGGACACGCGCCTGACCCGGTGGCGCAAAAACACGGGGATTTCGATCATATGTTTGCGCAACTCCTTGCGCCTTATGGCTACAGCTATGAGGTCTGGAACGTTGTCGACATGCAGTTCCCGGACGGGCCAGAGGCCGCCGATGCATGGCTTTTGACCGGCTCCAAACATGGTGCCTATGAAGACCACCCGTTTATACCGCCGCTTGAGGCGTTGATCCGGGACATTCAGGCCTCCGGTCGACGGATGCTTGGCATTTGTTTTGGCCATCAAATCATCGCCAAGGCTTTGGGCGGTACGGTTGAAAAATTCAAAGGCGGCTGGTCCATCGGCCGCACCGCCTATGACATTCCGGCGCTGGGTCATGTGTATCTCAATGCTTGGCACCAAGATCAGGTCACAACCCTGCCCGAAGGGGCCGAAGTCGTGGGCCAGAATGATTTTTGTGCCAATGCCGCGTTGGTCTATGGCGACAGCATCCTGACGATCCAACCCCACCCGGAATTGTCACCGACAATCATCTCCGACTATCTGGCCGCACGCGCCAATGATCCGGCCTATCCGCAGGATCTGATCGCAGCGGCGCTGGAGGAGAACGCACACCCCACAGATGACGCACGTTTTGCCGGGCTCATGGCGGGATTTCTAGACCAAGGGCGGGAGGCCCTGACCTGATGGATTTCTTCGATCAACTGCCCCAAGCCGCCCTTGATTTCATGGACGGGCGCAAACTGGATGAGGTCGAATGTATCGTTGCCGATCTCTCCGGCATTGCTCGCGGCAAGGCCATGCCCGCCGCCAAATTCGCCACGCAAAAACATTTCTACCTGCCCAATTCGATCTTTTTGCAATCCATCAATGGCGATTGGGTCGATGACGCGGATGCGCCGTTCACCGAACCTGACATGGTTTTGGTGCCTGATTTCAGCACCGCCTCCGCCGCGCCATGGACCGCTGATTGCACGCTTCAAGTCATCCATGATGTGTTTGATCAAAAGGGCGATATGATGCCCGTGGCCCCGCGCAATGTGTTGAAACGCGTGGTGGATTTGTATCATCAACAGGGCTGGGACCCGATTGTCGCACCGGAGATGGAATTCTTCCTCGTCGCGCGCAACACCGACCCGAACCAACCGATCGAGCCCCCCATCGGTCGCTCCGGCCGCCGTGCCGCTCAGCGTCAGGCCTACTCCATGTCCGCGGTCGACGAATATGGCCCGATCATTGATGACATTTACGACTTTGCCGAGGCTCAGGGCCTTGAGATCGACGGCATCTTGCAAGAGGGCGGTGCTGGTCAGATCGAGATGAACCTGCGTCATGGCGATCCGGTCAAATTGGCCGATGAAATGTTTTATTTCAAACGGTTGATCCGCGAAGCCGCGCTGCGTCACGATTGTTTTGCCACCTTTATGGCCAAACCGATTCAGGACGAACCGGGCTCGGCGATGCACATTCACCATTCGGTCGTGGACCTCAAAACCGGCGAAAATATCTTTTCCGATGCCGAGGGCGCAGAAACCGACGCCTTTCATCATTTCATCGCTGGGCTGCAAAATCACCTTGCCTCGACCATCGCGATCCATGCGCCCTATGTGAACAGCTATCGCCGCTACGTCCGGGATTTTGCCGCCCCCATTAACCTTGAATGGGGCCGCGACAACCGAACCACCGGGCTGCGCGTGCCGATCTCTGGACCCGAAGCACGGCGGATTGAAAATCGTCTGCCGGGGATGGATGTGAACCCCTATCTGTCGATTGCCGCCTCTTTGGCCTGCGGCTATCTCGGCCTGATGGAACGGCGTGAACCGCGCGACGAATATGTCGGGGACGCATATGCCTCTGCTGAGGGTATTCCGGGGACTTTGGCCTCCGCCCTCGATCTTTTGCAACGCGCCGATCAGATGCAAGAGGTGCTGGGTCGCGATTTTTGCCGCACCTACATTCAGGTGAAACGCACGGAAAACGATGCGTTTTTGCAGGTGATTTCGCCTTGGGAACGCGAGCATCTTTTGCTCAACGTCTAAAGGCATACCGCATCAGAACCGACACGAAAAAGGGGGCAAACTGCCCCCTTTTTGCGGCCTGCGCGCGCTCCGAAAATATGAATTTTTTGCGAAAACCCGCCGGTGCGACAGCACAAGAGTAGATTTCTCTGCGCACACCACTTACAGTTATTCTGAAAGAAGAATTTAAAAATGGTGAAAGACATGTCCGACGGAGCTTCTCACGCCCCCAACGTCTACGATGCCGAACCGATCCCCGCCCTGGCCCGCGAGGAGGTCGAACGCCTACTCCTGTCCGGTGATTTGTTCCGCTACACAGCCGCCAAAGACGCGCCGGTGACGTTGCTCGAACAGGAATTCGCCGCCATGCTCGGCGCGAAATATGCCCTCGCCGTTGCCTCCTGCTCCGCCGCTCTGTTCCTCTCTCTTAAGGCGCTCGACCTGCCGCGCGATGCGCGCGTTTTGATACCGGCCTTCACCTTTGCCGCCGTGCCCTCCGCCATCGACCATGCCAATTGCACGCCCGTTTTGGTCGAATGTGCAGACAACTACCGCATTGATTTGGAAGACTTTTACGCCAAGATCGAAGATGCTGACGCGGTGATGATTTCACACATGCGCGGCCACACCTCCGACATGGACGCGATCAAAACCGCCTGCGACGCCAAAGGCATCCCGTTGATTGAAGACGCGGCCCACAGTCTTGGCACGGTTTGGGACGGACAAAACATTGGTACGATTGGCAAAATCGGCTGTTTCTCGTTCCAGTCCTACAAACTATTGAACGGCGGCGAAGGCGGCATCATGATCACCGACGACGCCGAGGTCTATGCCCGAGCTGTTATCATGTCTGGTGCCTATGAGCACAACTGGGCCAAGCACAATCCGCAGCGCGACAATGCGCTTGTTGAGGCATTTGACCGCTGGCAGAACAAGCTGCCGCTCTACAACACCCGCCTGTCCAACATGTCCGCCACTTTGGTGCGTCCGCAGATCAAAGAAGTGCCGCGCCGTGTGGCCGATGGTCGTCGCAACCACGATTATGTTGCCGCTTTGCTTGAGGCCTCGCCCTATCTGAGCGTGCCCGCCAAGCTCGAAAAAGAGGTCCGCGCGCCTGACAGCCTTCAGTTCAATTTGGTGGATTTCTCCCGCGAAGAGGCGCTGTCTTTCCAAGAGGCCGCCAAAGCGCGTGGCGTCTCGGTTCAGGTCTTTGGTCTCTCAACGGACAACGCCCGCGCCTTTTGGAACTGGCAGTTCTTGGGCGACACGCCTGAGCTACCGAAAACCCGCGAGATGCTGTCGAAAGCCTGCGACACCCGCCTTCCGGCGCGTCTGCAACAACCCGATCTGGACTTTATCGCTGATGCGTTGCTCGGTGCCGCCGAGGCGGTCAAAGCTGTGCGTGCCGCAGCGGAATAATCGCGTTTAGCCCTAAAAATCAAAGACGCCGCCTCATTGGGGCGGCGTTTTGCGTTAGAGCAGTTTGACGTAACCCTCAAGCCAAGGGTTGGCCGCGACCAAGGGCGTGACCACCTGATCCTGCAACAGGGGACGCAAGCGCGCGGCGATGTCGCTGGCCATCTCGGACACGCCATCCCGGCGCACGGTCAAAGAAATCCGGCGCGACAGCGGCGTGGTTGGCAGCGGGAGGACCTCAATCGCGCTGGCATAACGCCCGGCGTTGAGCACGCCCAGAGAGGACAGGATCGTCCATCCGGTCCCCCCCGCCACCATTGCCAACATGGCGCGGTAACTGTCCAATTCAAACCGTTGGGTCAGCCGCATCCCCTGCTCTGACAGGTGATTGGCCACCATCCGCCCCATCGCATGACGGCGAGTGTATTGGATCAACGGCAGGGTTTGGATCGCCTCACGATGGCCCTTTGGCACCACGGCGACGAACGGATCTTGCAACATTGGATGGCTCTCCCGCCAGTCCTCCGCCATATCCAATTCGGCGGCGACAATCACGTCGAGTGCCCGGTGTTCCAACCGGTCAAGCAGCCGATGCGACGGGCCGGTCTCCAATTCAAACCGGGTGTTTGTCAACGTGTCGGCCATCTGTGCGATCAGCAAAGGCGTCACACTGGATTCAAAATCTTCGACCATGCCAAGGCGCAACTGGCCCAATTGGCTCAGGTCCAACCCGGCGATTTCAGAGCGCGCGCGCGCCGCCTCCAACAGGATCGTTTGCGCCCGTTTGCGCAACACCCGTCCCGCAGGCGTCAGGCTCATTGGCCGTTCGCGCCGGTTCATCAATTCGGTGCCCAGCGCGGTTTCGAGGTTTGAGATTTGTTGCGAGATGGCAGAGGGCGACGCCCCCAATCGCTTGGCCGCCGCCGAGACAGAGCCCTCCTCGGACACGGCCAAAAACACCTCAACCCCCCAAAGCGTCAACCGCCCAACCTTGTCACTCATCGCGCTGCGTCGCCTTTTGGTGTTTGATCTCGTGTTGATCACAAGCCTAGGGGGTGCTGTGCGGACTGTCACCCGCCTAATCGAAGGGGGCCGTACATTCATGCCGCAGCTGCAAAACAAAACCCCGCCGATTGGGCGGGGCTTGTCTTGATCAGCGGATCAAATGGGCGCGTTTATTGCAGTTTGGACAGCTTGTCCTGAAGCTCAGCGAGTTGCTTTTTGATCTCGCCCAGATCTTCTTTGCTCTCGGTCGCAGCTTCGGCTTTCGGTGCGGTCCAATTCGCCCCAAGCCCACTGCCCAAGCCCCCGGTCATCGCCTTCAGGAAAGCGTCCTGTTGGGCTTGCAGCGCTTCAAATCCCGGCAAACTGGTGCCAAAGTTTTGCATCACCTGCTCTTGGCCGTGGCGGAGCATTTCAAAACTCTGCGCCAAAAATTGCGGCACAACGGATTGAATATCCGAGGTGTAGCTGCGCACAAGATCGGTCAAGACGTTGAGCGGCAACACGCTTTCACCGCGGCTTTCATGTTCCGCGATGATTTGCAAAAGGTACTGACGGGTCAAATCATCCCCGGATTTCAAATCAACGATCTGCACATCACGCCCCTCGCGGATAAACCCCGCGATGTCCTCCAGCGTGACATAGTCAGACGTCTCAGTGTTATAGAGGCGACGCGACGCATAGCGTTTGATCAACAGCGTCGCGGTTTTATCAAATGTTTTTTTCTCGGCGGCCATTCTGGGCTCCCCTCCCTTATTGGCATTGCAGCGAGCCTAAGCGACGGATTTTCCAAAAGCAAAAGAAATCCCTATCAAACCGATACCGCTACCATGTCACCGGGGCAAAACCAGCGTGCATCAGACCTCTGCGGCATTCTGCGCTGCGGCGCAAATCCACATGCCGACCAAGAAAAATGGGCCCCCAAAAGGAGGCCCATTTCTGATGCGGCAGGGTCAGGGAGGCGACCCCCACGCGCGAATACAATCGTAAGACCAGATGCCTTAGGCGGCCGGAGTGGTCACTTTTTTCGCAGCTTTGGTCATTTCGTCTGTCGCTTTTTTAGCGGCAGCGGTCATGTCTTCGCCTGCGTCTTTGCCAGCAGCGAGCATCAGTTCAACGGTTTCCATTTGAACTTTTTTCGCAACTTCAGCGAAAGCGGCCATGTTTTCAGCAGCCAATTCAGCCTGAGCAGAAGCGAAATCGGTGACCGCTTTGGTGTAATCGGTCGGCTCTTCTTTCACAGCTGCCACAGTGGAGGCTTTTGCGAGAACTTCTTTGGTCCATTTGGAGGAAATCTCAGTGGATTTCTCAGCAGCTTCGAGAGCCACTTTGGCCATTTTCTCACCAAGCGATGCTTGGGTTTTGAACGCGTCCTGCATTGCCGACATGTCCATTGGGAAATTGCCCATCATGTCTTTCATCATTTTGGTGAAGTCATCAGTTTTAGCCATGTCACAGTCCTTTGCGGTTACTAAATAAGCGGTCCGTTCCGGTGTGCCGCTCTGAATTCGTTACAGACCGGCGTTGATGTCGCTCTGCACTTGCAAACAGAATATGCATGCTGCGGTGCAGAAAATCAAGTGTTTTATGCTGCACCGCAGAAAAATACCCAAAACCACGTAGATTCAGGGTGTTGCCTGTGACGCAACGTAATCGCCCGGAGCCGGACCCAATGTTGCGCGCCCCGAATCACCCGGATGACGCGCTGGAACCATCTTACCGGCCTTAGATGACAACCAGTTTTCCCACCGCGGCCACCATGAGCCTTGATGAAAATCCGCCCCCGCTTTCCACTCCTGCGGTGACAGTGTCAGATCACTGTTGGTATAATGACCGTATTTCTTTTTCGATGGCGGATTGACGATCCCGGCAATATGCCCGGACTCTGAGAGGATGAAGGTTTTGTTCTTCGATCCCATCTGACGCACCCCATTATAGGAGCTGGTCCAAGCCGCGATGTGATCGGTCTCACAACCGATGGCACAGAGCGGCACATCCACTTCGGAAAGACGTACCGTTGTTCCGGCGATCGGGAACCCCGTGGTCGACAGTTCATCCCGCTGGCACAGACCGCGCAAATATTCGACCGCCATTCGCCCCGGAAGGTTGGTGGCATCGCCATTCCAGTACAACAGATCAAAGGCAGGCGGCGCCTCCCCCATCATATAGGAGCGGATCGCGGGCTGATAAATCAGATCGTTGGCACGCAGGTAAGAGAAGGTGCGGTTCATATACAAAGACTTCATCAAGCCCGTGCGCGTCGCCTCTGCCTCAATTCCATCGACAAAATCATCATCCAAAAACACCCCAACCTCGCCCTGATCGGCAAAATCGGTCAGGGTGGTAAAGAAGGTGGCGGATTTGATCGACTTGTCGCCGCGTTGTTTCATCAATCCCAACGTGATCGCCAACGTCGTGCCCGCGATACAGTAGCCGATCACATTGATCTTGGCCTCTTTGGTGATCTCTTTGACCTGAGCGATGGCGGTCAAAAATCCCTCTTCGACATAGGTGTCCATGCCGACATCGGCATAGCTCTCATCCGGGTTGACCCAAGAGACGACAAAGACGGTGTACCCCTGCTCCACCACCCATTTGATCAGAGAATTCTGTTCGCGCAGATCAAGAATGTAGAATTTGTTGATCCAGGGCGGAAAGATCAGAAGTGGGGTTTTATGAACCTCGTTGGTCAAAGGCGCATATTGAATCAGCTCAAACATCCGGTTGCGAAACACCACTTCACCCTTTGAGGTGCCGATGTTTTTGCCAACCTTAAAAGCGGCCTTGTCGGCCAAGTTCACAATCGCCTCGCCCTGATGTTCCTCAAGATCGCGGACAAGGTTCTCCAAACCGCGCACCAAGCTTTCGCCATCGGTGTCAATCGCCTGTTGCAACGCGTCCGGGTTGGTCGCCAAGAAATTGGTCGGCGACATCATATCAATGATCTGGCGAGTGAAATAATCGACGCGGCGGCGTTCGCGGTCTTCCATCACCTCAAGATCACCCACGGCGGTTTCAATCGCCTCGGCATTCATCATGTATTGTTGTTTGATAAAATTAAAATACGGGTTGTTGTCCCAAGCCGGGTTGGCGAATCGGCGATCCTTTGGGGTCTCATCCGGCGGCGGGCTCATATCGCCCTTTGCCAACCGATGTTGGGCATCGACATAATGCTTTAGCGTTTTGCCCCAGTGCCCGACCTGATGTTCAATCACCCGCGCCGGGTTGTTCATCATTTCGGCCATATAGGCCGCTGCGGCTTTCATAAATAACTCTTGGTTCGGCCCCTGC
The DNA here is from genome assembly GCF_003047105.1 of Celeribacter baekdonensis. Taxonomy (NCBI): domain Bacteria; kingdom Pseudomonadati; phylum Pseudomonadota; class Alphaproteobacteria; order Rhodobacterales; family Roseobacteraceae; genus Celeribacter; species Celeribacter baekdonensis. Next base: position 1,729,111 of record NZ_CP028475.1, read on the forward strand.
AACGACTGCGGCACCGGTTTCTTTTGCGCCAACGCCGAAACCAACCGCTGCGACAAAGCTTCTATCTTTGCGATATTCGCGTTCAATGCCTCAAATTCATGCGGTTTGTCTTGCGTTTTGACATCTCCATCCCCTGTCATCTCGCCTCATCCCTCCATTTTGCACTTGCAGCATGACAAAATGCTGTAAGACTATATAAACTACGATAGCGATAGAGATGGCAGGTGGGAAGGCGCTGATGTGCCCTAATCTCACAAGGCTGGAACGAGACACCAAGGAGTGACGCATGCGATTTATGGCGACCTACGATTTCATGGAAACGATGCGGAACACCAACCAGTGGCTCGGGGCCTCGGCCTTGGCGCTTGGCTCTTACCCCGCCATGTCGATGGTGCCCAACCCCGCGATCCAATGGCTCGCCGCTTGGGGCCAAGTGACTGAACGTTCCTTTGCGCGTATGGGGGCCAAACCCGACTGGGGCATTCAATCCGTGGTCGGCGAAGATGGCCGCGATCATATCGTCGATATCGAAGTTGAAGTGTCCAAAGCCTTTGGCGACCTGATCCATTTCAAGGTCCAGGGTCGCAAAGAAATGCCGCGCAAAGTTCTGCTCGTCGCACCCATGTCCGGCCATTACGCCACACTGCTGCGCTCGACCGTCGTGTCGCTGTTGCCCGATTGCGAACTCTACATCACCGATTGGCACAACGCCCGCGACATTCCGGTGTCCGAAGGCAAATTCGACGTTGAGGACTACACCCTCTACCTCGTTGATTTCATGAAACATCTTGGCCCGCAAATCCATGTCATCGCGGTCTGTCAACCGGCCCCGCTGACCTTGGCCGCAACCGCCTATCTGGCCGAAGAAGACCCCAAAGCTCAGCCGCGCAGCCTGACGTTGATCGGCGGGCCAATTGACCCTGACGCGACTCCGACCGAAGTCACCGACTTTGGCAACCGCATCACCATGGGCCAGCTTGAACAAAGCATGATCCAGCGCGTCGGATATAAATACAAAGGCGTCGGCCGCAAGGTCTATCCGGGTCTGTTGCAGCTCAGCTCCTTCATCGCGATGAATTCTGAAAGCCACACCAAGGCCTTCAAAGATCAAATCAACCGTGTCGCCAAAGGCGAAGCCTCGGATCACGACAAGCACAATAAGTTCTACGACGAATACCTCGCCGTGATGGACATGACCGCCGAATTCTACCTCTCGACTGTTGAGCGGGTGTTCAAAGGCTTGGAAATCGCCAACAACGAATTCGTCGTCGCAGGCAAGCGAATCGATATCGGCAAAATCACCGATGTGGCAGTCAAAACCGTCGAAGGTGAGAATGACGACATCTCGGCTCCGGGCCAATGCGTCGCGGCGCTCGATCTGTGCACGGGCCTGCCAGACAGCAAAAAAGCCTGGCATTTGGAGCCGGGCGCGGGTCACTACGGGATTTTTGCGGGCAAAAGCTGGCGCAACAACATCCGGCCCTTGGTGCTGGATTTCATCGACGCCAACTCGGGACCGCGCGTGGTTGCGGGCAAAGACACCGCCCGTCCAAGCGCTGCCGCCAAAGCCAAGACCAAAGCCGCAGGGTAATCAGCGCCCGAACTTAATTCAAAACGGCGTCCTCCCACACGAGCGGCGCCGTTTTTTGAGTATTTTCGCTGCCATGAAGGGGCTTTAGCGCAACACCAACGGAGCCTCGGCCTCAAGCCATGTTCTAAGCGCGCGCGACACGGTTTTGGGCGCTTCCAACATCGGCAGATGTCCAGCTTTTTCAATCAGAACCAACTGCGCGCGTGGCATCAACTGGGCGATGAAATCTTGCCGCCGGGCCGGACAAATCGTATCGGCCACACCGCCAATCACCAGCGCCGGAAGCCGCGCACGCCGCAGCACATTTTGTAAATCCGGACGGCGTTGCAGAATGCGCGATTGGGCCAAATAGGTCTCCGCCCCGGCCTCCATCGCCATGTCGAGCCAATATTCGCGAATGGCGGTGCGGTGCGGCGACTCAAACAACGCCGTACTGGGCAGTTCTTCCAATAGCGCCTCACCAAACCGGCCGGTTTTGGCTTTAATCATTCGCGGTTCACGGGCAGCGGCCGCATTTGGCGGTTCGGCCTGCGCCGAGGCGGAAATCAACGCCAGTCGCGTCACCCGTCCGGGCGCACGGCGCAGCATTTCTGTTGCCACAGAGGCCCCGAGATCATGCCCGGCCAGCGCGAATTTCGCGGGTGCGACGGCCAGAACATAATCCGCCATCTCAGCCAAGCTCACCCCTTTGAGCGGTGCAACCATCACGGCATGGTCCCGGCTCAGATCGTTGATCTGATCCGCAAACACCCGACCGTCCGCGAGAAATCCGGGGAGAAACACTAAGCTTTCCGTCATCGGTAGGTCATCCTGCCGGGGTCACTCCCCAAATTTGTTTCGGCGCAAGATCAAATGCGCGCCAGCACATCACAGATCGCCGCCTCGATGGTTTTGAGACAATCCGGGGTCGAAAACGGGTGATCCGCGCCTTTGACAAGCATCAGCCGCAGATCATCGCCCTGCGCATGATCAAACAGGCGCAGCGCCGTTTCGGTGGACACCGCCGTATCCTCTGTGCCTTGCAAAAATCGCACCGGAAAAGGCAGATTCAGCGGGGCACGCAACACAAGATGATCCCGGCCATCGAGGATCAGGCGTTTGGTGATCGGATAGGGCTCACCATATTCAGAGGGCACATGCACGACGCCCTTGTCCATCAATTCGGCGCGCTGATCGTCGTCAAAGCTGGCCCAAAACCCGTCTTCGGTAAAATCGGGGGCGGCGGCGATGGTGACAAGCCCCGCCACCCGCTCAGGCATCCGCGTACACATCAAAAGCGAAATCCACCCGCCCATGGAGGAGCCGACAAGCAACTGCGGTCCGGTTGTGAGCGTTGAGATCGCCACCTGCGCATCTTCTGCCCAATCACCGATAGCGCCCTCTTCAAAGCGGCCCGCGCTTGCGCCATGACCGGAATAATCAAACCGCAAAAACGGTCGCCCCTCTGCACGCGCCCAAGCGTCCAAAGCCGTGGCTTTGCTGCCCTCCATATCGGATTTAAAGCCGCCTAAGAACACCACGCCGGTGCCCTGGCCCGCAACCTGATGATAGGCGATGCGGCGACCGCTTGAGGTATCTAAAAACTCTGGCATGGCACTGTCCTCCGTCCTTGCCTCAGGCCTATCGCGGCTGGGAAAACTTTGCAATCCGCTGGCCCGAACCGGTCCCACTGACATAGAGAGGCCGGCAGGGGTCCGTTCAAATACCGCACTCAGTCCCGCTCCATCGAAAACAGCGAAAAGCCTGTTTCGACCTCGCTCAAGCGCGATGCAACTCCGGCCCCCGCCAATGCCAAGCCCGCAAAGCAGAGGAGAGCGCCATGCGGGCCAATCAAACTGGCCACTGCGCCGATCGCCCCCGAGCCCAAAAGGATCACCCCAATGACGGTATTTGCAACCGCCGTATAGGCGGTGCGTTGCTCAGAGGGGGCAAGATCGACCAGATAGGTGGAGCGGCCTTGGCGCACACCATGGTAGCAAATCATCAGCAAAAACAAGGACACAGGAATGGCCCAAAGCGTCGAAGACAGGCCCATCAGGTCCAACACGACGCCAAGAACCAAGGCAGCGGCCCCAAATAGACCTGAGAGCATCAGAACGGTTTTCGACGACCGATCCGCCAATCTCCCCCAAACATATGAGGACAGAAACGAGGCCACCGCCGAGGCCAGAACCGAGGCACCGAGCGCCTTGAATGTGCCGTTACCGGCCTGCGCACCGAGGACAATGAGGTAAGGCGGGGCCAGTGCTGTGCCAGTCAAAAGGCCACGCGCATAAATAAACCGGCGCAACATCGGCTTGTCACGCAACAGGCGTAGTTGGGACAAAATGCGCGGATCGCCGGCACCGGGATCGCGGTCTTCGCGCAGGGTCGAAAACGTCAGAAACGCAGCACCCCACAGCACAGCAGCCACCCCCAACGCGCCAATCACCAAGACAAAGCGGTCCACAGGGGCGAAAATCAGCAAAAGTGCAAAGATCACCACCACCAGCGCGGAGGCAGAGGCCGCCGACCCGGTGACCGCGCCGCGCCGGGTTTTCGCGATGGTTTTGCCAAGGATGTCTTTGTAACTGACCGAGGCAACAGAGCGCGACACGGCCAAAAGCGCCACAGCCCCACAGGCGGCGACCCCGGCGGTTGCGCCCTGCATATTCAGTCCGATCAAGACCAAAAGCAACGCCGCCAGGCCCTGCCCCAAACACGCGAGTGCCCACGCCCATTTGCGAACTGGCAGCGCATGAATATGCGGCGCGGTGAAAAGTTGCGGCAAAAGCGCGCCCGCCTCGCGGATTGGCACCAACAGGCCAATCAAGGCGGCGGGCGTACCAAGGTGGCTTAAAAGCCAAGAGAGCACCAATTTCGGATCAAACAGCCCATCGGCAGATTTGGTCATCGAAAGGGCCGCAAAGTGACGCAGGAAATTTCCCGGTTCTTGCGCCTTGGCCGCCGCACTGAGCCCCTCAGCCTCGCGACCGTCGCCCCCTTGCACCCCAGAAAGACGTTCAAACATCGCATTTACGGCAGTCATGGCGGCCCTTTCGCATTGACTCGGTCACACTATAGATTCACATAGGGCGAACACCATAACCCGCAACCGGGCGCTCCGTGGGCGCCAAACTGACGAGGAGTGCCAGACATGGCCCAGATTTCTCTCACCTTCCCCGATGGCACTGCACGCGACTTCGCAAAGGGCGTAACCCCTACCGAGGTCGCCGAAAGCATTGCGATCTCTCTCGCCAAAAAGGCGATTTCTGCGACCGTGAATGGCGCGCATTGGGACCTGCAATGGCCGATTGAGGCGGATGCCACGATCGCCATCAACACCATGTCGGACGATGCGCCTGCGTTGGAATTGATCCGTCACGATCTGGCTCATATCATGGCCCGCGCGGTTCAGGAGCTTTGGCCCGATGTCAAAGTCACCATCGGTCCGGTGATCAAGGATGGCTGGTATTACGACTTTGACCGCAAAGAGCCGTTTACCCCCGAAGATTTGGGCGCAATTGAAGCGAAGATGAAAGAGATCATCAACGCCCGTGACCCGGTGCGCACCGAAGTCTGGTCGCGCGATGAAGCCATCGCCTATTACAAAGAGCGCGGTGAAGAGTATAAGGTCGAGTTGGTCGGTATGATCCCCGACGACGGCCAACCGATCCGCATGTATTGGCATGGCGATTGGCAAGACCTGTGCCGTGGGCCCCATTTGCAAAACACCGGCCAAGTGCCAAACAATGGCTTTAAATTGATGTCCGTCGCCGGAGCCTATTGGCGCGGCGACAGTGACCGCGCAATGTTGCAGCGGATTTACGGCGTTGGCTTCAAGGACCCGAAGTCGCTCAAGGCCCATTTGACCATGTTGGAAGAGGCGGCCAAACGCGACCACCGTAAGCTGGGTCGCGAAATGGACCTGTTCCACATGCAAGAAGAGGCTCCGGGCCAGATTTTCTGGCATCCGAATGGCTGGAAAATCTACACCACGTTGCAAGATTACATGCGCCGCCAGCAAGAAGAAGATGGCTATGTCGAGGTCAACACGCCGCAGGTGGTGAACCGCAAGCTTTGGGAAGCGTCCGGTCACTGGGACAACTACCAAGACAATATGTTCATCGTCGAAGTGGACGAGGAGCACGCCCGCGAAAAAACGCTGAATGCGCTTAAGCCGATGAACTGCCCCTGCCACGTTCAGGTGTTCAACCAAGGTTTGAAATCCTACCGCGATCTGCCATTGCGCATGGCCGAATTCGGATCGTGTAACCGCTATGAACCGTCAGGTGCGCTGCACGGCATCATGCGGGTGCGTGGCTTTACCCAAGATGACGCGCATATTTTCTGTACCGATGAACAGGTCGAGGAAGAAACCAAGAAATTCGTCACCTTCTTGGCCAAAATCTATGCCGATCTGGGCTTTGATCAGTGGAAGGTCAAATTGTCGACCCGTCCTGAAAAGCGCGTCGGCACCGAGGAAAGCTGGGACAAGGCCGAGGCGGATTTGGCCAACGGGATTCGGGCGGCGGGATACGAGTATGAAATCCAAGAGGGCGAAGGCGCCTTTTATGGTCCGAAACTGGAGTTCGTGCTGACCGATGCCATTGGCCGCGATTGGCAATGTGGTACGTTGCAGATCGACCCCAACCTCCCTGAACGTCTGGACGCCAATTACATCGGCCAAGATGGGGCAAAACACCGTCCGGTGATGTTGCACCGTGCTGTTTTGGGTTCATTCGAACGCTTCATCGGCATCTTGATTGAATCTCATGCCGGCAAATTGCCGTTCTGGCTCGCGCCGCGTCAGGTTGTGGTCACCACGATTGTCTCCGAAGCCGATGGCTACGCCGATGAGGTCGTCGCCGCGCTCAAAGCCGCAGGTGTGCGTGCCGAGGCTGACACGCGCAACGAGAAGATCAACTACAAGGTCCGCGAACACAGCCTTGGCAAAGTGCCGGTGATTCTGGCCGTGGGCGCGCGCGAGATCGACGAAAAGACTGTCTCTGTGCGTCGTTTGGGCGAAAAACAGACCGCTGTGATGAGTTTGGACGACATCGTCGCTGAGCTAAAACTGGCCGCCTGCCCGCCTGACTTGAAATAAGTCGCACCCACCTGAAACAATAAGGCCTCGCGCAAGCGGGGCCTTTTTTGCGTGATCACCGTCCCCAACGTCAACGTGAGCAATGTTTCATCGGCCAATGTGCCTTCATGTCTCTGTTTTTATTCGGTTCACCCCAGACCTTCGGGTCAAAACGGCACCAGGTTCGCCCCCTTGGATCGCATTTCAACACACGTTTTCGTTTGTTTCACTGCCTGACAGGCGCGTCAGGACACACCCCCGTGACTGGCCTGTGAGCTGCCCCATCGGCCATATCTTGCTCACCGCCACTCACGGCGGAAACGCATGATCTCTAGGGAGACACACCCAATGACCACACAAACAAAAACCCTCGCCCTCATCGGCGCTCTTGCCACCGCATTGTCCGCAACCGCCACCATGGCCTCCGCCGAAGGCGCGCAAGAAAAATGTTTCGGCGTTGCTCTTGCCGGTGAAAACGGCTGTCAGGCTGGCCCGGGCACGACCTGTGCAGGCACCTCGAAAGTCGATTTCCAAGGCAACGCCTGGACTTTGGTGCCCGAAGGCACCTGTCTGACGATGGAACTGCCGGCAATGATGGACGGCCATGCCCGTATGGGGTCGCTCGAAGCGCTGGAACGCGACCTGCCGATGGACAGCTAAACAGCTTTGGGTCCGGTGCCGTCCAGTGCCGGACCCTCTTTTTCAAACGCGAACCTTCGGGGGGGATAAGATGTTGGACCACCATGATAGCCAAAGTGGCGGCCACAGTGGCGGCCACCACGACATCCGGCGTGACGCCCTGCCAAACGGCGCGGGCATCGGCTACAAACCTCAGCATTTTTCAAACCTGACATTGGGCAACACCCCGGTGGAATGGCTTGAAATCCATGCAGAAAATTACATGGGTGCAGGCGGGCGACCTCTTGCTCAACTGCGCGCCCTCTCCGATCTGTTCCCGATTTCCGTGCACGGTGTTGGCCTCTCAATCGGTGGCGAAGGACGGCTAGATCCCGACCATCTGGCTCGGCTCAAGCACCTGATCGACTGGCTTCAACCGGCTCGGTTTTCCGAACATCTGGCTTGGTCCACCCATGGTGACGCCTTTTTCAACGACCTGCTGCCCCTGCCCTACACCGAGGCCACATTGACCCGCGTCTGCGCCCATATTAACGAGCTGCAAGATCGGATCGGGCGGCAAATGTTGCTTGAAAACCCGTCTGCCTATTTGGCCTTTTCTGAAAGCACCTACGACGAAGTCGATTTCCTCCGCGAAATCGCCAAACGCACCGGTTGCGGGCTTTTGCTGGACGTCAACAACGTCTTTGTCTCCGCCTCTAATCTGGCCTTTGACCCCATCGCCTATATCGACGCTTTCGCTCATGACGCCGTGGGGGAAATCCACCTTGGCGGCCATGATCAAGACGCGGATGAGACCGGCGCCCCGTTATTGATTGACAGCCATGGGCGCGAAGTGGCCGACCCGGTTTGGGCGCTTTATGCCCATACGTTGTCCGTCGGCGGTGCCAAACCAACCTTGATCGAATGGGACACCGATGTGCCCGAATGGGACGTTTTGGCCGCAGAGGCCGACCGTGCCGCCGCCCTGTTGCAAACGGTGCCTGCATGACCCAATCCGCCTTCATCCACGCCGTGCTTAACCCAGACGCCCCTGTCCCGACGGGCCTCACCGATGCGTCAGGTCGCCCCGCATCTGCACGCTTTAATGTCTATCGCAACAACGTCGCGGTCAGTTTGAAAGAGGCCCTCTCGTCAGGGTTTCCAGCGATAAAATCTTTGCTCGGCACGGCGTTTTTTGACGCGATGACAGGGGTTTATCTGCGCGCACACCCGCCAAAATCGCCCCGACTGGCACTCTACGGCGAGACGTTCCCCGATTTTCTGGCCGGATTTGACCCCCTGCGCCACCTCCCCTATCTGCCCGATGTCGCCCGGCTCGAATACGCCCTGCGCCAAAGCTATCACGCCGCCGATACCACGGCGCTCACACCCGACGCCCTGCAAACCCCCGACGCGTTGATACGCCCGCTGCGGCTCGCCCCTTCGGTGTTTTGGATCGAAAGCGCCTATCCTGTAACCCAGATTCACGCCGCCGCTTTTGGTGGACCAAACCCCACCGGCGGGGCCGAAACCGCCCTGGTCACCCGCGCCATCTTTGATCCGGTGGCGACGGGTTTTCCTCCCGGCACCAGTGCCGTTCTGATGGCTTTGAACGCGGGGACGTCTCTGGATGAGGCGCTCACTGTCGCCCCCCCCCTCCTCGACCTTTCGGTCTTTCTTTCCGCACTGCTGACCGGCGGGGCGCTCACCTTACCGCAGGACACAGCCCATGTTTGACCTTAAAACCACGTTCGATCGCATCAACAGTCTGGCGCTCTCCGCCCTGCCCCTGCTCGCACGCCTCACCTTTGCCGGGGTGTTGGCCCGCTACTTTTGGGCCTCGGCGGCAACCAAATTGTCCGGGCCATTTACACCAACGTTCAATGCCTACGCCCAAGTGTTCCCACGCAAAATGGAGGCGGCGGGCTATGACATTTCGGGCTTCGGCCTGTTTGAATGGGCCGTAGTGATGGCGGGCAGCTACGCCGAAATCATCTTGCCCGCGCTGCTGATTCTCGGCTTGTTCACCCGTCTGGCCGCTTTTGGCATGGTTGGCTTTGTCCTCGTGCAATCGCTCACGGATGTGATCGGCCATGGGGTCGATCCCGCCACCGTCGGGTCGTGGTTTGACCGGACCTCCGATGCGTTGATTTTGGACCAACGCGGCTTTTGGATGCTCGGATTTGCCGTGCTCATTGGCTTGGGCGGCGGCTGGATCTCGCTGGACCGGCTGATCTGGAACCGGGTTCAGGCCAAAACAGCGGCCTGAACATCCTTGCCCCAGCCAAGGTACAAAACACCGTCTTTTTCGATCACCGGGCGTTTCATCAGCGTTGGATGATCGGCCAACAGAGCCAGAGGCGCACGCGCCCGCTCTTCCTCTGACAACCCCCGCCATGTGGTCGAGCGGGTGTTCAAAATCGCATCGCCAAAGGCCGCATGGAACCGCTCCACGTCCTGCGCAGACAGCGGTTCGGCACGGATGTCGCGCAATTCTGCCGAGAGCGCTTTGACAGCCTTGCGGCAGGTGTCACACGTCTTAATCCCATAAATAACCGTCATTTTAATCCCTTTTCGGTTCACCAAGCGCCCAATCTACAGCCCCAACCGCTCAAAAAACCGCATCTGCGCAGTGTTATAAACTTGTTGCTTGCCTTATTTTCAACTTGAGGCAAACTTATCTCGTGACTGCTGACTTTCTAGAACGACCGCTCCTTCTTACGGGGCAGCTGGAAGACTTGGAAGACCTGGCTGCACCGGCCCGTCGCACGTTGTGGCGGATGACATGATAGGAGTGATGACAATGCCCACCGGCACTGTAAAATGGTTCAACACCACCAAAGGCTTCGGCTTTATCGCCCCCGATGATGGCGGCAAAGACGTATTTGTCCATATTTCTGCCGTCGAGCGCGCGGGCATGACTGGCCTCGCCGACAATATGAAAATCCGCTATGAGCTGCGCGATGGCCGCGATGGCCGCGCCTCTGCCTCCGAACTCGAAGCGATCTAAACCACTTTTCGGTTGATCTTTGGCGGTCCCGGGGCCACTCCGGGGCCGTTTTCTATGCTCAACTTGGAGGCCCCCGTGCCCACGATCCTCACCTTTGGCGACAGCAATACCCACGGCACTCAACCGATGCTCACGCGTCCTTCCGATCTGCCACGCCATATGCGCCGCTGGCCTGTGGTGATGGCGGAACGTCTGGGATGGGATCTGATCGAAGAGGGCTTGCCGGGGCGGACCTTTGCCTTTCCCGACCCCGAAATGGGACCGCATATGGACGGGCGTTTGGGCCTTTTTATTGCGCTTGAAAGCCACGGGCCGATTGACGCACTGACCATCATGTTGGGCACCAATGATCTCAAGGCGCAGTTTGATGCCACACCAGAAGACATCGCCGAGGCCGCCGCGTTTCACCTTGATGTCGCGCTCTCCGACGAAATGCAAACGCGCCATGGCGGGTTTGAACCCTTTCTGATCCTGCCCCCGCCCCACGCGCTTTGGGCGTTTTAACCGAGCATTATCAAGGCGCTGAGGCCAAATCCATGGCCACCTATGAGGCCGTCCGCGCCGTAGCCGAGGCCCGTGATGTGGCGGTGTTTGATGCCAATTCTGTGGTGGCTGTTTCTGAGGTTGATGGCGTCCATCTTGAGGCGCAATCGCACGAGACATTAGGCGCGGCTGTAGCCGATTTTATTCTCTCGGAACGGGTTGAAGACGCCGCCGAGTGACAAAAAATCCCGCCCTTTTAACGCCGGGCGGGATTTTAAATTCGACACCTGGTTCCCAGACTTAGCTGCCAGAGCCCATCGAAATCCGCTCCGGCACATAATTCGGAGATTTCGGATCGGTGGTGTTTGACGCCATCGCGGGCACATAGCGTCGCTGGCTCACGGGAGCGTCGCCATAACCCGTCGCATTTGGCACACCGCAACACACCACGCCGTTATAGCGGATCGGCTGCGTGCCCGCCGGACAGAAATTTTCGACATTTTTCTCATAGGCGAAATGTTTGACAACGGGGTCATAGGGCTGGGTGTCCGCGGCAAACATCGGGCTCGCCCCAAGGGTCATCACAGCGGCAGTCAACGCGGCCTTCATCATTCTACACACTCCGGAACACAGGCCCATTTTGGGCGTAAATCTATATGGGCAAAGGATAACTCAGCTTTGGCCCTTGCGGCAAGGATTTGGTGATTTGGGGGTAAAATTGTTTCTAAATGCGCAACATTGGCGTCATTATCCCGCAGTTGACCCAAATTTATCGCACCCACTCCACAACCTCACACTTCGGTCCCTCGGCGCGCAGCACCATCCGCGAGACTTCGCGCCACTGCGTTGGATCGAAGGTTGGGAACCATGTATCGGCGCCCTCGACTTCGGTATCGACCTCGGTGATCACCAAACGGTCGGCCAGCGGCAGCATGGCGGAGTAGATGCCAAATCCCCCCATGGCGTAGATGCGGGCACGGTGTTCAGAGCGCGCGAATTCGATCGCGTCCTCAACGCTGGCAAAGACATGATCGTGATCGACACCTTGCGAGGACACTACAATATTCAATCTATTTTTCAGAGGTTTAAACGGCAGACTCTCCCAAGTGTTGCGGCCCATGATGACCGCGCCCCCATAGTTTCACGCATGAAAAACCGCAAATCTTCGGGCGCGTCCCATGGGATAGTGTTGTCTTTGCCGATGGCACCGGTGCGGTCGCGGGCGGCAATGAGCGTGATCATGGCAAGGCTCCTTAGACTGCAACCGGGGCTTTGATGGCAGGATCGGGATCGTAATCCAGCACTTCGAAATCGTCATATGTAAAATCGAACAGGCTTTTGACCTCAGGGTTGATCCGAATGGTCGGCAGTGGTTTGGGCGTGCGCGTAAGTTGCAATGCGACCTGTTCCATATGATTGGAATAGATATGTGCGTCACCGATGGAATGGATGAAGTCGCCCGGTTCATAGCCTGTCACCTGCGCCAGCATTTGCAACAAAAGCGCATAAGACGCAATGTTGAACGGCACGCCAAGGAACATATCGGCGGAGCGTTGGTAGAGTTGAAGGTGCAATTTTCCGCCCAGAATTTTGACCTGCCACAGGGTGTGACAGGGCGGGAGCGCCATATTATCGACCTCAGAGGGGTTCCAAGCGGAGACAATCAGGCGGCGCGAATCGGGGCTTTTCTTGATCGCCTCAACGAGATTGGCGATCTGATCGAATGTGCCGCGCTCGCCGCCCGGCCATTTGCGCCATTGCGCGCCGTAAACCGGACCCAAATCGCCGTTTTCATCGGCCCATTCGTCCCAAATCGTCACTTTGTTATCGCGCAGATACGTGATGTTGGTGTCGCCGGAGAGAAACCACAAAAGTTCATGAATGATGGCGCGCAGATAGAGCTTTTTGGTGGTGACCAAGGGAAACCCGTCACTGAGCGGGTAGCGCGCCTGAAGGCCGAAATAAGATCGCGTGCCGGTGCCGGTGCGATCAGTAGTGTCAACGCCATGGGCAAGGATGGTTTTCAACTGGTCATGGTATTGGTGCACGGCATTATCCCCAAGATATAGTAGGCGCGAGTTTGGTCCCAGTATTACTGACGCACAGGGGGCAAGCCAAGGCTGAACCGGCTCGGGGATGGAAAAACCCGCGCAAAAGGTTAGACTCACGCCAAACACGCAAGGAGGATGGACATGCGCTATTTGCACACGATGGTTCGAGTCAAAGATTTGGAAAAAACCATGGCGTTTTTCACGCTATTGGGGCTACGGCAGATTCGTCGTATGGACAGCGAATCCGGGCGGTTTTCGTTGATTTTCATGGCCCCCGAAGGACAAGAAGAGTGTCCGGTGGAACTGACCTACAATTGGGACGGCGATGACGGCCTGCCCTCAGACAGCCGCCATTTTGGCCACCTGGCCTATGAGGTCGAAGACATTTATGATCTTTGTCAGACGCTTATGGACAATGGCGTGGTGATCAACCGCCCTCCGCGCGACGGGCACATGGCCTTTGTGCGCTCACCGGACAATATTTCGATCGAGCTTTTGCAAAAAGGCGAAGCCCTTGCGCCCACAGAGCCTTGGGCGTCGATGGAAAGTGTTGGTCATTGGTAAAAGCCACCCTCCTCAGCGTGAGTTTGGTCGCGTTTATCGCGGCTGGGCCCGCGCAGGCCGAAACCTGTCGACAGGCATTGGCGCTGGGGTTGGATGTGTCCGGCTCGGTCGATGCCAGTGAGTGGCAGTTGCAAATCGAAGGCCTAGCCCGCGCCTTGGCCGCCCCGGAGGTGACACGGGCATTTTTGGCCGTCGAGGGCGCGCCGGTTTGGATCACGATCTATGAATGGGCCGGCGACGCCTCGCCGCGCGATTTGGTGCCTTGGGCCGCTATGCGCAGCCAAGACGACCTGCAAGAGGTGCAACGCAAATTACGTAGCTTAACACGGGTGGCGCATGGGCCGGGCACGGCCATGGGCGAAGGCATTCGGTTTGGCGGGGATCGGTTGAGCGAACGTCCCGGCTGTTGGCGCTATACATTGGATATTTCCGCCGATGGGCGCTCCAACATGGGGCCCCGGCCAGAGCGGGTGCGGTTTGAACCGAACCTGAGTGACGTAACGATCAACGGATTAATCGTCTCGACCGGATCGGACACGGCGAATGCGGCGGCGATTGAACGCGAATTAGATGGGTTAGAGCGTTATTTCAGAGGTGCGGTGATCAAAGGCTATGGCGCCTTTGTCGAACGCGCCGGGTCCTATCAGGACTATGAACACGCCATGACACGCAAACTTTTGAAAGAATTACAAACACTTGCCATTGGGTGGCTGGACGATCAGCCCAAAGAAACCGCACAAAATTGACCCGCGTCGCGGTGCCGCCAATCCTGCGGCGCATGATCAATAGATATACCGAATCTGATCGGCCCAATAGCGTTCGACCCGGCGCAAAGACGTGTTGATGTCTTCGATTCCCTCAGAGGAAATCACCCCTTTGCCCTGCAACCCCTCAGCGTGACGCGAAAACAGATCCGCCACAGTGACGCGCACATGATCGCCCTTGGCGGTCAGTTTCACCCGCACTGAGCGGCGGTCAATTTCACAGCGCTGATGATGCATATAGCCCATATCCACCAGCTTTTTGAGATTATAGGACACGTTTGAGCCCTGATAATACCCGCGGGTTTTCAATTCCCCAGCGGTCACCTCGTTTTCACCGACGTTGAACAGCAAAAGCGCCTGAACCGCGTTGATTTCCAGAATGCCGACCCGTTCGAATTCATCCTTGATCACATCGAGAAGCAGCCGATGCAGCCGCTCCACGAGTGACAATGCCTCAAGGTACTGAGACATGAAGGGGGTTTCGATTGGTTTTACGATTGCTGAATGCATGCTCATCTGTGACTCCGCCAAAGGCTATTTGAAGGACAGATTGACCTGAATTTCCCAAAATTCAGTTAAACATCACATATTTTTCCAATCTCGACAAATTGGCGGAAAAATAGCGTAGACAGGGCGTGGGTTAAGGAAAGGATTTGGTAACCTTTACCCCATGAGCCCCCAAGAGGGATGATCCGCATCCGCAATCACCCGCTCCAACATGGATTTGAGGTGCTCTGGCACGGGTTTAAGCCCGGTGGCATAGGACAGCAAATCCTGATCATGCTCATCCATCAGCGTCTCAAACTCGTCCAGAGCCGCCGCATCCATATCTGCCAAATGCGCATCCGCATAGCCGCCGATCAAAAGATCCATCTCTTTGATCCCGCGCCGCCATGCCCGGATTTTCAGACGCTTGCGACGGATTTCAATGCTCTCACCCACCGGCTTGGCTGCGTTTTTGGGGCTGAACTGAGGCATGGCGATCTCCAACTCTGTGACGTTTTGTGCACCCATATCAAGATTATCGCGCCCATACCAAGATTATCGTCAAGCGACGCTTGGCGAGCGGTCCTTTTTGGCGCTATCACTAGGCCAAACCCTTAGCATAATGGACGCTTTCCCATGCCTTTCCTCTCCGAGACCCTGTCGCGTGTCAAACCTTCGCCCACCATCGCCGTGACCAACAAGGCGCGTGAATTGAAAGCGGCGGGCAAGGACGTGATCGGCCTTGGCGCTGGTGAGCCGGATTTTGACACGCCCGCGCATATCAAAGCGGCGGGCATTCGTGCCATCGAAGAGGGCAAAACCAAATACACCGCCGTGGATGGTATCCCCGAGCTCAAAGAGGCGATTTGCGCCAAGTTCAAACGCGACAACGGGCTGGACTATGTACCCGCTCAGGTTTCGGTGTCGGGCGGCGGCAAACAGGTGCTTTATAACGCGCTGGTTGCCACCTTGAACCCCGGTGACGAAGTGATCATCCCCGCGCCCTACTGGGTGTCCTACCCGGATATGGTGCTTTTGGCGGGCGGCGTGCCGGTAGCGATCGAGGGCAAGCTCGATCATGATTTCAAAATCACCGCAGCCCAGCTTGAGGCCGCGATCACGCCCAACACCAAATGGCTGATCTTCAACTCGCCGTCCAACCCCACCGGTGCTGGCTATTCCAAAGCGGAACTCAAAGAACTGACCGACGTGTTGATGCGCCACCCGCATGTGTGGGTGATGTCGGATGATATGTACGAACACCTGGCCTTTGACGGGTTTGAATTTTGCACCCCCGCCGAAATCGAACCCGGCCTTTACGCGCGCACTTTGACGGTCAATGGCGTGTCCAAGGCCTATTGCATGACCGGCTGGCGGATCGGCTATGCGGCAGGTCCGGTGGAGTTGATCAATGCGATGCGCAAGGTGCAATCGCAATCGACCTCGAACCCCTGTTCGATCTCGCAATATGCCGCCGTTGAGGCGCTGAACGGTCCGCATGATTTCATCACCTCCAACAACGAAGCCTTCGTGCGCCGCCGCAATATGGTGGTCGACATGCTCAACGCCGCAGAGGGCATCACCTGCCCGACCCCGGAAGGCGCATTCTACGTCTACCCGGACATTGCCGGATGCCTGAACAAAACCTCCGCAGGCGGGGCCAAAATCACCAATGACGAAGAGTTCGCCACAGCGTTGTTGGAAGAAACTGGTGTGGCCGTGGTGTTTGGGGCGGCCTTTGGCCTGTCGCCCAACTTCCGCGTCTCTTACGCCACCTCGGACGCCGCCCTCAAAGAGGCCTGCACCCGGATTCAGACCTTTTGTGCGGGGCTTTCATGAGCGTCGATCTCCCTGAATATTACTTCCGCATCCGCGAGAACGGCGCCTTTGTCTTTCGCGTGGATACGGAAAACCGTCAGCGCCGGATCGAAATGGATCAAATTGCGGCAGTCAACATCAAGAATGGCGAGATCAAACCACAAGGCGGGCGTGAGCTTTCCACAGAAGACATGCGCGTCATCGAAGAGTGGATGGCCGAGCGGATTGCGCTTCTGGCCAAGCGCGATATTGACGACATTCACCGGGCGATTGATTATCTGAACCTGACCGCGCATTGGGCGCAAACGCGAGGCACGGACGATCAGTTGGAGAATATCACCGACGCGCTTTTGCTGGCGATGCATGACCTGCGCACGGTTTTGGTCCGTAAGAAAGCAGATCGGTTGATGAAAGAGCGCGATGGCGCATAAGCCCGTTAGGCGCTGTGCGAAATCCGCGATTTTTGCACCCAGAAACGGTAGCTCATCAACAGGCAGGCCGAGGTCAGGCCAAACACAAAGCCCATCCAAACGCCCTCTGCGCCCCAGCCAATGACAAAGCCGAACAGGTAGGCCACGGGCAATCCGATGACCCAATAGCTGATCGTTGCCAACAACATCGGCACGGCGGTGTCGTGCAAGCCGCGCAAGAGCGAGAGCGCCACAACCTGCCCCCCATCCGAGAATTGCACCATCGCGGCGAAGATCATCAAAATGCCGCCAATGGCTAAGACTTCGGCACGCGCTGGCTCATCGGGAGCAATGAACAAGCCGATGAGAAAATCCGGGAACAGGAGAAACAAAGATGACGACACTGCGGCCATCATCAGCGACATCACCACAACCACCCGCGCCCCTTTGCGCAGATCGGCCTCATCGTCGCGCCCCATGGCATTGCCAGCGCGGATGGTGCCCGCCTGCGACAGACCGATTTGGGCCATAAAAGCGATGGCGGTGAGTTGCAGCACAATCCCATGCGCCGCCAAAGTCGCGGTACCAATCCAGCCCATCATCAAGGCGGCGGCATTGAACAGCCCGACCTCCGCCAACGAGGTCACCCCGATGGGCACCCCCATGCGAAACACCGTGCCGAACATCGGCCAATCGGGTTTGAACGGATTGCGGAACAGGTCATTTTCGGGCGTTGCGATTTTGGCATAAACCGCCAGCGCCACCATCATCAACGTCGAGACGATGAGTGACGCGATGGCCGAGCCCAAGACACCCAGTTCCGGCATCCCAAATCCACCAAAAATCAGCATATAATTGAGCAGAGCGTTCAATCCGACCGCGCAAATCACCGCGATCAACACCACTCGGGTGCGCTCCAGCGCCGAGAAATACGACCGAAACACCGCAACCACCAAGGCCGGGATCATTTCAAAGCCTGCGACCGCCAGATAGGGTTTGGCCATGGCGGCGATATGGGGCTGTTGCCCCAAAGCGATCAAGACCTCGTCAGAAAATCCAAACACCGGATAGATCACCACGGCGGCGATGATGGACAGCCAAATCGCCATCCGCGTGGCGCGACGCACCATGGTGGCATCCCCCCGCCCGGCGGCCGTTGCGACCAAGGGCATCACGGCAAAGGCAAACCCCGCCAAGAGGATGAACAACACGAACCAAAACCCAGAGGCCAAGACCAAAGCAGCCAGCTCGTCGAGACCGTACCAGCCCATCATGATCACATCGGTCATATGAACCGCAAATTGCGCAAGCTGACTGCCCGCCAAAGGCAGACCCAGCACCAAAATCCGGCGCGCGTGCTCCATATATGTCCGCTCAATAATCATGCAGGGGCTATAAGCGGGATTTTTCAAACCGCCTAGTCAAAAATCCTGCGGACCCCCATCAGCAAATGCGAAGGGTCAGGGTTTCAAGACTTGTCGCCAGCCGTGTTTGGGCGCAAATCCCAACAGCCGCTTGGCCTTCTCGTTGGAATAAAAGCTCTCATCATCGCCCATCTCACGCAGAAACGGCACATTCGGATAAAATCGTTCGGCAATCTCACGCGTGCCCAGTGTCACCGAATGATCGTCATTGGCGGCGTTGAAGATCTCAAATCCCAATCCGTCTTTCGCCAACATCAGATCGACCATCTGTCCCAAATCGCGCGCGTCGATATAACCAAAAATGTTACGCTCCCGCATGGCCGGGTGTTCAAAATAGGTTGGAAAATTGCGCTCATACTCATCCGGTTCAATCACATTGTTGATGCGGATGCCGTAGATGTCGATACCGGAACGGCGCTGAAACGACCGCGCAGTCACCTCATTGGCGACCTTGGACATGGCGTAGCTGTCTTCGGGCACAACCGGGTGATCCTCATCCACCGGAAGATACTCAGGCATCCGCGCCCCATCTGCAAAACAGATGCCATATGTGGTCTCGGAGGAGGCAAAAATCACCTTTTTGATGCCAAGCTTCACCGCCGCCTCAAGCACATTATAGGTGCTCATCACATTGACCCGGTAGGTTTCATTGTCAGGTTTCAAAAGGATGCGCGGCACGGCGGCAAAATGCACCACTGCATCAAAGCTTGGCACGCCTGTTCCCGGCTCCAATTCATCGAAATTTGCGTAAGATGTCAGGGCGTTAAATACTTGGCCACTGTCCGTCACATCGACCGTCAGATTGTCCACCCCCGGCGCATCCAGAGGCACCAGATCGGCGTTCAACACCCGATGCCCGCGCGCCACCAGATAGGGCACGACATGTCGCCCGGCCTTGCCTGAGCCGCCCGTAAACAAAATCCGCATCTTTGTCCCTCCTTTGAGGTCTATTTGCGCCGCGCCGGGCGCAGCCGGGTCACGTCATAACCGTTCCACGCCAAAATCTCATGCACCGCGCGCTGCCGATCCGGCGGCAGGCTCATCTCTCGCGACAACACATGCGCCGCCCCCGAAGGCGACCCAATGACCGCCACATGATATTCGGCGTCAACCCAAAACACCCAAATCTCGTCCCCTCAAAAGCAAAGCGTCCCGGTCCGATCCGTTTGGCCAGCCCTTGACGCGGCGTGCCATCGGCACAGGGGCCTTCGGTCACCATCAGATCGCCAGATTTTTGTTGAGTAAAGGTCACAGCGCCGATGACGCAGGATGCGCCCTCAGGCACAAACGCCTCGACCTCATACCAACGGCCAGAAAATTTCAGCGTATCCAACGTGGCCAGAGAGGCCATCGCCACCTCCGGGTTGCGCGTGCCTGTCGGTTTGGAGGCAGAGCCGGGTGTCACACATCCTGCAAGAAGGGCCAAAGAAACAACAGAAAAGAGCAGGCTTCGCGCATTAAAGTTGTACAAATCGCGTAATTTTCGATTTTGGATCAATCCACGCATAATGTCACCCGCCGCCCTTCTGTATCCAACAACTCATTGCAGCCAAATAGAGGTTCGATCGGGCTACAGGTTTGCGAACGTGCCAAACAATTCCCAGTGCTGCACTCCGTCGATTTGGAACAGGACTTCCCCGCATCTTTCGGTGTCACAAAACAGGCCAAAGCCCCGGATGCACCGCCCGGTTTAAACGCCCCACCGCGCGTCTCACAGGCCGTCTTTTGCGCACGTCCCCCCGGATCATAGCCTGCAAGCCCATAGCCCCCACCCGTCTCCGGCGCCTCCGCTTGGCAGGCGGAAAGGGCGAATATGGCAAGCGCAATCCAAAGAGCAGCCCGCATGATATGTTCTCCTAATATGCCCCGTTTAGTAGGGCAATGGATGGGCTTTATAGGCGGTTTCGATGTCTTTGAGCAGCTCTTTTGACAGCGTCACATCGCGTGCGTCCAGAGATTTATCCAACTGCTCGACAGAAGTCGCGCCGATGATCGGCATCGTGTCGAACGGGCGGGTCAGCGTCCAGGCCACGGCCATGGTCGTCGGGTCGATCCCGTGTTTTTTCGCGATCTCGACATAGGCGTCCACCGCAGGCCACGCGCGCGGGCTCACCCGTCCGCCCAAATCGCCATTCAAATCAAGGCGCGAGCCTTTCGGCACCACAGAACCGCCTTTGTATTTATCGGTCAAAAGCCCGGCGGCCAGCGGCGAATAGGCCAGAAGAGTGACCTCTTCATGCACCGCCAATTCGCCCAGATCGAGGTCATAATGGCGGCACATCAGAGAATATTCATTCTGGATCGACTGCATCCGCGGCGCGCCCATTTCCTCGGCCAAGCGCAGCCATTGCGCCATGCCCCATGCGCTTTCATTCGAGGTGCCAAATTCGCGCACCTTGCCAGCCTTCTGCAGCTCCGTCATCTTTGCAAGAACGGCCCGCATATTGTCCAAAACCTGCTCTTTGGGCGGCTGCGACGAGGGGTCAAATTTCCAATTTTGACGGAAATGATACGAGCCGCGATTGGGCCAATGGAATTGGTAGAGATCGACGTAATCGGTTTTGAGACGTTTGAGCGAGTCATCAAGGCGCGCCTCAAGATTTTCGGCGGTGATCCCCTCTTTATTGACGCTGCCGGTGCCGGCAATTTTGCTCGCGATGATCCAATCTTCGCGCCCACCGCGCGCGGCCAAATAGTCACCGATGATCACTTCGGTGTCGCCCGCCGTTTCCACCCGCACCGGGTTGACCGGATACATTTCCGCCGTGTCTATGAAATTGATGCCGACCCCTTTGGCGCGGTCAATCTGGGCATGCCCCTCGTCCATCGTGTTCTGCGTGCCCCAAGTCATCGACCCAAGACAAATCTCGGACACCATCAGATCGCTTTTGCCAATTTTGCGCCGTTTCATTGCATCGCTTCCTTTATCTCTGTCCGGCCTGCACCCCTGCAGACCGCCAATCCTGTTTGCGCACAACCTAACGCGCTCGCGCCTGAGGGCAATCAATCATCGCGCCCTTGGCCTGAGAGATTTCGCCAAGGCGCTTTGCATCCCTTTGATCACGTCGATTTTGCGACATATCCATGCGCAATGGTGCGAAAACTCACGAACAGGCGCTGCCCTCTGGCCCTTTCGCCGCAGCCGCGCTAGAGAGGCTAAAGACTTTGCAACGGACAGACCGGACGACGCACATGGCACGCACGCTCATCACCTCAGCTTTGCCCTATATCAATGGGATCAAACACCTCGGCAACCTTGTTGGCTCGCAATTGCCCGCCGACCTTTACGCCCGCTATCGGCGCGCGCGGGGCGACGAGGTTTTGTTCCTCTGCGCCACCGACGAACACGGCACCCCGGCCGAGATCGCCGCCCAAAAGGCGGGCAAACCCGTGGCCGAGTATTGCGCCGAGATGCATGATATTCAGGCCGAGATCGCCAAGGGCTATCGTCTGTCTTTTGACCATTTTGGCCGCTCGTCGAGCGAGCAGAACAAGGTCCTGACCCAACATCTGGCCACCAAACTGGCCGAAAGCGGATTGATCGAGGTGATTGAAGAAACTCAGGTCTATTCCGTCACCGACGGACGGTTTTTGCCGGATCGCTACATTGAAGGCACCTGCCCCAACTGTGGCTACGAGTCGGCGCGCGGCGACCAATGTGACAACTGCACCAAACAGTTGGACCCGACGGATTTGATCAATCCGCATTCGACCATTTCAGGCGCGACCGACCTTGAAACCCGCGCAACCAAGCACCTCTATCTCAAGCAATCGAACATGCGCGGTGCCTTGAGCGAGTGGATTGAGAGCAAAACCGACTGGCCCGTGCTCACCACCTCGATTGCCAAGAAATGGCTCAACGATGGTGACGGCCTGCAAGACCGCGGCATCACCCGCGACCTGAGCTGGGGCGTTCCCGTGCAATATGAGGGCGCACCTTGGACCGGAATGGACGGAAAAGTGTTCTACGTCTGGTTTGATGCGCCGATCGAATACATCGCCTGTGGTGCCGAATGGGCGGCGAAACAAGGGCTTGATGACGCGGCTTGGGAGCGCTGGTGGCGCACCGACAAAGGCGCGGATGATGTGCGATATGTGCAATTCATGGGCAAGGACAATGTGCCGTTTCATACCCTGTCCTTCCCCGTCACCATGCTGGGGTCGGATGAGCCGTGGAAGATGGTCGATTACATCAAATCGTTCAACTATCTGAACTATGATGGCGGCCAATTCTCCACCTCGCGCGGACGCGGTGTGTTCATGGATCAAGCGCTGTCGATCCTGCCGCCGGACTACTGGCGCTGGTGGCTGTTGTCGCATGCGCCCGAAAGCTCAGACTCTGAGTTCACCTGGGAAAACTTCCAATCTAGTGTGAACAAGGACCTGGCCGATGTGTTGGGCAATTTCGTATCGCGCATCACCAAATTCTGTCGCTCCAAATTTGGCGAAGAGGTGCCTGCGGGCGGAGACTACGGCGACCAAGAGCGCGCATTGATTGCCGAGTTGACCGAAAAAGTTACAGAATATCAAACCCATATGGACGCCATTGACGTGCGCAAAGGCGCGAATGCGCTGCGCGCGATTTGGGTGGCGGGTAATGAATATCTGCAATCCGCAGCCCCTTGGTCCACTTTCAAAGAAGATCCAGAATTGGCGGCGATGCAAGTGCGCATGGGCCTGAACCTGATCGGGCTATACGCACGCCTCTCTGCGCCTTTCATTCCGGACACCTCGGGCAAACTGCACACGGCCTTGGCGCTCGACACGCTTGACTGGCCCGAAGATGTCGCGGGCTGCCTGTCCTCCCTGACACCCGGCCAAACTTTCGTTGTCCCCGACAATTTATTTGCCAAGATCTCCGATGAAGACCGCGAAAACTGGCAAGAAAAATTCGCCGGAATCCGGGCCTAAAACACCGTTCCCCCGTAGCGGTAAAATGGTCGATTTATACATGAAAGCGCGCCTGAAAAGGGGCGCTTTCATACTTACGGCACGTTGCCCCGCCTTGCGCCACCAAGTGCTTTGCGAGCATAATAGCCCATCGAAAAAAGGCAGGTAGATATGGCGGCCACAGATTTGAACGGCGATGTAGAGGTCGCGATTTTTTCCTACAATCGCCCCGCTTATCTGAAAAACTGTGTCGCATCGGTGCAACGCCACCTACCGCAGGCGCGCCTGCGCATTTTTGACGACAACTCCGATGATCCAGAGCTGATCGCCTATCTCGCGACCCTGCCAGACGGCACTGTCGTACAACCCGACAAACAGAGCGGACATGCCCGGCATGGCGGGCTGTATCCGAATATGCAACGTGCCTTTGACAGTGCCACAGCGCGCTATCTGTTGATGCTACAAGACGACACTCAAGTGGTGCGGGAGCTTGATCAGAGCGATTTTGATGCCATAGATACGGTGTTCTCGGATGACCCAAACTGTGCCTTTTTAGCCGTCACCTTTTTGCGCGGCGCACGGGCGACACGCTATCACCGGTTGCTGACCCCTGACACGACGCGCGGCGTCTATGACACGCCAGCCCTGCCAGATCAGCCCGACTATGCCAAACGGATCGCCTATTTCGACATCTCGCTGTGGCATGTAGAGCGCCTGCGCAAGGCGCAATGGCAGGTGCAAAATTCAGAGCATGACAATGTTCTACAAGCTCGCGCGATGTTTTCCGCCATGCCACATCTGGCTGCGCCTTTTGTGTTTCATGTCCCAGAAGTGCCGGTCTACCGCCATCGCACCCAAACCCTCGCCGCCCGTCTTGCGCGCCGCATTGTCGGCACAGATCCCAAACGGTTCGTCCCAATGACCAGCCCGGAGGTGGCGGCAATGAAAGCCCGCGACCTCTCGCACTGGCCCATCGCAGAGGATTTTCTAATCTGCGTAGACCCGAAAGTGCGCCGCCCCTTTGTCTACAAAGACGTGAAACGACACTGGTGGTTGGCGTTGCTCAGCAAACTCGAATTCAAACTGCGCAGGCGTTAAAGCCAAACACCATAGGTGTCGCGGAAATACTGCACACAGGCGCGATTGGCCTCCATACGACCGGCCCCATCTTCGACATGTTTCGCCAGAGGGTTGGAACGATGTGATGGCTTGTACGACACGGGGCGCATGGCGCCATCCGTGCTGTGAATATGAATCCCACGGCGCAAAAGACAGCCCGAAAGCCAAACATCATCCACGGTCCAAAGGATTGGCGGAATGTTGAAATCTTCGTCCTTGAACCAGTCAGGGCGCACCATCACACCCGCAAAACCTTCGGCAATATCAACATAGCCTGCCGTTGAATACCGAGAGCGGGCGGGACGGTGCAGACCCAAAGTGGCGCGACGCTTCCAGCGATACATGCGGTTTTCGGCCCGTGATGTCGGGATGGCTTCGGGACCGGGCAGCGGCACCTCACGATCCAAGCCAATTTGTTCAAGCGTCAGCCCGGATTCCGTCAACGCCATCCCCGGAAATTTCGATTTACTGTCGACAAAGCGAGTAAGCCAGTTTCGATCATACAGCCGATCATCATCGCAATAGACAATATCGACATCCTGATCGCGCCATTTTTGCGCCGCCGGAAGCACCTTTGTTGCCGGACCAAGATCATCCTCGACCCAATTGACATCGACCCAATCAGGCAGTTCGGGCAACTGCGGAATCTCGCCGGGAAAGCGCCGATAATTGCGTGCAACCCAAAGCTCGACCTTATCCGGCCGCGTCGCCTGTTTGGCCAGATTGGCATAGTATTTCGGCAAGTATTTGAACCGAGGCGGGATAGAGCTTGAAGTAACAATCAACATTTTTTCTTCTTATTCGCATGTACACAGGAAGTATCAGGCCAACCCTCTTGTGAAGGACATGGCAAGATATGGTGCCCGCGGCCGGACTCGAACCGGCACGGCCATTCAGCCGGGAGATTTTAAGTCTCATGTGTCTACCATTCCACCACGCGGGCACGCGAGGCTGTGGTGGCAGACCATACTGTTGACGCGGGCGGTGTAAAGAGGGAAGCGGCCCCATGGGGCCCAACGACAGCAATTTGCGAAAAGCCGCCTATTCCGATTGTCGTAAAACACTGCGCAACAGTGCGATGTTGGCGATCAACACCTTCTCCAAGCCGCAAATGGATTGCAAAAGGCTTTCATTCTTGGTCAGAGTGGCGGCATGTTTCCTATTCGCGACCACAACCCGTCCCGTAGACCTGCGCTGGTCACCTATGCGTTGATCGCGCTGAATGTGGCGGTGTTTTTGGCCATGCTGCCCTCTTACGGCGACGACCGGGCCTTACTTGGTCTCTATTCCAACTGGGCCATGGTGCCCGCGCGGATTTCCTTGGGGAATGGGTATTATACTCTGTTCACCTCCATGTTCATGCATGGTGGCATCCTGCACATCGCTGGTAACATGCTGTTTTTGTGGATTTTCGGAGACAACCTTGAAGATGAGATGGGGCATTTACGCTATCTCATCTTTTACCTTTTGTGTGGCGTTGCCGCTGGAATGGCGCAATATTTGGCCGCCCCGGACGCGCGGATTCCGATGGTTGGGGCCTCCGGCGCGATTGCCGGGGTTTTGGGCGGCTATATGCTTATGTTCCCCAAAGCACGCGTCGATGTCTTCTTCTTTTTCATCGTCTTTTTCAAAGTCGTCCCCCTGCCCGCTTGGCTGATGTTGGGATTTTGGTTTGGCCTGCAACTCTTGGGCGAACTCGGGTCAAGCGGTGATGGTGGCGTGGCCTATTTGGCCCATATCGGTGGGTTCATTGCTGGCGCCCTTGCCACCTACCCGCTTTGGCTGCGGCGCGGCGGGAGAGTGTTTTGGGACCGTACCAACGGCGCGCCGCCCCATGCCGCAGCACGCTACCGGATCCAAACCACATCAGTTCCCATCGTCAGGAGACGCAAGTGACCAAAGATTTCAGCACGCCCGTCACAGTGACCTGCCATTGCGGCGGGGTCGCACTCAACGTTCAGCTTTTGGATGGGTTAAACACCGCGCGACGGTGCGATTGTTCGCTCTGTCGGCGACGCGGTGCGATCATGGTAACCGCAGCTATGGGCGGGATTGAGGTGGTCAAGGCGGACAGCCTCAGCCTCTATCAATTCGGAACACGGACGGCGAAACACTATTTTTGCGGCACATGCGGGATTTACACCCACCATCAACGCCGCTCAAACCCACAGCAATACGGGGTCAATGCCGGGGCAATTGTGGGGGTAAACCCGTCTGACATACCAGACGTGCCGTGGATGGATGGCGTGCATCACCCTTCGGATCAGTAATCCGATATCGCAGGAGGATGTAGCCGGATCAGTTGGTCACGATAGAAATGGTCGCCAAGGTTGAATCGATGTTCGCAGCCGTCAAGCCCATGCCTTTGTAGATCAAAGCAATAATCGGGATTGCCAAGCCGATGATGGCAGATACCAACACGACCCAATCCACAGTCACAGCCCCGTCTTCGTCAGCAACATGTCGTTTGAAAAAATGAAGAATACGATGTGTCACAGTTTTGTCCCTCCGATGATTTCCCCGGTTTTCCATAGAAAAGCGACAAAAATTGGGCGGATGCAGGACAATTGAGAGCAGATCAGAAGAAAACCACTGCCCTTGCTCGCATTGTTCACGCCGTGACGGCAAAGAACCAAATTTATGCAAATTGGAGCAAACAAGCTGGAAAGAGCGAGGGGTTAACTTGGCTTAGGCGGCGCGGATCACGTCGGCAAAACGGTTAAACAACGCCTCATTGGAGCAAATCACTTCACCATCCTCAAGCGCATTGCCTTCGGGGTGCAGCGGCTCAACGATGCCACCGGCTTCTTTCACCAACAAAAGCCCTGCGGCCATGTCCCAAGAATTCAAACGGCGTTCCCAGAACCCATCATAGCGCCCTGCCGCCACATAGGCGAGATCAAGCGCAGCCGCACCCCAGCGGCGCACACCGGCGCAGGCCGGCAACACACGCGCCAGATCACGCAGGGTTTCAGGCAAATCGGCACGGCCGCCAAAGGGCAGACCCGTGGCAAAAATCGCTTCGATCATTTTGGAACGGCCAGAGACGCGCAGACGCATGTCATTCATCCAGGCGCCATTGCCCTTTTCGGCCCAAAACAATTCGCCTTTGGCCGGATCAAAGATCACAGCGGCAGTGATTTCGCCTTTGTGCTCAAGCGCAATAGACACCGCCCAATGCGGCAGCCCGTGCAGGAAATTGGTGGTGCCATCAAGCGGATCGACAATCCAACGACGGGTCGGATCCTTGCCCTCGACGGGTTTGCTTTCTTCGCCCACCCAACCATAGGTCGGGCGCGCCTCCATCAACATTTCCCGAATGATCTGCTCGGCACTGATATCGGCCTTGGACACAAAATCGCCTGCCCCCTTGGACGAGACCTGAAGGTTTTCGACTTCACGGAAATCTTTTACAAGAGAGCGCCCCGCGCTACGGGCGGCTTTGATCATAACGTTAAGATTGGCACTGCCTTGCATGGTCCGGGCTCCGGGTCAGAGATGTCGAGAGATGTTCAAACCGGGCGTATACGCCGCGAAACCCGCGCTGCCAAGGGTGTGCGGGCAAAGAAATGGTCTCCTTTCAGCTTTTACATGGTAACATACCCGCATTTTCTCCCATTCCGCATAAATGAGGTTTTGAATGTCCTACTTCCAGATCGCGATCATTCCCGTACCAACAGCACAGAAAGAGGCCTATCTGCGTGTTTCCACCGGCATGGCACCTTTTTTCAAAGAATTCGGCGCATTGCAGGTGTTTGAGGGATGGGGCGCATTTGTCCCGTCGGGTGAGGTTACATCCCTGCCCATGGCGGTTCAACTTGGCCCGGATGAGACAGTCGTGACATCCTTTATCGAATGGCCTGACATGGCATCGGCTGAGGCCTGTATGACGGCGATGGAAACAGATGAACGGATCGCCGCCTTGGGTGACATGCCCTTTGACGGCAAACGCATGATCTTCGGTACGTTTGAGACCCTGCTCAAAGCCTGATCAGCCCCGCTGCAATTTCACCGCTTCGGTTTTGGCAATCCGCAAAACATGGGCCATATAGGGTTTGGTCGCGTCATCGGTGCGCACCCCGGCGTACATCCGGCGCGTCACGCCAGTGGCGGTCAGTGGGCGTACGGCATAGTCCGGGTGGCTTCGAATGTCGCGCATCACCCAATCGGGCAGCACCGAAATCCCCCGCCCCGCCGCGACCAGCATCAGGATCACATCAGTCAATTCGACCTGACGCACCGTGGCGGGATCAACCCCCGCAGGCGTCAAAAGCTCTTTAAACACATCCAACCGCGCCCGGTCCATCGGGTAAGTGATGAGCGTTTGGTCGAGAAAATCCTCCGCCTCGACATAGGGCTTGGCCGCCAGCGGATGTTTGGCCGCCATCACGCACATCGGCGCGTAGTCAAACAGCGGGACAAAGGTGATGCCCGCAATCGTGTCTGGATCAGAGGAAATCACCAAATCGACCTCTTCGCGCTCCAAAGCGGGCAGCGCACCAAAGGCCAGACGTTGCCGAATATCGACGTCAATTTCGGGCCAGGCCTTGCGGAACTGATTAAGCACCGGAAACAGCCAATCGAAACAGGCGTGGCATTCCATCGCAATGTGCAGCCGCCCGGACGTGCCGTCCTCAATGCCGCGAAATTCGGCCTCAAGCGCCTCAACGCGGGGCAAGACCTCATCGGCCAGCGCCAAGAGACGCATCCCCGCCGCCGACAGTTTCAACGGCTTTGAGCGGCGCACAAACAACTCGACTCCAGCTTGATCCTCAAGCCCTTTGACCTGATGCGACAGGGCCGATTGGGTGATGTGAAGCCGGTCAGCCGCGCGCGCCAAACCGCCCTCTTCATAGATCGCTTTGATGGTACGCAGGTGGCGGAATTCGAGATGCATTGTGAATGACACTCATGTTGATCTTGAGAATTATGAATTTGTCTCACATCAACCGCTGTGAGACAAGGGCCCCGATTGATAAGGACACAACAATGACCCAAGCGCCCAACATCTCTTTTGAATTCTTCCCCCCGAAGAACATCGAGGCCTGTTTTAGCCTGTTTGAAACTGTGCAGGCGCTGGAACACATGCAGCCGGGCTTTGTCTCCGTGACCTATGGTGCGGGCGGCACCACGCGCGAATTGACCCATGACGCCGTGGCGTTGTTGAACCGCAAATACGGCTGGAATGTTGCCGCACATTTGACCTGCGTGAACGCGACCCGCGAAGAAACTCTTGAAATTGCAAACAGTTACAAATCCGTGGGCGTCAATGAAATCGTCGCACTGCGGGGCGATCCGCCCAAAGGCGCAGGCCAATTCACCCCCGCTCCGGGTGGTTTTGCCAACTCTGTCGAGCTGATCGAAGCCTTGGCCGCAACTGGCAATTTCAAAATTCGCGTTGGCGCCTACCCCGATCCGCACCCCGATGCCACAGATGACAGCGCCGACATCGTTTGGCTCAAAGAAAAGTTCAAAGCCGGGGCAGATTCGGCCATCACTCAGTTCTTTTTTGACGCCGATACGTTTTTCCGCTTTCGCGACCGCTGCGCCAAAGAGGGCATCACCGGCAAAATCATTCCTGGCATCTTGCCGATCACAAGCTGGACTGGCGTGCAAAAATTCGCGGCGGCCTGCGGCACGCCTCTGCCTGCGCATTACGCAAAGGCGTTTGAAACGGCGGAGGATCAACAGGCGGCCTCGGTCGATTTGTGCACCAAGCTGTGCGAAACGCTGATCCAAGACGGGGTCGAGGATTTACATTTCTACACGCTCAATCGCCCAACCCTGACCAAGGCCGTTTGCGCCAATTTGGGCGTGACGGGTTAAGCGCGGACCACCTATGATCGAATCGATGGATGCAGGACCTCTGAGGGGTCCTGTTTCGCCGCACGTTTCTGCCTGAGCCAAAAGAATTTACCCCAGCCCCGGTTCATGCCCACAGACGGCCCATGCGGGTCCGCGAGATAGCGCATCCGCCACCCTTTCGGCAACTCCAAACCCGCCGCTTCGGCCTTGTCCAGCATCCAAACCAAGGTGGTGTTTGATAATCTACGCTCCGGGTTATTGCCGGAAAGCTGCCCGCCAATATCGCCATGTGAACCGCGAAACCACATTTGCCGCAGCACCTGCCCTTTGGCCTCAGGATTGGTTTCAAACAGCACCGGCGCATAGGCGCGGCGGCGTTCGTGATAGGCCAGCGCATGATAAACATTTTTGACGCAGCGTGCGGGCATATGGGTGTGAAACTCGTGAAAGACCGAGGAATAGCGCCAGACAATTGGCATGTGCAGCCCCACCGCCGCCACCGTATCCCACACTCCAAGAAAGGCGATCTCGATAGGCTCGTGGCAATGCGCCTTGGTAAACTCCTGCGCCGCGCGCGTGTGCGGCGCGGTTTGATAATGGCGATAGGCGGTGCGGATGTTGCGCTCTGTGGCCTGATCGGCACGCAGCAATCCGAGCATATCAATCAAGCCGGACAGCGAGCGCACCGCATAGGCTCCGCGCGAATAGCCAAACAGAAAAATCCGATCTCCGGGGCGATAGCGCGACGCCAAAGCGCCGTAAACGCGCCGGATCTGTTGGTTGATGCCGCGTCCTTCGATCACGCCCATCGTGTCGCGCCAATTGCGCCATTGGATGCCCGCCTCGTAGCGCACCAACATATTCGCGCCCTGCGCCGCCTCCGAACACAACCGATAGGTCAGCCCGGCATTGGTCTCAAATCCCGGCTCCAAGGACGACAGCGTCCCGTCCATGATGATCACATGGGTGATCGGACCACGGCCATGCACACCGCCTGAGGTTCGCACCTTTTGGCGGAACTTGAACAATAGGCCTAAATTGCCAAAAATCCCTTTGCGCTCTGACACTTGGTCCTCAAAAAATCACCCCGCCCCTTATAGATAGCGGCGGGGCGGGATGTGTAAAGACCCGTTTGAAAAGCGAGACTGCCGGTTCAGCGGTGGGTTTGGACGGTTTCCAACGTGATCTGACCAAAACCATTGAATTTGGTCGCGGTCGCAACGGAATAGGCGCCCATGCCGTAAAACATCACATGATCCTCCTCTTCCATATCCGCAGGAAAGCTCAAATCAGACGGCAATTTGTCGAGGCTGTCGCAGGTCGGACCAAACACCGTGCGCATGACTGATGGGCCCGTGCGCGGCGTGGCAAAGGGGCCAAACACGCCGATGCGGTCGATCACGCCGACCAAATGCAACTCGGACAGCGCACCGTAGACGCCATCGTTGAGAAACACATGCGCGTCATCACGAATCGCTTTCACCCGTGTCGCCAAGCTGTAGCTTTCGGCCACAAGCCCCCGGCCCGGCTCGCAGACAAGTTTGGGGGCGTCCGCGCCAAACACCTCTTGGGTCACGCGCGCGATGAGATCAAATGTGGCTTCCAACTGTGGCGTCACCTCGGTCAAGCGATGCGACGGAAAACCGCCACCAACGTTCAAACGGGCGATTTTCACCCCTGCGGCTTTGGCAATATCCGCCGCCGCGCGGATGTAGCTGTCCCAGGCGCGCGGGTCGGTGCATTGCGTGCCCGGATGGAAGGTCAACGACGGGGTAAAGCCAAGCTGTTCCGCCAAGGTGAGCAAATCGACCGCCTTCTCAACACTGGCACCGAATTTTGCGCCAAAATTATAGGCTGCCCCTTTGACCGGCAAGGTGAAGCGGACCGAAATCTCAACCCCATCAGCGGGCACAAGCTCGCCCAATTTGACCAGTTCAGAATGGCTGTCGACCGAGTAAGAGGCCACGCCCATCGCAACCGCATGACGGATTTCAGAGCGCGAGCGCACCGGATTGTTATAGTGCAAATGCGCCCCCGGCGCGATGCGTGCGATGGTGTCCATCTCGACGGGCGAGGCCACGTCAAAGCCTTTGACGCCCGCGGCGACCAAATTGGCCAGCACGGTTTCATCCGGGTTGGATTTGACAGCATAGGTCACAAAGCCCTGAAATCCCTTAATAAAGCGACGTGCGGTGGATTGCAGGATAGCTGGGGAGAAAAACAAAACCGGATGATCCGGGCTGTGATGCCGCAGGTATTCTGTGGGCGTGGCCCAGATGGTTTTTGAGAGCCCCATTGGTCTGTCCTTTACCAATAGAGCGCAGCCACTCTCTTGCCCGGGATGTCCGGTTGGGATCGCACTTACGCGGTTTCCAAACCAGGCTAGGTGCAGCGCCGGAGGGCGCTTAACCGCCCGTCTCTGCCCTTATTCCTGAAACTCAGTGGCCGTTATATGCATGTTGATTTGTTCGATATAAAGGATAAAAACGTGCATAATGCCGGTCATTTTAACGATATGATCGGTTAAATTGACATCGCACATTGTGTGAAATGCCCAGCATGGCGCAGAGGGCGCATGCCATCGCAAAGGAGGTCGCTGTGGACGATCTGGACCAAAAGATTCTGATGGCGCTGGCCGCCGATTCCTCGACCTCGGTGTCGCGATTAGCTCGGCGGTTCAAAGTCGCCCGCTCGACCGTGCAGGCGCGGCTCGAACGCATGGAAACCAACGGCACGATCGCGGGCTACACGATCAAGCTGGGTGACGTGGCGCTTTCACGGCGGATCACAGCCACGGTCCTGATCCAGGTCGAGCCGCGCACATCGGCCGGAATTGTGGTCAAATTAAAAACGATTCCAGAGGTGGAAATGGTCGCGACCTCCACCGGGCGTATTGATTTGATTGCCCAAATCGCCTGTGACAGCACCGAAGAGATCGACGCTACCCTCGATCAGATCAACGCCATCACAGGGGTGCAAGACATTGAGAGCCTGATCCACCTCTCGACCAAATTCGACCGATCTATTTGAGGATGGGGGCACGTTATTGCGCCGGAGGAGGACCCGCAAGACTCGCGCCGCCGCGTCGCAGCTCCTCATCGCATTTACCGTAGGCGACCTCTTCAATCATCTTGATCGACGTGACCACCGCACGCGCCGGATCCAAAAGTTGATTGACCGTGCCCGAAATATAGACCCCCGCCTCCGGTGCATACAGACAGATGGAACCACCCAGCCCCATATGGCCCAAGGTGCGCGGGGCCGATTTGAACAGTCGCGATGGCGGGGCATTTAACCGATGTGGCAAGGACATCCACCACGGCACTTTAATCTGCATCAAACCGATGCCGTACTCCGTTGGAAAATACATCGGCCGCCATTGGTAGAGATGCGGCAAAATACGCTTGTCAAATAAATACCCTTCGAAAAAGCCACGGATAAAGATCAACGCCTCGCGCGAGGTGGTGACAATGCCGCCATCGGCCTGAAACGATGTCATCGTCCGCGGCACACGCACTTCGCGGTCCTTGGACATGAAATTGATCGGGCGCGCATCCGAGGGATCGCAATATAGATAAGTTGAACTCAGCCCCAAACGATCAATGATCCGGCGCTGTAGCACCTCGCCAAAATTTTCGCCCTCAATGGTCTCAATAACCCGTCCGAGAATGTGAAAATTCGTATCGGTATAAAGGGCTTTGGGGCTTTGCCCAGGCACAGCGACAGCACCGTGAGACCGGCTGCGTTGCAGCACCTCATCGAAAGTCCACGCCGTATCCACGCCATCACCAATGGCGTGTTTCAACGTGCGCGCCTGATATTTATAAAGGAAGAAATCGCCAAACCCCGACGTATGCGACATCAGATGGCGGATGGTGACTTGATCGGTATAATCAATGCCCTCTCTGACCAGAAATTCCTCATATTTTTTATCGCGGCCCAGATAGGTCAAGAACGGATCCTCAAACCCAACTTTCCCCTCTTCGATCAACTGTAACAGGATGGCAGTGGTATAAAGTTTGCTGGTGCCAGTCGCAAAATAGGGTGTGCGGCTGTCGAGCGCGCCCGACCCCACATGATACTCGCGCCCGGTCGCCCGATCATAGAGAGACATCGCGACACCACTGTGCCACGACGTCCGCGTTAACCGATCTGCAATGTTTTGAAGACGCTTCGGGGCTCGCCCCATGGTCCTTCTCCTTTCGGGTTCGTCCTACTGAATGCACAAGAAGCCTTAACAGCAGGTCAATGCGCCCGCTTTCGAGTGAAAATGAACGGGGTTTCGCCCTTTTCCTCGCGCCCCCCGCGCGGTAAACAACGCCAAAGCGAAGTCAGGGACTGCGCGAAAAGGGACTGGGCGAAGAGAGCATGGCAATGGAAAAGACATTTGACGCGCGTGACGCAGAAGCGCGGATTTACGAGGCTTGGGACAAGGCAGGGGCGTTCAAAGCCGGGGCCAATAAGTCCCGTGACGAGACCTTTACCATCATGATCCCGCCGCCCAACGTGACGGGCGCGTTGCATGTGGGCCATGCCTTTAACAATACCATTCAGGACATCTTGATCCGTTGGCACCGGATGCGTGGCTTTGACACGCTGTGGCAGCCCGGCCAAGACCACGCAGGCATCGCGACCCAGTTGATGGTGGAAAAAGAGCTGGCGAAATCTGGCAAAAAGCGCACGGATTTCACCCGCCCCGAGTTTTTGGAAAAGGTCTGGGAGTGGAAGGGCCAATATGGCGCAACCATCATCAATCAGCTCAAACGCCTGGGCTCGAGCTGTGACTGGTCGCGCAACGCCTTCACCATGTCGGGTGCCCCCGGCGCGCCCGCAGGCGAAGAGGGCAATTTCCACGACGCCGTGATCAAAGTCTTTGTTGAGATGTACAACAAGGGTCTGATCTATCGCGGCAAACGTTTGGTCAACTGGGACCCGCATTTTGAGACCGCGATTTCCGACCTCGAAGTTGAGAACGTCGAAACGCCGGGCCATATGTGGCATTTCAAATACCCGCTCGCAGGCGGCGAAACCTACACCTATGTCGAGAAAGACGAGGACGGGAACGTCACCTTCACCGAGGAACGCGATTACATTTCCATCGCCACCACGCGGCCTGAAACCATGCTGGGCGATGGCGCGGTTGCCGTTCACCCCGATGACGCGCGTTACGCACCGATTGTGGGCAAGCTCTGCGAAATTCCGGTCGGTCCAAAAGAACACCG
Organism: Celeribacter baekdonensis; assembly: GCF_003047105.1. NCBI lineage: Bacteria > Pseudomonadati > Pseudomonadota > Alphaproteobacteria > Rhodobacterales > Roseobacteraceae > Celeribacter > Celeribacter baekdonensis. The sequence goes on from NZ_CP028475.1 coordinate 1,764,431, forward strand.
CCGCCTGATCCCGATCATCACCGATGACTACCCGGATATGACGTTCGGTTCCGGGGCGGTGAAAATCACCGGCGCGCATGATTTCAACGACTACCAAGTCGCCAAACGTGGCGGATTGCCGATGTACCGGTTGATGGACACCCGTGGCGCAATGCGTGACGATGGCATGTCCTATGCCGACAGCGCGCTTTTGGCAGCAGAAATCTTGGCCGGCAAACCGTTCACCGAGATCGAAGTCGACGCGGTCAACCTTGTGCCCGATCACCTGCGCGGCTTGGACCGGTTCGAGGCGCGCAAAGCCGTGGTCGACGAGATCAACGCCGAAGGTCTCGCCGTGATGACCACCATCACCCGCAAAGTCAAAGACGACGAAGGTGTGGAGTCCGAAATCACCGAGACCGTGCCCTACGTCGAAGACAAACCGATCATGCAGCCCTTTGGCGACCGCTCCAAAGTCGTGATCGAACCGATGCTGACCGATCAATGGTATGTGGACGCCGAAAAAATCGTTGGCCCGGCGTTGGATGCGGTGCGCAAGGGTCGGACAAAAATCATGCCCGAGTCGGGTGAGAAAGTGTATTTCCACTGGCTTGAAAACATCGAACCGTGGTGCATTTCGCGTCAACTTTGGTGGGGGCATCAGATCCCGGTGTGGTACGGGCTGGACCTCTCCGCGCCGAACTTCAAAGACGACGAAGGCGATGGTGCCCTGGACGAGGTGGAATTGTTCCGCCTGTTGACCGAGGGCGGCATGTTGCACCTTGGCGATGTGCATCATTGCGCCGCCGAATTTGACGGGGTGATCGCTGCGTTTGAGGGCGAATTGGCCGATGTGCCGACCCCGATCAACCATGCGCGTATCGTCGAAGTCGACAGCCGCCAAGCCGCGATCGAAGCCTTCGCCGAAAGCCTCGCCGCCTATAACGTCAGCCAAGACCCGACCAAACTGGTCTACCCGGTCTGGCGCGACCCCGATGTGTTGGACACATGGTTCTCGTCGGGCCTCTGGCCAATCGGCACGCTGGGCTGGCCGGAATGGGATGAGAGCACGTCGAAATATTTCCCGACCGATGTGTTGGTCACCGGCCAAGACATCCTGTTCTTCTGGGTTGCCCGGATGATGATGATGCAGCTTGCCGTCGTAGACGAAATTCCATTCCACACCATCTACCTGCACCAACTCGTCCGCGACGAGAAGGGCAAGAAGATGTCAAAAACCACCGGAAACGTCATCGACCCGCTTGAGATCATTGATGAATTTGGTGCCGATGCGCTGCGATTCACCAATGCCTCGATGGCCTCCATCGGCGGCGTGTTGAAACTCTCTGTCGATCGGATCAAAGGCTATCGCAACTTCGGCACCAAAATCTGGAACGCCGCGCGCTTTGCCGAGATGAACGGCGTCTTCGACGCATATGACCCCAGTGTCCTCCCAACGCCGAATGCGACGGTCAACAAATGGATCATCGGTGAAACCGCGAAAGTGCTGGCCGAGGTCGACACCGCCTTTGCCGAATATCGGTTCAACGATGGGGCCAATGCGCTCTACGCCTTTGTCTGGGGCAAGTTCTGTGACTGGTATGTCGAGCTCTCAAAACCGCTGTTCTACGATGGCGATGACGCGGCCAAGGCCGAAACCCGCCAAACCATGGGCTGGGTGCTGGATCAGGCGCTGACCATGCTGCACCCGATCATGCCGTTCATCACCGAAGAGCTGTGGGGCACGATTAAATCGGATCGCACACTGTTGGCGATCTCGGATTGGCCGGAGCTGTCGCTTGATCTGGTCGATCCTGAGGCGGACCGTGAAATGAACTGGGTGATTGATCTGATCGAGAGCATCCGTTCGTCGCGCGCCGAAGTGCACGTACCTGCGGGGCTGAAAATCCCGATGGTTCAGGTCGAGTTGGACGAGGCGGGCAAAACCGCCTGGGCCAACAACGAAGCGTTGATCATGAAGCTTGCGCGTCTTGACAGCCTGACCCCCGGCCCGATGCCAAAAGGCGCGATCACCATCACCGTTGGCGGCGGCACATTCGCCCTGCCACTCGAAGGGGTGATCGACATTGCCGAGGAAAAAGCCCGGCTTGAAAAGGTCTTGGGCAAACTGTCCAAAGAGCTTGGCGGTCTGCGCGGACGGTTGAAAAACCCGAACTTCGTTGCCTCCGCCCCTGAAGAGGTTGTGGCCGAGGCACAAGAAAATCTGGCTGCACGCGAAGAGGAAGAGGGCAAAATCAAAACCGCTCTCGCCCGCCTCGCCGAAATCGGCTAACCCTCTGACATCCTTAAAAAGGCCCGTCATTTGGCGGGCCTTTTGTTTTGAGTATTTGGACTGCAATGAAGGGCTAAAGCGTCACGCCTTTAACCTGAGACAGGGGAAAGGCGTGACGCTGCCAGACATATCCATGGTGTGGGCGTTGCGCCATAAACCCGTAAAACAGGTTTATGGCGCAACGCTTTATTCGTATTTGGCCGCGCGCTTTTGCATCTGCGCCATGACGCTTTCCATCTGATCCTTGGTGCCAATCAAGGCGCGCTGTTCGCGGCTTTCTTCCATCAGAATATGCGCCCGCTCACTCACACTCTCAGCAACATCAATCAACCGCTTGGCGGCCTGAATGGCAGAGGGGCTTTTGCTTGCGATCACCAAGGCGATCTCATGCGCACGGGCGTGGGCGTCCTCGGCAATCTCGGTGACAAGGCCGTAGGCCAAAGCACGATCCGCAGGGACCACCTCATGGCTGTAGGTCAAAAGCCGCAACACATCCGAGCGCAGCACCCGCGGAAACAGAACCATCCCACCCATATCGGGCACAAGGCCCCATTTCATCTCCATGATCGACAGCTGCGCGTCAGGCGCGGCGATGCGAATATCGGCGGCGATGGCCAATTGCATCCCCGCGCCAAAACATGGGCCATGAAGGGCGGCAATCACCGGGATCGGCAGGTCATAAAGCGACAGAGAGAAGGCCTGAAACGCATTGCCATCCCCATGGGTGCGCCGCATCACCAGATCGTCCAAATCCTCTGACATAAACCGTTGGAAATTAGAGGTATCAAGCCCGGCACAAAATGCCTGACCCGCCCCGAAAGCACCACAACGCGTGCGTCAGAGGTGGCAATCTCGGCCACGGCGGACAAAAGATCACTGACCAAAGCCTCGGACACGGCATTCATTTTATCCGGGCGATTGAGCGTCACATGCGCGATGTGGTCTTTGATCTCAAGCGTGACAGTCTTGGGTGTTTCGGTCATGGCGGCTCCTCCTGCTGCCGAAACGCTATCAGGGACGCGCGCCAAGGTCAGGGCTGACGTTGCGACGCTTGCGCAGGCCGACAAGTTAAGGCAGGAAAAGCGCTATGACAGATATGACAGATTCACGCCAAACGGCACTCGCCCAAACCCTGCCCGCCACCGTGCCCTTTGTGGCCCCGGAACGGATGGAGGCGTTGCGCGGTGCGCCGTTCGACGCAAGGTTGGGCGCGAATGAATTGTCCTTTGGCCCCTCACCGAAAGCATTAGAGACCATGGCGGCCAGTCTGAGCGGCCTGTGGAAATATGGCGAGCCGGAGAACCGCGATCTGCGTCTGGCGATTGCCGCGCGTCACGGCATTGCACCGGAGAGTGTCACCGTGGGCGAAGGCATCGACGGGCTCTTAGGCAATTTGGTCCGACTTTATGTCGGACCCGGCGACACGGTTGTGACCTCAGCGGGTTCTTATCCGACGTTCAATTACCATGTCGCGGGCTTTGGAGGCACGTTACATACTGTGCCCTACAAGGGCGATCACGAGGACCCCGAGGCGTTGATTTCCAAGGTGCGCGTGGTGGGGGCAAAGCTCGTGTACTTGTCCAATCCAAACAATCCGATGGGATCGGTGCATTCGGCGCAAACCGTGCAAGACATGATCGAGGCCGTGCCTGCGGGATGTTTGATGATCCTGGACGAAGCCTATAGCGAATTTGCCCCCGTGAGCACCCGACCCGCGATTGATGTCACTGACCGCCGCGTCATTCGGTTCCGTACCTTTTCAAAGGCCTATGGCATAGCGGGTGCGCGCATTGGCTACGGCATAGCCCATCCGATTGTGGCCACCGCTTTTGACAAAATTCGCAACCATTTTGGTGTCAATCGCGTGGCCCAGGCTGGGGCTTTGGCGGCATTTGAGGATCGGGACCACCTGTCTGAAACCCTAAAACGGGTCTCTGAGGGCCGCGCTAAAATTGTACAAATCGCGCAAGACAACGGTCTGACGCCCCTGCCCTCCGCCACCAATTTTGTCGCCGTCGATTGCGGTAAAGACGGCACCTTTGCCCGCGCGGTTTTGACCGCTTTGGCCACGCGCGGGGTGTTCGTTCGGATGCCGGGGATCGCGCCACTCGACCGCTGCATCCGTATTTCGGTGGGCCGCCCGGAGGAGCTTGAGGTGTTGGCCGAGCGGTTGCCACTGGCTTTGGCGGACGCGCGCGCAGCTGTGGCCTAAGCGCGGTTATACCCGCGAGGACAACAGTTTGGCCGCCGCAACCGACCCGCCGCTTTGGTGCGAAATATCGAGCGCGACAAAGGCGGTTTCAATCGCACCGATGATGCCAAGCACCATATGGGCGTTGATATGGCCCATATGGCCTATGCGGAAATAGCCATCGGATTCAGCCGAACCAATGTCCCCAAAGCCCAAAGAAATCCCAAGCGTAATGCCAAGATGTTCGGTCAACCATGTGCGCAGTTGCGTGGCCGCCGGAGCCGCAAGCCCCAAGGTCGTGACCGCATGGGAGCGCGCAGCCGGGTCCGCAATGTTGAAATGCAACGGAGCGCCCCAGTGATCCACAGCCGCCCAATACGCCCGCGCCAAGGTTTCGTGCCGGGCAAAAACGTTGTCCAAACCCTCTTCCAAAATCATATCAACGGCTTGGCGCAGACCATAGAGATGATGGGTCGGCGGTGTGCCGTCGAAATATTCATAGAGATGCACAGGCTTGGCCCGCGTTTCCCACGCCCAATAGGGGGTGCGCAGATCAGCATTGCGCCCCGCCTCAAGTGCCTTGTCTGAGAACCAGACAAAGCCCAGACCGGGAGGGGTCATCAGGCCTTTTTGCGACGCCGCGATCATCACATCGACGCCCCACGCGTCCATCTCAAACCGTTCACAGCCTAATGAGGCAATCGCGTCCACCGCATAGATCGCCGGGTGAGCAGCGGCATCAATCGCCTGACGCGCCAGAGCAATATCATTGCGCACCGAAGTGGCGGTGTCGACATGGGTGACCAAAACCGCTTTGATCTCATGTGCGGTGTCTGCCCGCAAAGCCGCCTCCAAACGGGCGGGATCAATCGGGGCCTGTTTGCCAAACTCGATGACCTCAACTCTGGCCCCCAAACGGGCGGCCACATCGGCCCAGCCATGGCCGAAATTTCCTGTCGCACAGACCAAAACCTTATCTCCACGCGAGATCATATTGGTGAGCGACGCTTCCCAAAGGCCGTGACCGTTCGAGATAAAAAATGCCATGTGATGCGCCGTGCCCGCGATCTTTTTGAGATCGGGCACAAGACTTTGAGTCAGATCGACCAACTCGCCGGTATAGATATTCGGCGCCGGGCGATGCATGGCCTGAAGCACCGGATCGGGGATCACGGAAGGGCCGGGAATGGCAAGGTAATGGCGACCGTTGGCAAGTGTCATGGGCTGTCCTCAAACTCACATCAGGCCCAAGCGGTATCGCCCCAAAGCGGCCCCGTCAATTGTCGCTCATGTCACAGAGGGGTGCGCGTGTTTGGAGCAACCCCACCCTTGACGCCCCATGCGCCCGCCTTGCTTGCCCCGGCGGGCAAAGGACGATAAAGAGGCGCGATAATTTTTCAATCGGAGCCCTGATGTTCAAGACGCTAAAAAGAGGGTTCAAAAGGTTTGAGCGCGGTGAGGTCGGCCAGTTTGGCAACGACGTGTCCACGCCACGTACCCGCAGGCTGGCGATGTGGCATTTCCACCTGTTTGACCATGCGTTTTTGCGTGGCATTTGGACCAACCTGTATGAAATCGCGCCCGGCGTGTGGCGGTCCAATCAGCCTTCGCCTGCGCGGATCAAACGCTATGCTCAAATGGGGATCAAAACCATCCTGAGCCTACGCGGCGACAAAGACCTGTCGTTTATGTTGCTGGAAAAACAAGCCTGTGCTGAACATGGGATCACGTTGATCAGCACCGACAAAGCCGCCGCCCGCGGAGCCCTGTCGGGCAAAGACTATGTCGCGTTAATTGACCTTTTGGCCTCAATCCCGAAACCGTTTTTGATCCATTGCAAATCCGGCGCAGACCGGGCCGGGCTGGCCTCCGCACTGTATCTGTTGCACTGTGAAGGGGCCTCGATTGGAGAGGCGAAAAAGATGTTGAGCTTTCGGTTCATGCATCTCAAAAGTACGAAAACCGGCATTTTGGATCACATCCTTGATCTCTACGAGGCCGATCTAAAAGCCCATGGTCCGATCCCGATCCGGGACTGGTTTGAGACCCGCTATGACATTGAAAAGGCCCGCATGTTTAAAACCATGCGCTCCTTCCCCTAAGAAAGCGCCCCGATGAGCACGCCCGCCCCCTTCATCCCGGACACCGGTTCACGCACATTGATCGCATGGCTTTGGCGCGATTATTTGCACCGCTATGTGGTGCTGGTGGCTGTGGCTTTGGTGTTTATGGCGCTCGAAGGCGCGATGTTGGGTGCGCTCTCCTATCTGATCAAACCGATGTTCGACCGGGTGTTGGTGGCCAAAAATAGCGATGCGATCATCTGGGTCGCGCTTGCCGTCTTTGGCGTTTTCACCGCCCGTGCGGTTGCTTCGTTCAGTCACCGCGTCCTCATGGCCGTGGTGGGGCAACGGGTTGCGGCCACGCTCCAAGCCCGGCTTGTCGCCCATATGCTGACCCTTGATGGTCGGTTTTTCCAAGACCACCCCCCCGGCACCCTGATCGAACGGACACGCGGTGATAGTGCTGTCGTTTCAAGCGTGTGGGGCACCGTGCTTGCCGCCTTTGGGCGCGATCTCATTTCACTTTTGTCGCTGCTGACTGTGGCGATTTTGGTCGATTGGCGTTGGACGTTGATCGCTGTGGCTGGCGCACCCCTGTTGGCCGTGCCTGTGACGCTTTTGCAAAACCTCGTGCGCCGCACCACGCGCAGTGCACGTCAGGCCTCGGCCCGCGTCTCAACCCGGTTGGACGAGATTTTTCACGGCGCGACCACAATCAAACTTTCGGGCACAGAAGCCCGAGAAGCCGACCGATTTCACGGCGAAATCAAGCACTTCGTCACCTTGCAGATCAAATCCGAAGCCGGGCAAGCGGGCATTCCGGCGCTGATGGACATCGTCGCAGGGCTCGGGTTTTTCGGCGTATTGCTATATGGCGGCCATCAGATCATCGACGGCACCAAAACGGTCGGTGAGTTCATGTCGTTTTTCACCGCAATGGCTTTGGTGTTTGAACCGTTGCGGCGTTTGGGCAATGTTTCCGGCGTGTGGCAGGCAGCGCGGGCCTCGTTGGAGCGCATCTATGCGATCTTTGCCGAACGGCCAGAAATCACCTCGCCCGCGACCCCCAAAGCCCTACCCATTGCCGCCAAAGACGCCGACATCCGGTTTGAAAATGTGCGGTTCGCCTATGCCGATGCGCCGGTGTTAAACGGCACCACGTTCACCGCTGAGGCTGGGAAAACCACCGCTTTGGTCGGGGCTTCCGGGGCCGGAAAATCCACCGTATTCAACCTGATGACGCGTCTGGCGGACCCGAAAGAGGGCTCCATTTCCATCGGCGGCGTCGTCACAACGGAACTGTCCCTGCCCGATCTACGCGGCCTTTATTCGGTGGTGTCGCAAGACGCGCTGTTGTTTGACGAAAGCCTGCGCGACAATGTGTTGATGGGGGCCGAGGCGGATGAGGCAAAACTCAACGCCGCCCTCAAAGCCGCGCATGTTGACGACTTTTTGCCGAAACTTGACCAAGGTCTCGACACCCAAGTCGGGCCGCGTGGATCGGGTCTTTCAGGCGGGCAACGGCAACGGGTGGCGATTGCCCGCGCTGTGCTGCGCGACCGTCCGGTGTTGTTGCTCGACGAGGCCACCTCGGCCCTTGATGCACAGTCGGAAAAGGTGGTTCAGACCGCGCTTGAGACCCTCTCCAAGGATCGCACCACTTTGGTCATCGCTCACCGGCTTTCAACCATTCGCAACGCGCATAAGATTGTGGTGATGGACAAGGGTCGGGTCGTAGACGAGGGCACCCATGATGAACTCTTGGCGCGGGGTGGGCTTTATGCCGATCTCTATCGCCTACAATATGCCGATGGCCGCACGATCACCGACGGTAAGACCGGGCGAGTGCTGAAGGGTCAGCGCCAAGCAGGTAGCGCAGAAGACGGACAAGGTTCCGGCCTCCTTGCCGCAACCAGCCGTGTGTTTGGTAGCGTGTTGGGTCTGTTTGGACGCACAAAGGACTAAGCACGATCCGGCCCTTGAGTTTGCGCACCAGAGCGACGTCTTCCATCAGCGGGATGTCGTCAAAGCCGCCGACCTCATCATACATGTCGCGCGAGATCAAAAGCGCCTGATCCCCGTAAGGCAGATCAAACCAGTTGCTGCGCAGATTGGCCCAACCTGCGGTCCATTTGGCGCGCATCCCCTTGGTGTCGCGGAACCCAAGCGAATACACCATCGCCTTGTCATAGCCATGTGCCAGATGGATCACAGTCGCCTCAGCCCAGCCTTCGGGCAACCATGTGTCGGCATGAAGAAACAACAACCAATCGCCCTGAGCCGCCTCTGCCCCGCGTTTGAGTTGCCCGCCGCGCGATGGCGCGCCAATGATCAACTCGGCACCGACAAAATCGGCCATCTTCTCGACCCCATCGGTCGAACCGCCATCGCTCAGGATCAACTCCCGCACCAGTCCCGCGTCCAAGCCCTCCATCAAAGACAGCATGGTATCGCGCAGCTTTGGCGTGGCATTCAGGGTCGGGATGATGACAGAGATCGGCGCGCGCATGTGTTTCCCGCTTTTCGTGGCTCTTTTCCTTCCTATATGAAGAGTGGAAAAAGGGGAATGAGCATGACAGACACATCCGCACGCAGCGTCATTGAGATCACAGGCGAGGATCGCCTCCATTTCCTGCAAGGGCTGGTGACCAACGATGCGCGCCACCTGGAGCACGGGCCGGTCTATGCCGCGCTTTTGTCGCCACAGGGCAAATTCATCGTCGATTTCTTTTTGGTGCCCCAGGGCGAGACCGTGCTTTTGGATGTGGCAAGTTCAGAGGCAGAGGCGCTTTTGAAACGCCTGACCATGTATAAGCTGCGTTCCAAGGTGACCTTAAGCCTGAGTGAGCGCACCGTGTCGCGAGGACTTGGCGACGCACCCGAGGGGGCCATCCAAGACCCCCGCACCGCGGACATGGGATGGCGCGCCTATGATGGTCGACCCTCGCAAGAGGTCGATTGGGACGCGATCCGCGTGGCCCATTGCGTGCCAGAGACCGGAGTTGAGCTGACCCCGGACACCTTTATCTTAGAGGCCGGGTTTGAGCGCCTGAACGGGGTCGATTTCAAAAAGGGCTGTTATGTTGGCCAAGAGGTCACCGCCCGGATGAAACACAAAACCGATCTGCGCAAGGGCCTTGCGCGTGTGACCCTCACCGGCTCCGCCCCTGTCGGCACCGAAATCACCACTGCGGACGGCAAATCCGCAGGCGTTTTGTTCACCCAATCCGGGGGGCACGCCATCGCCTATCTGCGCTTTGATCGTGCCACCGGTCCCCTGCGCGCCGGGGAGGCCGAAATTTTCGCTCAAGCAACAGCAAAGTCTTAACTTTTCAAACCTACCCTTCTCGGGCATGATCATCATATCTGATGCCAGGGAGGACAAACGTGCGGGCCAATTCTTTCAAACGGTGGGGCAAACGATGACCACGCCCTGTATCATTTGCGTTGCGATCACCGGCTCTTTGCCAACCAAAGCCGACAATCCGGCGGTGCCAATCACCGTGGCGGAGCAAATCGAATCCACCCATGAGGCCTATGAGGCCGGGGCCAGCATCGCCCATTGTCATGTCCGCGATGACGAAGGCAAACCCAGCTCTGATCCCGACCGGTTCGCCCGGCTGAAAGAGGGTATTCAAACCCATTGTCCCGGCATGATTGTGCAACTGTCAACCGGGGGACGATCTGGGGCGGGCAAAACCCGTGGCGGCATGTTATCCCTGCGTCCGCCGATGGCCTCTTTGTCTGTCGGCTCTAACAATTTCCCGACCCGCGTCTATGAAAATCCGCCCGATCTTGTCGATTGGCTGGCCTCTGAGATGATCACCTACGGCGTCAAACCCGAAATTGAAGCCTTTGATCTTTCGCATATTTATCAAGCCAAGCTGATGGCGGATCGCGGCCAGATCAAAGGCACGCCTTATGTGCAATTCGTCATGGGGGTCAAAAACGCCATGCCCGCCGACAAGCGCGTGTTTGATTTCTACGTCGAAACCGTGAAACACCTGTTTGGCGAAAACACCCCGTGGTGTGCCGCTGGTGTGGGCCGTCATCAACTTGAACTCAACGAATGGTCTGCCGCCGCGGGCGGTCATTTGCGCACCGGACTTGAGGATAACATCCGTATTGATCGCGACACATTGGCTCCGTCCAATGCCGCTTTGGTCGAACTGGCCGTGCTTGCCGCCCAGCGTCACAAACGCCCCATCGCCACGCCTGCGCAAGCGCGGGCCATCCTTGGATTGCGAAAGGGCTAATCCTTTACGCCGTCAGCGCATTAAAACATCGTGGCGATCAAATGATGATCGTCGCGCATTCCAAAGCACATCCCGCGACACACAACATATCGCCATTGCAGCCGCGCGAACATTCTTTGAGGCAGTTGGCCGCATGTTCGGGCGTGCGCAGTTTTGGATCCAAAATCATCAAATCAGGTACGCCCTCCGGCCCCATCGTGACCCGTGCGACCTCCTCGTCATCATCGGCAAGCAGGATCGTGATCTCGGTTGGGCTATCAATCCGCGCGCGCAGCCCCTGCCCCGTGTCCGGATTGATGGCGGTCAGAGTATAGGCAAGACGGCTTTTTGAGTCTGTCATGGCACCCTCCTTTGGCAACGCCCAAAGTCTCAACTCTTTGGCTCGATTTTGCATTGATCTGAGCCCGTGCAAAAAGCGCATAAAAAAAAGCGGCCCATACAGAGCCGCTTTTATGTTCTTCACTTCGAAGCCGCTTAAGCGCGTTCAGAATATTCCATGGTCTCGGTGTTCACCACGATGTCCTCGTCTTGACCCACGAACGGCGGCACCATGACGCGCACACCATTGTCCAAAATCGCGGGTTTGAACGAGTTCGCAGCCGTCTGACCTTTGACCACCGGCTCCGTTTCCACAATCTTGCAGATCACTTTTTGCGGCAACCGCGCATTGAGCGCCTCGGCTTCGTGAAACTCAACCACAATGGTCATGCCATCTTGCAGGAACGGACGGCGATCCCCCAGAATATCGGCAGGCATTTCAACCTGATCGAAGGTCTCCATGTCCATAATCGTCAACAAGCCGTCGCTCTCATAGAGAAACTGCATGTCCTTTTGCTCCAAACGCACGCGCTCGACCTTATCGGCAGAGCGAAACCGTTCGTTGAGCTTGCGCCCGTCCCGCAGGTTCTTCAGCTCGACCTGAGCAAAGGCACCACCCTTGCCGGGCTTGACGTGATCGACTTTTACAGCGGCCCACAGGCCCCCGTCATGTTCCAGCACGTTGCCGGGGCGGATTTCGTTACCGTTGATTTTGGGCATATGTCTAACCGTGGCCGTTGGTTGAAGAATGAGTTTGGCACCCTATATCCGTCCAAGGGCAGGCTGACAAGGCAGTCCTCTGGCGGCACACGTGTGAGATTTGACACAGTTGGGAAAATGTTAGCGACCAACCCTATGCGCAAACCGCATAGGTGGCATGCAAATGCATCGTATCCGAATCGACACAAACCTGTCATAAGGGCCCGCACGCCAGAAAGACAAGAGCAATAAAACAAGGAAAACCCATGGCTGAGTTCGTTGATGGCACCGCATTCAACTATGAGCAAGGACAACGCGCCCGCAAGCTTTTTGCGGCTGTTGTGTTGGCTGCACTCGATGATGCGATCGCCGATGATAAGAAATACGGCAACGGCCCGGAACAAATCGCCCGTTGGGCACGCTCCCGTGATGGGCGCGAAGTTTTGTCCTGTGCTGGGATCGACCCGTGCGAACGCGTGGTCTCCGGCCTGATGGAATTTGTGTCGAAAGGCATTCGGACCTCTGTCGCGCTGTCACGCGAAGAAAGCGAACGTCGCAACGCACAGGCGGAAGCTGCCTAAGCTCTCCGATCACGCTGCTATTTCTGAAGAAGACGCGCCATGCTGCTCGCTGGCGCGTCTTTTCTTTTGCCGCCATACTGCGCGTATCCTTGGTGAAACTGATGGAACCCGCACATGTCCCAAAAGAAAATCGACATCCCCTCAATTCCCGCCAAAATTGGCACGCTTTATCCGCCGCCCCACCACAAAAACACCCGCGCCCGTGTCAAACGCGCGCTCGGTGACACGGCGGGCCTGACGCAATTTGGCGTCAACATGACCACGCTTCCACCCGGCACATGGTCCGCCCTGCCCCATTGGCATGAAAAGGAAGATGAGTTCATCTATATCGTTTCGGGCCACCCGACCTTGGTCTATGGCGACAGCGAAGAACAGCTCGCCCCCGGCGATTGCGCAGGCTTCAAAGCGGGGGAAGAAATCGGCCATTGCCTACAAAACCGCACCGACAGCGATGTGATCGTGTTAGAGGTCGGATCGCGCATTGCGGGTGAACGCGCCTTTTATCCGGGGCTTGATCTGATGGCGGACACCGCGTCAGACGCTTTTTACCACCACCTCGATGGCACCCCTTACCCTGATCTCAAACGCCGTGGCCCCGATGATGACTGAGGCCTTGCGCATTTGGCTTTCGTCTTCAACGCAGTTCAAATACTCCTCTTAAAACCAAAAGGAGAAGGACAGCGGCGTGACCAAAGCGATCATGATCCAAGGCGCGGGTTCGAACGTGGGCAAATCCATGTTGGTCGCGGGCATCGCGCGCGCCATGAGCCGCAGAGGCCTCAAAGTCGCGCCATTCAAACCACAAAACATGTCCAACAACGCCGCAGTCACCGAAGATGGCGGCGAAATCGGCCGCGCGCAGGCGCTTCAGGCCCGTGCCTGTGGCCTGCGCCCTCACTCCGACATGAACCCCGTTTTGCTCAAGCCCGAAACCGACGTCGGCGCGCAGATTGTGGTGCAGGGGCAACGGATCGACACGCTCAAAGCCCGTGCGTATGGCTCGATGAAAGCCACCTTGATGCCCGCCGTCATGGAGAGCTTTTACCGCCTTGCCAAAGGCGTCGATCTTGTCGTGATCGAAGGCGCCGGCAGCCCGGCAGAGATCAACCTACGCGAGGGCGACATTGCCAATATGGGCTTTGCCGAGGCGGCAAATGTGCCCGTGGTGCTGATTGGCGATATTGATCGTGGTGGCGTCATTGCGCAGCTCGTCGGCACCTATACGGTTCTGCCCAAGGCCGACCGCGAGCGGATCAAAGCCTTTGCCATCAACAAGTTTCGCGGCGACGTCAGCCTGTTCGCGGGTGGGACACGCGCCATCATCGAGGCCACCGGCTGGGCCGATTTGGGCACTTTGCCGTGGTTCGATCAGGCCCATCGCTTGCCTGCCGAGGATGTGATGGACATCACCTCACGCGGCAGTGGCGCGATCAAAATCGCCGTGCCAAAACTGTCCCGCATCGCCAATTTCGACGACCTCGACCCGCTGGCCGCCGAACCGAATGTGACCGTGCAGATTGTTGAACCCGGCCATGCCCTACCGGGGGACGTCGACCTCGTTTTGATCCCGGGCTCAAAATCGACCATCGGCGATCTGGCGTTTTTTCGCAGCCAAGGCTGGGACATCGACCTTTTGGCCCATGTTCGGCGTGGTGGCCATGTCATGGGAATTTGCGGCGGCTATCAGATGCTTGGCCAGTGGATCGACGACCCGGACGGGATCGAAGGTCACGCCGGACGGCATCCCGGCCTTGGGCTTTTGCAGGTGGAGACGGTGATGTCCGGCGACAAACGGTTGGCCGAAGTCACCGCGACCGAGCGCGCCACCGGCGCGCGTGTCACCGCCTACGAAATCCATATCGGCCGCACGGAAGGGGCCGATTGTGCCCGGGCGTGGTTGTCTCTGAACGACCAAGGCGGCACACGCCCAGAGGGCGCGATGTCGGCGGATGGTCGGGTCATGGGCTGTTATTTGCACGGGCTGTTTGCCAGCGACACGTTTCGCAACGGCTATCTGGCGCGGTTTGGCCTATGCGATGGAATCGCTGATTTTGACGGTGGGGTCGAAGCAACCCTAGAGGCGCTCGCAGATCACATCGAGGCCCATTTGGATCTCGATGCGCTTTACGCACTCAGCGCCGAGATCTGATTAAAGCGTCACGCCTTTCACCTGAGGCATGGGAAAGGCGTGACGCTGGCAGACATATCCATGGTGTGGGCGTTCCGCCATAAGCCCGTGAAACAGGTTTATGGCGGAACGCTTTATTCGAATTCGCGCAGGGTCAGCGCGCGCTGCACTTCGCGGCGCACCAGACGGCGGACGTTGCGCGTGATGCGTTCGCCCATTGCGCCCTGCAATTCCTCACGGATCACCTGCGCCACCAATTCACGCAGCGCCTCCTCGTCCATCATCTCCTCATCGGCGTACCCGGCCAAAGCCAGCTCTTCCTCAAGACTTGGATCAGGATCGGCAGCCACCTCTTCAGGCGCGGCCATATCTTCGACCTCGGGCTCATCAACCGGCGGAAGATCATCAGACGCACGGGAGGTCTCATGCGCGGCGGGGGTTTCCTCGATCACTTCGGCATCGTCAATGTGATCGTGGCCTTGCTCAGACGGGCTCATCGCGGGGTCTTCCTCCTGCGGGACACGGAAATGAAGCACGCGGGCTCCGGGTTCAGCAAAGGCGCGCGGGATAGAGCAGGGGATTTCTGCCTCAAGATCCTCAGATCCATCCGGCTCCCACTCATAGGACTGAGCGCCCACGGCGGTTTCAAGTTCGGCAATCCGCTGTTCCAAACTCAGCCGCGACACATGAGCTGCGGCCTCAACATCCGGGGTGTCATCGAACCCAGCAGCCCAATCGGTTTCCTGGGCCTGATCGGTGTCTTCGCTTTGCGCCGCGGCACCAACCTCTTGCGCCACCAAGGTTTCAAGCTCGACGTTCGGCGCCTGCGCGTCGTTCAAATCGTCCTCAGGCGCGTGTTGTGTGTCTTCGGGAAGTGAAACCACCTGATCCATCGAAAGAATCAACGGCTGAGTGTCTGTGTCTTTGTCTGTGTCTGCCTTTGCCGCAACCACGCCATCGACCTCAGCATCCCCCTCATCGCCAGAGGTCTCCACGTCCTGCGGCTCGACAGGATCTTGGGCAACGCGAAAATCAGGCGTCAGGATCAAAGCGGCAGGTCCCTGAGCGCGAACGGGGGACTCAGCCCGCAACGCAGGTTGAGAGCCTCCAGAGGGGCCATCATGATGATTATGGGTCTCAGCCACCAAACGCCGGATCGACGCAAGCACGTCTTCAGCATCCATATTCGTCATCGGATCAGACATCCCGACTCCCTCACTCACTACAGCTTATGGTAGCCAGCTTCGCCCCTACACACAAGAGATCGCAGAAAGCAGAAAGCCCCCGCCAAACGGCGATCCCGGCATGATGCCAAGAAACCGTCAGACGGGGGCTGTCAAAAAAGCTGCGTTTATTTACGCATCAAACCTTCGAGGACACGATCCAATTTGTCGCCTTGCGGGCTGACATAGCGGGTCGGTGCGTTTTTCACGGCATTGTAATAGGCGGAAGGGTCATAGACCGGCACGTTGAGTTTCAACTGATCGACCGTAAGCATGCCAAGCGATTGCAACACGGCATAGGATTGCGATTCGCGGGCAATGCGCGCCTGAATGGCCGACACCTGCGCGTCGAGCAAATCTTGTTCTGCGCTCAACACATCCAAAGTGGTCGAAGCGCCCAGATCGGCCTCTTCTTTGACTCCATCATAGGCCACGCGTTGGGCGCGGACATAGGCGTTTGAGGCTTCCTCAGAGGCGGCATAGACCGACAACATCGCCCAGTTGGTGCGCACACCTTGTTCGACTTCGCGCGCCGTTTGCAACAACTCAGCACGGGCCGCATCACGGTTGGCAATACCACCACGGATCGCCGAAGACACAGCACCGCCGGAATAGATCGGGCCAGACACACCAAGGCTCAAAGTGGTCACACCGTCATTGGCATCCAAGCTGTCTGTGTAGGACTGTGCAACCTGCCCCTCGACTGTGGGAAACAAATTGCGTTCCGCGATGTCCACCGCAATATCCTTGGCCGCCGCTTGGTGTTGCAGCGCAATGATCCCTGGGTGGGTTTGCTTGGCAACAGTCACAGCCGCCTCAAGCGTTTTCGCCGGAAGCGGAATGTTGGGCGGGTTTGACAGGTTGCTCGGATAATGGCCGATTGCGACCTTATAGGTCTCGCGCGCGGCAGACAGGCTGCCTTGGGAGGCGGCAAGGCTTGCACGGGCAGAGGCCAATTGCGCCTCATATTGCGACACCTGTGTGCGGGTGATTTCACCCACGTCGAACCGGTCTTGCGCGGCTTTGAGGTTTTGCTGATTCAACCGCACCGCACTTTGGCGCAGGTTCACCAAGGCCTGAGCTTCGCGCACGCCCTGGTAGGCGGAGACCGCATTGGCCAAAACCTGTTGCTCTACATTCACAAGGCCCGCACGCGTGGCCAAAACCACCTCTTTTTGCAGATCAACGGACAGTTTGTTACGGCCAAACGTGTAGATTTCCATCGACGCGATAAAGCTAAGCGTCTCGGACCAATCCTTTAGGACATTGCCATCGGAGCCAAAAGATTTGGACCCGGAATAGTTGTATGCGATGGTCGGGCGCAGATCGGACAGCGCCGTTGCCACCCCCTCGTCAGCGGCGCGCAATGTGGCGCGGTTTTGCTCCAAAAGGCCTGAGTTTTTATAGGCAGACGCCAAGGCGTCGCCAAGCGTTTCAGCGGTCGCCGCAAAAGGCACCGCCATCAAACTCAGCACCGCCGCGCCAGAAAAAAGTACCTTTTTAAATCCTGTGGTCTTGCTCATTGGCCTCAGCCCCTTTGTTATCTTACGAACGCCGGGGCCGACCCGGCCTATCGAACGTTCTGCGTCAAAGCGCGAACTCTGCGTGTTTTTCAAATCCGGACAGTACAGGTGCCGTGGCGTTGAACACCATGCGCCATGTCACCTCACCCTCTAATTTGTATCCGATACGGACGATACCAAGAGCTCCGTCGAGAAAAATCGCGCAGATACGCCCTTTTTCCTTCAACTGGGCCAAAATGCCACTCGGCAATTCTTCAACACCGCCTTGCAAGATTATCACATCATAGGGCCCATGCTGCGGCGCACCGGCGCTGATCGTGCCCGTTTCGACAATCACATTATCCGATCCATTGTCAGACAGAGCACTGGCCGCCTCTTTGGCCATGTCTTCATCTTCTTCCACGGCCACGACCGCCTGCGCCATCCGCGCCATCACCGCCGAGGAATAGCCCAAGCCACAGCCCAGATCGAGCACCAGCTCATCGTTTTGAATGTTGAGCGCGTCCAGCATCTTGGCCAAAACCCGCGGATCCAACACCACGCGCCCGTGACCAAGATCGACATGCTCGCCGACATAGGCAGCATCACGTTTGGCCGCAGGCACGAAATTTTCGCGCGCCGTGGTGAGCATCGCTTCGATGATCGGAAATTTGGTTACATCAGACGGGCGCACCTGTGTGTCGACCATCGTTGTACGGAGTTGGGCAAAGTCTGGCATAAGCTGAACTCTTTCGTTCATTGTCTTCGACGGTGTTTTGCCACAAGCCGCCCGCCTGAGCAACACGTCAATGCACCTGCAAACTTACGTAAGCGCACGCAAGCCTGTGCAAAAACCTGTCAAATCGCGTCTTGCACAGAAATTATCCTTGCTGTAGACACCGCCTCACCATTTCGGCGAGTTGGCGGAGTGGTTACGCAGCGGATTGCAAATCCGTGTACAGGAGTTCGATTCTCCTACTCGCCTCCATTTATTTTCAAGCACTTGCATCACTCCTTTCAATGTAACGGCACTGCCGTTTACATGTCCGTTTACGGCTTTCACGTCTCACAACGCTTTTTCGCCGCTTCCAGTCGAGCAAGAACAGCATCACTTTCATCAGGACTCACCCGTGCGTACAGCTCTATGACTTGCGCAGCATAGCGCACAGACCATCCCATAAGTGTCGCAATCTGACGTAGCGAGAGGTCCGAATTAAGCAAACGCGTAACTGCAGTCCCTAGAGCATCCGCCAGTATTTTTTTCCGACCATCTTCCCATGGCTGCACATTCGCCTCATGTCGCCATTTCGTGATCTGGTTCGATACCCAACGAGGTGTCAGCGGCCTTCCTAGGGTGTGAACCCAATTCCTTGTCTTGCTGAAATGGGCTCTTCATGATTCATCTGCGGAAAACAGGTGCATGATGGCGAGATTTGATCTGAGCGACGAAGAATGGGCTGCAATCCGGCCTCATTTACCCAAACAAGGGCGCGGTCCGCAGCGCAAGGATGACAGAACAGTCTTGAATGGCATTTTCTATGTTCTGCGCACGGGGGCGCCGTGGCGCGATCTGCCGGACCGGTATGGCCCGCGCACGACTGTTTACAACCGCTATGTCCGCTGGGGTGAGCGCGGGATTTGGCAAGGGATATTTGATGTGCTGGCGACGGAATGTGAGGACGCGCTGATCTTCATTGATAGTTCAATCGTCAAGGCACACCGGGCGGCAGCAGGCTCAAAAGGGGGGAGTTGGCGCAAGGTATTGGACGCTCACGCGGCGGTCGCGGCAGCAAGGTTCACGTCGCCGTAGACCATCGCGGCCTGCCTCTACGGTTCGCGATTACAGGCGCACAAAGGCATGATAGCAAGGTATTTGGTTCATTTGTCGGCTGGCAAAAACAGCCGACAGCTATCGTCGCAGACAAAGCCTATGGCTCAAAAGCCATCCGCCAAACCATCGCTGACGAAGGCGCATTGGCAGTGATCCCATCCAAGTCAAACGCCCGCATCCACATCCCACATGACCCCGACATCTACGCCCAGCGAAACCTTGTAGAGCGGTTCTTCTGCCGCATGAAAGACATGCGAAGGCTAACAACGAGATACGAAAAGTTGAAACGCAACTTCCTGTCGATGGTCCATATCTTTGCAATCAGATGTTGGCTGAATTGAGTCCACACCCTAGTCATTGGTGTTTAGGTCCAATCTAAAAAATTTGATAATGAACGCGCGCTGGCCGATGTTCGCATTCTGTGATTTTGCCCAGTCCAGCAACGCGCGCACAAGTTTCAGCGCCACCTTGCCACCAAGAAAACTCCCGCGCACGGGCTTTGCGACATTGATCATATTGACACTCGCTACGCGTCCGCCTTCGCCCATGAAGTATCCGCCCATGGGTTCGCGTTCCATCTGAACACCTCCCTAGTGTTCGGTAAATGATAGAGGGGAATGATCACGGAAACCAATGTCCGCAAAGCGGGATGCGGGCGCAGCATCTTTAGCGATCAATGAGGGGGCCGCAATCGGCCGTATTCTCTTCGAAGGCTGTCCTCAACTTGTACTTGACGGACCATAAAATCACCAATTAAAATAGTCTCAATGACACCTTGCTAGGAGGACGCACATGATCATCGCTTATCACGTCCTTCCGGGGATCTCCGGTTTCGGAGCCGCCCTTATCTGACGCTTCTGTGGCGCTTTCGCCAAAAGGTACAGATGTATTGGTCCACGCTGGACCCACTTTTCAAGCAATTCGCAAGGCGCAGCCAATCCGGTTGTGACACTGTCATTATGATCCATTTTTCTGCTCACGGCGCATTTGCCCGTGTTTTCTCGTTCACTTTCCGTCTGTGGATGCGTCAAAAGGGCAAGGTCGTCTCGATTTTGGCCTTGGTCTTGGTCTCTGCGGCTGCCGACCTGTCCGTGCCTGTTTTTACGGGTCGTCTCGTCGATGCAGTTGCCGCGTCTAAGACGCCTTGGCCTGCCTTCGGGGCGCTTTTGGGGGGTGGAGTCCTCTCCGTCGCTGCAAAGATTCTAAGCTATTTTGCCATCATCGACCTGACCATCCCTTCCATGCGCGCCGCCGAATCCGAAGCATTCGCCCATGTTCAACGGCTCCCCGCCGACTGGCACGCAAACGCCTTTGCCGGCTCCACCGTGCGTAAAATCACACGTGGGGCTTGGGCCTTGGATGAAATGGCAGACCTGCTGTTATTGGCACTGTTGCCCTCGGCGCTGATCCTGTTGGGCACCATCGGAACACTGACAGCGTTTCGCTGGGAAGTCGGGCTTATCGCTGGGATCGGTGCGCTTGTGTTCCTGACACTCTCCCTGTCGTTGACGCTGTTCTGGGTGGCGCCTGCGGCCCGTTTGGCCAATGCGCAAGACAGCCGCGTGTCTGGCGCTCTGGCCGATGCGATCACCTCCAACGGGGTCGTGCGCGCCCATGCGGGCGAGCTGCGCGAAGACACCCGGCTGGGCCTTGTCTTGGACAAATGGGCGCATCGCAGTCGGCGCACATGGCGGCGCGGCACAGTGTCCGGCCTGTCACAGGACATGACGATCTGGGCCTTGCGAGCGACGGTTCTGGGCGGGGCTCTTGTCGCCTATACCCGTGGTCTGGCCGATGCTGGCGAAATTGCCTTTGTGGTCTCTGCCCTTGGCATGCTCGACGGCTATTTACGCCAGATGGGCAACCATGTGCGCGGGCTGCAAAAGGCCGTCAACGATGCCGAGGAACTGGTGGCGCTGATGGGGGCCACCCCCGAAACCTCTGTCGCCAAAAAGCCCGAAACCGCCCTGCCATCCCGCGCTGCTGCACTGGCGTTCAATCATGTGGATTATGGCTACGACGGGGCTGCAACACCGCTTTTTGCCAATCTGGACGTTGCCATTCCAAAGGGCCAGAAAGTCGGACTGGTTGGACGGTCTGGTTCGGGCAAGACCACTTTCGTGAAACTGATTCAGCGGATTCACGAAATCAACGACGGCACCATCACTTTGGGCGGTGTCGATATCGCGCGCGTCCCCTTGGAGGTGTTGCGCCAACACATCGCTCTTGTCCCGCAAGAGCCCGTGTTGTTTCACCGCTCCTTGGCCGAGAACATCGCCTACGCCCGTCCTAGCGCGTCAATGCAAGATGTCCGGGAGGCCGCCGAACGCGCGGGGGCACTCGGTTTCATCCAGCGGCTGCCCAAAGGCTTTGGCACGGAGGTGGGTGAGCGCGGTGTCAAACTGTCGGGAGGGGAGCGACAGCGGGTCGCCATCGCGCGCGCCTTTTTGTCGAACGCGCCGGTGCTGATCATGGATGAGGCGACATCTTCGCTCGATTCAGAGGCCGAGGCCAAGGTGGCGCAGGCCGCAGAGCGTCTGATGGAGGGGCGCACCACTTTGGTGATTGCCCACCGTTTGGCCACTGTCGAACGGATGGATCGCATCCTCGTCTTTGATCGGGGACGGATCGTCGAAGATGGCACGCCTTTGGAACTCATGGCCCGCAAAGACGGTCTCTACCGCGCCCTGCGCGCCCGGCAGACTTTGGTGGGGTAAGGCAGAAGCGCGCCCGAAGGATCACATCGGGCGCGCCGGAGCGGTGCGGCGTTGGGTCAATAGAGCGGCAATTCTACAACGGCAACTCATGCCCGGCATGATGCAAGCAGCCGGCAATTGAAGCCGTTGGAATGGTGCCCAACCAGAGCAGACAGGGGCGGCGGCGCTACAAAAGGCATCCCCGGCACCACAGCCTTTCACAAGCTGTGCCGAGGATCTGCTGCGGGGAAGCCGTACCGCAGCCTAGCTTCGCTCACGACCGACGGCAATGGACCGTTTTCCCACATGACAGCAAATGGCCCAAACCGGATGAGATGGATGGCTCTGCTCCGGCCCATCAGCTTACCAATCTGCCCCGGCTCTCTCCCCAGCAGTGCAGAGACACGCACATCGACCAAACGCTCATACTCCGTCGTGCTCATAAGCACAAAACTCAATAAGCCCGCAGCACCGGCTGATCCCCGCGTGGGCGGGGAACGCTACGGTACAGGAGGCTCAGGAAGTGGCTACTGATCCGCCTTTTGGTGACGTTCATGGCGGCAACGCCTTGAACCTCAGATGCAATCAAGCGGTTGCTTTCTCTAGTATATAATCGCCTTCCGAAACGCCCTTCGATCACTCGGCGTTCGTGAAAGTATCAACAAACCGCCGCCTGCTCAAAATTGCTTTGAATGTGTCTTCCCAGAGACGAGACGCGCGCCGGACTTCACGTCCTTTGCAATCACTTTGTTCAACTCTTTGAGCCGAGCCGGTGCATTAGAAAGATGCATGTGGGTCCGCATGGCCGCCTTTGGCCTTTTCCGCCGTTTCCCAGTATTTTCGCAGAAGGTTTTTCGTCGTTGGCGCATTCATTTTTTTGCGGGCATTTGAGAGGTGCATGTCGACTGTCACGGGTTTGATCCCAAGCTCCACTGCAATCGCCTTGATCCGCAATCCGCGACTGAGAAGGTCAAGGCACTGGGTCTCGCGTCGGCTCAAAACGACCGTCGGCCCCGCTGCCCCAAGCCGACCACTCAGCCCAAACAGCAATGGCTTGATCTGTTCAAGATGCGCGGCCTTGATCGCCTCGACCTCGCGCGCCGATTGGCTGGAGCCAAGGTTCCAGCCCTCGGGACCATGCGTCGAAGGATAACGTACCGCCACCGAAAACCCGGCGTTGAACCCCTCATCGCCCGCAGTGGCGATCAGGTCTTTTTGTCGTCCTGTCAGATATGCGTATTGATCCATATGCGCTTTCCCAGTGTCGATAGGAACCGGCGAGGAGAGGCAATACTGCAAAAAAGGATCGTCCTGCGTGTAGCCATTGTCCATATAGAAGCTCTGAAACCCATCAGGCATTGTCGTGCGCACGCTGGGCCGGTCGGAAATGTCGCTCGTCGCGAGGTAAATGACGCGATCAAATCCCAAATGGTCAAGATAGCGCCAAGTGGCGCCCCAACACGCCTCGGGACACGCACCTGTCGCAAGCAGATGGTAAATATCGTCGGCATGCATCGCGGAACCTATGGAAAACCGTACATTGAAATAAAGCGGGGGAGCGGGTCTGTTTCAAGGAAATTTTACCGTCACGAGTCACGAATCGTTCAAAGGACTTTGAAATGCGCACAGCGTTGAAGGGGCTGATAGCCTCCCTCTTCTTGTTTCTCCCGATCATGGCATCGGCCCAAGACCGGGCTTCGGTGCTGATTTTGGATGCCTCAGGGTCGATGTGGTCACAATTGGACGATGGCACATCGCGGATCGAAGTGGCCCGCGATGTGTTGAGCGATTTTTTGGCGGCGCGTGACCCGGCACAGCCTTTGGGCGTCATCGCCTATGGCCACAACCGCAAAGGCGATTGTTCGGACATCGAGGTGCTGGCCCCGGTCGGACGGCAAGACCCGAACAGTTTGGGCGCACGGCTGCGCACGCTGAACCCGCGCGGCAAGACGCCCCTGGCCGACGCTTTGCAACTGGCGGCGTCACAAATCCCCGCATCCAGCGAAGAGGCGGATATCGTTTTGGTCACGGACGGGTTGGAAACCTGCGGTGGCCATGTCTGCGCGGTCGCGTCCGGTTTGGCAGCGATGGGCATCCCTGTGCGCGCGCATGTGGTTGGCTTTGGCCTCACTGAAAGCGAAATGGCCCAAATCTCTTGCGTGGCTGACACCACGGGCGGGCTAGTCCTGTCGACCCAATCGGGGGCGGAGCTGGCCGACGCCTTGATCCGCACCACCGCCCCGGTTGTCGGCGAAGACCTGCCCGCAGATCAGGCGACGCTCAATCTCACCATTCGCGCCGACATCGCCGGCCGCCCGGACCGGGTGCAGTTCAGCGCCGAAAATCTGGCAACCGGGGCCGTGAGCCCCCTTGGCACATTGGACTTCACCCAAGCGGCGGCTCTGCCTGTGGATCTGATCGCCAGTGACTACCGGATCATCGCCGATGCGGGCGAGATGGGGCATGGCGAAATCGTGGTGCCCGTGGTCGCCGGGGACAACCGCACCATCTATGTGCCGTTTCAGGGCCTGCTGCCCACGCTCGATATGCCCGCCCCAACCGGCGCGTTTCGGGCCGGGGTCAACGCGCTGCTGCCCTACCGTGTGCGGGAGGAAGGCTTGGCCACCGGCGGTGGTGATTTCATCCTCTCCCTGTTGCCCTTAGATGCCAGCACCACAACGGATCGGCGCTATGATTATGCGAGCCAAGACAGCACGCTTGGCGGTCATGTCGGAGCGTTTCGTGCGCCGCCGGAGCCGGGCGATTATCTTTTGACTTTCAGCCGCAACGCCGAACTGCCGATCGACGCCGCGATGAAAACCTTTGTCGTGAGCTTTGTGGAGCGCCCTGATGTGACGCTGACCGCCCCGCCCGCCGTGGAACCGGGGGCCGACATCCCGGTGACCATCGCGGGTGGCATGGGCAGTGACGACTGGCTTGAAATCCGGCTGAACGACCAACGCGTCTCTTGGGACAACACGGTCACACTGGCCGAGTTTTTCGACAATCGCTATGGGCCTGCCAAGCCGCTTTTGGCCCCAACTCAGCCGGGGGAATATGAACTGGTCTATATTTTCGGCGGCCTTGATGATGCGCATCAGGTTGCGACCCGCCTGCCGTTGACGGTCGGCCCTGTGGTGGATTTTGACGAGGAAGCCCGCGCCACAGATGCCGATACAAACACCCCCGCACCAACGACCCAACTGGCCCAAGCCGCGCGCTGTGATGACGACAGCGGCTGCGGCATGGGCGAGGACGTGCCGCAGGCCGGATCGGATGTGGTGCAAGTTGTGATTGCCGCCGACGGGGCGGAGGGTCAGCCCGTTGACTGGACGCTCATTCCCATCGGTCGGGAAAATGAAAGCCCGATCGCCTCGGGGACTGCCATTGCCGGGCCATGGACCACGGTGCTGGATGTGGGCATTTGGGGGGTCAACGGTTTGGCCGATGGGGCGACATATTTTGGCCACATCACCGTCAGCGCCAACGGGTCCACCTCGTTCATGATCCCGCGTGACATGCCCATAGATCTGGCCACCGACATCGAACCGCCGCTTTCAGATGACATCGGATTTGCCTGTCACGACGCAGTCCAATGTAGTTTCGAGGACGATGCGGCGCAGATCATCGGCGTCCTCCCCGCAGGCTGGGTCACCGATGTTCCGACCCGCGAAGCCTATGTAGCCGGTGGGGACCGCGGCCTGGTCCGAATGCGCTTTTTCAACCCTGATGCGCCCGAGAACACCGTCATCCTGAACCCGCGTCAGTGGCTCAAGATGAACGGACCCTGCCTTGAGGTCCAGCCCGGCTTGCTCTGTCGGTTTGAGCCCGCAAGTGCAGAGACCTTGGCGGCGTTTGACATGCTCAAACTGCTGTTGCGCGACACCGCACCCCGCAACTTGCCCAGCCCGGCCGAAGCCATGGCGACTATCCTCTCAGATCTGACCAAAGAAGACCCCGATGCCGCAAAGGCAATGGAGGCCCTGATGGGGGCTGCGGCGAGTGGCAACGCGATACCGGATGTGGCGGGCGTGTTGAGCACTCTGGCCACTGGCGGCACTGCGACCCCCACGACCACACCTTATGTGCCGGGTGAGGTCCTGCGGCGCTGCCCACTCAAGGCCGCCTGTCCCTTTGAACAGCCCAATATGCAGATCGCCGGTGTCCTGCCACCAAGCTGGTCCGTCGAGGTGATGACCCGTCAGGCGGACGGCACCGTCTCCACTTGGTTCACCGACAAAGACCCCGCCGGCAATGCCAAGCGGATCGGGTTGAACCAAAGCGGGGGAGACGGCTGTGTTGAGACCCGCGTCGGAACGCTGTGCGCATTCACACCCTACATCGCAACCGACGAGATCGGTTTGATCGCTTCCAACTTGGTGCAGGGCGGCACGGCGGATGTCCGCAACGCCATTGCCGACAAAGTCGATGCGCCAAAACCAATCACCAACCCCGCCGCCCTTGACGCTTTGCTGTCGCATTTGGAAGGAAACTGACCCATGCGTGCCATCTTAACGAGTCTTGCCCTGTTGGCCGCGGCACCGGCCACGGCGCAAAGTTGCAATCCGCCGATCCTGACATTTCGCGGCGACACCCTGACATATGAAACGCCTGCCACCGACGTTTATGCCAACGGCGGCGTGGCGGCCATTGTCGACGACTACGTCGAAGGCCAAACGATTTTGATCGACGCAGGCGCCCGCACGACACGCAATGTCAATCTGGCTGAGGTGACACTCGCCGAATTGCAGGTCTTGGTTGGGGCGGATCATGTCGCCTTTATCGGCCCAGTCCGTTGTCGTCCAAAGATGCCAAGTCTGCCCGAAGACCTGTTCCCCGAAGGCGACCCCGCTGCGCCGAACACGCCGGTGGTTCTGTTCCCGGATGACCCTGTGGAGGGGGGGCCGCGCGATGGCCTTTGGCAGGCCAACATCGGCCCGATCCGCACGCAAGGCTGTCCGCCGATGGTGGCGCAAGCGGTTCCCAACACGCTTGGCGCGCTGCCGGGGATACCGGGGGACACGCGCCGGATGACGTTTTCGAGCCCCTTTGATCCCAACACATTGGAGATGTCACACACGATGAAGGCCCGGTGGAGCCAAACCGGGAAAAACCGTTGGGAGACTGACGTGTCGCCCGAGGTCTTTGACCAAATCCCACAGGGGGCGGGTGGCGGATCGCGCCTGTCTTTGCTGCTAGAGGTGGTCCGTCCTGACCTGATCCGGTTTGACCATACCATTGAAATCGTCTTGCCCGATGTCGCCGTTGCGATGTTGGGGGTAAGCTCCGATGGCTGTCGCGTCAGTGGCAGCGATACGTGGCAACGGATCGGGGACTGACGAAGGCCTACCGAGGACTGTGGGGGGCACCGGGCAGGATGCGCGCCCCGAGTGCACGGCGCCATCCCTGCCCCGCCTTTGATTTCAAAACGCCCCTCAAGGGCTTGGGACATGACCGGCTTGATCACATGAGGCGCGCGGTTTTCAATCGTGCGCCTCATCTCTTGCCTCCCGAAAGCCGCTGTAAAACACCGCTTTAAAACAAAGCGCTCCGGTCGTGACGGCGTCTGGACATAGCCGTGCAAATCACACCATAGTCCAACGCAACAGCGCACAGAAATCTGGGGCAATCCCCTATTCGTTTGATCAAAACATCACCGAATGCCCCGATAGGAGAATGTCATGAAATTTAGATTCCCCATCGTTATCATTGATGAGGACTTTCGATCCGAAAACACCTCTGGCCTTGGCATTCGCGCCTTGGCGACCGCGATTGAAAGCGAGGGATTTGAGGTCTTAGGCGTCACCAGCTATGGCGATCTGTCACAATTTGCCCAACAACAATCGCGCGCCAGTGCGTTTCTTTTGTCGATTGACGACGAAGAGTTCAGCCCCGGCCCCGACCTTGATCCGGCGGTGTTGAACCTGCGCAATTTCATTGAGGAAGTGCGGTGGAAAAACGCCGATGTGCCGATTTACGTCTACGGCGAGACCAAAACCTCGCGCCACTTGCCCAACGACATTCTGCGCGAATTGCACGGGTTCATTCACGCCTTTGAAGACACGCCGGAATTTGTTGCCCGCCACATCATCCGTGAGGCGAAACAATATCTCGAAGGCATCCAGCCGCCGTTTTTCAAAGCCCTGTTGGACTATGCCGAGGATGGCTCTTACTCATGGCATTGCCCCGGCCATTCCGGCGGCGTGGCGTTTTTGAAATCCCCGATCGGCCAGATGTATCACCAGTTTTACGGCGAAAACATGCTGCGCGCCGATGTGTGCAACGCGGTTGAGGAGTTGGGACAGCTTTTAGATCACAACGGGGCGATTGGTGCCTCTGAACGCAACGCCGCGCGGATTTTCAACGCCGATCATTGCTTTTTCGTCACCAACGGCACCTCGACCTCGAATAAAATGGTCTGGCATCACACCGTGGCCCCCGGCGATGTGGTGGTGGTGGATCGCAACTGCCACAAATCCATCCTGCATTCGATCATCATGACCGGTGCCATTCCGGTGTTTTTGAAACCCACGCGCAACCACTACGGCATCATCGGCCCGATCCCGCAATCCGAATTCGAACCCGAGGCGATCAAGGCCAAAATCCGCGCCAACCCGTTGCTTGCGGGCGTCGATGCCGATGCGGTCAAACCGCGGATCATGACGCTGACCCAGTCGACCTATGATGGCGTGTTGTACAATACCGAGACCATAAAAGACCTGCTCGATGGCTATGTCGAGAACCTGCATTTCGATGAGGCCTGGCTGCCGCACGCCGCCTTTCACCCGTTCTACAGCACCTATCACGCGATGGGCCGCAAACGCGACCGCAACCAGCATTCCGTGACCTATGCCACGCAATCCATTCACAAATTGCTGGCGGGTATTTCGCAGGCCAGTCAGGTTTTGGTGCAGGACTCGCGTGATACCAAACTGGATCGGCACCTGTTTAACGAAGCCTATTTGATGCACACTTCGACCAGCCCGCAATATTCGATCATCGCGTCCTGCGATGTGGCGGCGGCAATGATGGAACCTCCGGGCGGCACCGCTTTGGTAGAAGAAAGCATCATGGAAGCGCTCGATTTCCGCCGTGCCATGCGCAAGGTGGATGATGAATTCGGCGAAGGCGAATGGTGGTTTGAGGTCTGGGGCCCGGAAAAGCTTGAGGACGAAGGCATGGCCGCGACGAAAGACTGGGTGCTCAAGAAAACCGATGCGGATGGCGTCCAGCCCTCTGACGGCGAAGATGCATGGCACGGCTTTGGCGACATGGCGCCGGGGTTCAACATGCTCGACCCGATCAAAGCCACATTGATCACCCCCGGCCTGAATTTGGACGGACGGTTTGAGGACACCGGGATTCCGGCCTCTATCGTGTCCAAATACTTGGCCGAACATGGGGTGGTTGTTGAGAAAACCGGGCTTTACAGCTTTTTCATCCTGTTCACCATCGGCATCACCAAAGGCCGCTGGAACACCCTGCTTGCAGCGTTGCAACAGTTCAAAGACGACTACGACCGCAACCAACCGCTGTGGCGAACCATGCCGGAATTTTGTGCCAAACATCCGCGCTATGAACAAATGGGGCTGCGCGATCTGTGTCAGCACGTTCATGCGCTGTACGCCAAATATGACGTAGCGATCCTGTCAACCGACATCTATCTGAGCGACCACACCCCGGCGATGACGCCTTCGGATGCCTTCGCCCATATCGCCCAACGCACCACGCAGCGGGTGCCGATTGACGATCTCGAAGGCCGCATCACCACCAGTTTGGTCACGCCCTACCCGCCGGGTATTCCGCTTTTGGTTCCGGGCGAAGTGTTCAACAAAAAGATCGTCGATTACCTGAAATTTAACCGCGAATTCGCGCGCGAATGTCCGGGGTTTGAAACCGACATTCATGGCTTGGTGCATGAGATCGGCCCCGATGGCGTGTCGCATTACTTTGCCGATTGCGTGGCGCAGTAGACGGGCCAAATGACAGGGCGCGCCTCAGAGTTTGCGGCGCGCCCCGTTACCGCGGACACCCCTCAAGCCCGCGTGAGACATTGCCCGAGACGGAGTCAAGACAAGGCGCGTCGGGCACATTCACTCCGACGCTCTCCAAATACCGCTCCAAAACGCCCAGCCCAATCTGGCCTTGCACAAAGGGGCGCACCAACGCCAAAGGGTCATCAGAGGGCTCTGTCTGTGCCAAAAGCGCGTCCACTGTCGCCTGATCTCCGATCATCGCTGCGGCCGCCAAAAGCAAAAAATCATAGGTCCGACCGTCTTTACCCGCCATATTTTGGCGCGCCTCATCCACCAAACGGGCGTTTTCTTGAACCAACCCGGCCACCAAAAGCGGCAGGTACATGTAGGGCGCTGGTTCAAAGCTCATGTGAATGGCGGTCTGCGCTGCGGCACGTGCTTCTTGATACAAATCCGCAGCCATATAACTATAGGCCAAAACCGCGTAGGATGTCGGATTGGCCGGATTGAGCGCCACCGCGTGCTGCGCGTTCTGAATGGCCAAATCGACATTGCCTTTGGCGTTGTTCACCGCAGAAAAAAGGATAAAGGCCATGTCAGAATTAGGAAATAGATCTGCCACATCGTTGGCATAGGCTGTGACGTCCTCTGACGTGGACCGCATTCGCTCAGGCAACTGATCCGTGTCCATATACGCAAATTCAGGCACAGCATGTAAAAGCAATGTCCCCCAAGATGCCGCCCCCGCAGGGTCCGTTTCGAGCTCCACGGTTAACTCTTCGAAACACTGATAGGCCTTTTCAAACTGTTCAATAGAATAGGAGATTAAAAACCGATCTGTCAGGGTCACACACCGGTAGATATCAAGTTGATCGTCATTGTCTGAATTCAGGTTTTGATCCATGTGCTCAAGGCTCACACGGCTGATCACCCCGCCTTGCGCCCCCAAGCCTCCGCTGATTTGCAACGAAATTTCATGTAGCGCATCTGATACGCTCCGACCTTCAAGATAGCGCGTGATGCGTGTGTCGACATAGCTGCGTCGCGTCTTCGAATCCGACAATTCAACCGCAACATCCACCGACCCTTTCAGATCAAGAATATTGCCTCGCAGCACGAAATCCGACCCCTCCATTTCACTATATTCATCCGCCGATAAAACCCAAATCCTGGCCCGCCCAAAGCGTTGAAAATCTCCAGCGATCTGGCGTTGGAACGCTTTGGCCACGGCTGTATTGGCCGGATTGCCCGTCAGGTTAGAGAACGGTGCGATGGCTATGACGGGGTAGCTTTCAAAAGCGATCCGCGCTGTGTCAACAGGCTCCGGGCGCAGATAAACCCTCTGCCATGCCCAGAACGCCCCAAACCCAACGGCAACAAGGAGGACCAATACCGAAACAGCGCGCATAGCCCCCCAGCGCGCCGATCTTGGCGCAGCAGGCGCGGGTGGGACAGGCGCTTGTGCTTGAGGATCATCACCATCTGGCGCATCTTCCGCGGTATGATCCAAAGGCCGCTCAGGCTCCGTCGCACTCAAAGCAGCGGCCTGTGGTGTCTCGCCATCAGATTTGAGCGCCAAAACATAGCTGCCACGCGGTAGGCTGATTTGGGTCAAGCGGCGGGGATTGTCATCGTAAAAGGTTGTGATCGCCTCGCGCAGCCGTCGCATTCGGACCCGCACAATCGGATCAATGGCAGGATCAAAATCATCGCCCCGCCCCAGTAAGTCATGCGCAACGACATATTCGTTGATCTGCTCTGCGCGTCCTTCGACCATTCTTTCGGCCAGAAAACTCAGCAACGCACGGTTGACTTTTGAACGCGCGAACTGTGCGCTCTCAAGTAACGCACCCACTTCACGTTTCAAAAGGTCGTGTGTGTGCCCAGTCTCGGACATCGCGATGGCCCCGGTGATCCCAATTTTCATTTCGCAACAATGTAACATGTTTCATATGTGTAGAAAGCGGAATATCTCTGAAAAACTGGCGCAAAGCTGATGGATTTGCATTCTGGGAGACAAAACTGACGTCGCGTCAGTTACGCGATGTTACGCAAGCGCTTTGGAAAGCCCGTGGCCACGCCCCACCGGCATGATCGGATGAAACCAGTTGTTTCTAACTCTCGCGATTGTCGCGCGTCATAAGCGCGTCGACCAAGGAGTTCCCATAGTGCCCACCATTGCTTTGCCCCACACCCTTTCTCGCGTCAAAGACAGACTGCTTCGGGTGCTCGGCGGCTTGACTGGCCCAAAGCTGGCCCTGCCCAACACAGTGCCCCCCCGACCCCGCGGCCTTTAGATCCGCGGATGTATCATGCTGTGCTGAACAGTGCAGCGCCGGGCGGATGTCAAAATATGCCACACCACAGCGACGCAACGGATCGCAGGTCTGAGGACTACGGCGTACAACGCGCCGGACTTCTGATCGTCACCTTGACAGATCCCTCCGCAAGCCTCGCCGCTGAGACCCTCGCGGACATGCGCGCCACAACTGTGGCCAGCTTTGATGCCGCAGAACAGGCTCTTCAGGCGAAACACTATAAGCTGATTGTCGTCGAGTGCTCCCAAACCCAAGACGCGATTGTGCGCGGCGCAATGCGCATCCGAAGAATGTTACCAGAGGGCAGCGCCTCTGCATTACTGGTTTACCAAGCGTCAGAGGATGGCACGATAGATCTCTTGCGCTACACCCCCCAAGCCTCAGCCTTTGCGTTTCTTGCCGCGCGTGACCATCAATTGCGCGCACATGTGCTTGCCTTCCTTAAAAACTGACCCACCTCTTTATAAAGTCCATTGTATCGACGCCGCCCCATTCAGGTGGCGCATCTGTTTGAGTACGAGATCTGCTATGAAACCGCCCCGACCCCCTCTAAAACGCCGCACGGTGATTCAATCGACCTCCTGCGCGTTGCGACTTAGCTTCACAGGCATTGACCACAATCGCGCGGCGTCAAATGCAGCGGGGGCACCCTATTATTGCGCAGAAGGCAAGCCTGCGCTCCTGAGCGAAAGCGAAGCGAATACGATTTCACGCCTGCTTGATGTCTGCGCGCAATATGAGCAACAAGGTGACACACATCTGTCCGAGATTGTTGACCGGATCGGCCTGTCGTTGATGCAGGTTTTCTTGATGCGCGCCCACGTCCGCCCCCAATCACATTTCGGTGCCAACGGCCCTGAGACCCCGTCTCAAAACCTTCCCTCATGCCCCCACACCCCCAAAACCTCGTAAAACGCCCCCCGCGCCGTGGTGGGGCGCTGCTGTAACGGGCACCTTGCGCCAACGCGCTTGCCAACTCTGCGCCCCCCGCGTAAGCCGAGATGACCCAAACGGATCGACCCATTCCCAACGCAAACGGGGGCTTTTTGCTAATCTATCGCCTTCTTCTGAGTGTGCTCAGCCCGATTTTCGCACTTTTGATGCTGCGCCAAGTGCTGCGTGGCCGCGAACGCCTGTCGGATTTGGCGGAGCGCTTTGGGGCCGGACTGACCGCGCATCCTGTTTCTTGTGCACCAAAACTATGGGTCCACGGGGCTTCGAATGGCGAACTCACCGGCGCGCGCGCCCTGATCGAAGAGGCCCTGCGCCGCAGCCCCGACCTTGAGATTTTGGTCACGACCAACACGGTCACAGCACGTAAAATGGTCCGGGGCTGGGCTTTGCCGCGCGTCAGCGTGCGGCTCGCCCCTTTCGATCTGCGCCCGGTGTTGCGCCGCTTTATCACCGCCACGACGCCCGCAGCCCTTGTGTCGATCGAAAACGAAATTTGGCCCAATCGCTTTGCCCTTTTGGCGCAAAACGCCATCCCGGTGATTGTTGCGGGCGCGCGGATGTCGGACCGCTCGGCCCAGCGCTGGGAAAAAATGGCACCTATTTTTGGCGGCATCATCCGCCCTACCATCGCCGCCATCACCCGCCTTGCCGCCCAAGACACCGCCTCAGAACAGCGGCTGTTGCAACTGGGCCTGCCGCCCGCCGCCCTTTTGCCGAAAATGAACCTCAAAAGCACCGTCGACATTGACATCGCGCCGCTGAAAAACGCCGACCCCATCGCGGCGCAGTTTGACCGCGCCACCACGATTTTGGCTGCCTCGACCCATCCGGGCGAAGAGCGCACCGTGCTTGAGGCCTTTCATCACCTGCGCCAAACCCACCCGCAGGCGCGGCTGATTTTAGCGCCGCGTCATCCGGCCCGCGCTGACAGTATCGCAACCGAATTGAGCCGCACCGGGTTTACCTATGTCCGCCGGTCCAAAGGCGATGCCCTTGGCGATGCATCGGTCTATCTGGCGGATAGTTTGGGCGAAATGCCGCTGTGGTACGGGCTCTCTGGCATCAGTTTCATCGGCGGATCTTTGGTCAATCTCGGCGGTCACACCCCGTTTGAACCGGCACAATGCGGCACTGCCATCCTGCATGGCCCCTCTGTCTCAAACCACCTGACCGCCTACCGCGCATTGGATGCGGCGGGGGCTGCAATTGAAATCACCGATGCGGCCTCTTTGGCCGAGGCCATGCGGAGCTTGATGAATGAGCCGGCCCGCGCCACAGCCATGGCAGAGGCCGCCCATGCCGCGCTTGCACCGTTGCGTGGGGCCGCAGCACAACAAGAGGCATTTTGGGCCACTTTGGCCGATGTGCCCAAATTAAAAGCATTGTCATAAGCGATTTTTGCAGCTCATATTCTTGAGAGACGATTTTTCTTTCCGAGTGTCATGTGCCTTTAGTACTGCTCGTCTATGCTGGGGCGTGATTGGGCTTGGGAGGGTCTGTTGCACTCAGCAAGGGGCAGGAGAACCACGGACCTATGTCAATGATCAGAGCCAGACAGCATCCGGTCAAACTCGGGCGCAGTACCAAAGACAGCGTGCGCACCCAGTTTGGGGCGTTGGTGTGGCGCTATCGCAAAGACAAACTTCAGGTTCTGTTGATCAAATCGCGCCGTCGCAAGCGCTGGATCATCCCCAAAGGCTGGCCGATGGATGGCCAAACCCCCGTGCAAGCCGCCGCCACCGAAGCTTGGGAAGAGGCGGGCATCAAAGGTCGCCCTGCGCCGATCTGCATTGGCCTCTATTCCTACCTGAAATACCCGCGCGATGGTCAACCGCCGATGCCCTGTGTCGTTGCCGTCTTTCCGCTCAAAGCGCGCTGGGTGTTTGACAAATATCCCGAAGCCGATCAGCGCAAGCGCAAATGGGTGACCCTCAAAAAGGCTGTGGGGATGGTTGATGACCCGGAACTGGCCCAAATCATTCGCCATTTCGATCCGCGTCACTATCGCCTCTGATGTCTGAGCCATCCGTGCCTTGAGTTTTCGGCGCAATGCCCCACATGATTGCCAAGCCCTGTGCTGGGCGATATGTTTGAATCCTGCCCTTCCCCTATGATCGCCCCGCCATGATCCGATACATGCTTAAATGCGACCAAGACCATCAGTTCGAAAGTTGGTTTCGTTCGGCTGACGCCTTTGACACGCTCTGCACGCAGGCGCAGGTGAGCTGTCCGCTTTGTGGCTCGCAGAAGGTCACAAAGGCAATGATGGCCCCAACGGTGAGCACGACGCGTGCCACAGGAACCGCCCCCTCTGAACCGCCCGCAACCGCCCCGGTCCAACCGACACCACAGGCCGCCCCCCTCGCGCCGGATCAACCAACACCTGAGCAAATCGAACGTGCCATGGCGAAACTGCGCGCTGAAGTGGAGCAAAACTCCGATTACGTTGGTGTCGAATTTGCCGATGAGGCCCGTAAAATTCATACCGGCGACGCCCCGGCCCGCGCGATTTACGGCGAGGCAAACTTTGAAGAGGCCAAAGCGTTGCTCGAAGATGGCGTCCCGGTTCTGCCCCTGCCTTTCCTGCCCAAACGCAAGATGAACTGACATGACACCCAACGCCCCAACCGCTCTGATCACCGGTGCCTCGCGTGGCATCGGTGCCGCCATGGCGCGCGAGCTGACGGCACGTGGCTATGAGGTCATCGGCACCTCCACCAAGGGCGGCAATGGATTGCTCCCGCTCGACCTGTTGGACCCACATGCTCCGGCTGCCTTGGCAAAGACCCTGTCGGGCCGCTCCCTCGACCTCTTGGTCTGCAACGCCGGGCTGTATTTGGACAAAGGTCAGTCGCTTGCCAACGGCTACCCAAGCGAGATGTGGGCGACAGAATTTGCCGTCAATGTCACCGGCGTGTTTTTGACGGTTCAGGCGCTGCTGCCCGCTTTAAAGCGCGGCGGCGACACCGGCGGCAAGATCGCCATCCTCTCCTCGCAAATGGCCTCACACAACCGTGCGCCCGGCGGTTCGTATATCTACCGCGCCACCAAAGCCGCGGCGTTGAACCTTGGACGCAACCTGGCCACCGATCTCAGATCTGAGCGCATCGCGGTCGGCATTTATCACCCCGGCTGGGTCCAAACCGATATGGGCGGCACGAGCGCCGAAATCACGCCAGAACACTCCGCCAAAGGCCTCTCGGATCGGTTTGCGGCGCTGTCGCTTGCAACCACGGGCTGTTTTGAGACTTGGGACGGGCACCCCCACGCCTATTGATGGGGCAATCGTGGCTTCATTGCTGCAAAAATACTCACCTACCACCAATCGCCGCTCTTGCGCTTTCGCCCAAGGTCTCTTAGGACGACGTGGTTAAATTTAACGGGGGAACGGGGCACATCATGCCAATTCTCGTGATGAAATTCGGCGGAACATCCGTCGCCACGCTTGACCGCATCCGCCGCGCCGCAAAGCGCGTGGGGCGTGAGGTTGCCAATGGCTATGACGTGATCGTCATCGTCTCGGCCATGTCGGGTGAAACCAACAAACTCGTCGGTTTCGTCAATGAAACCTCGCCGATGTATGACGCGCGTGAATATGATGCGATTGTTTCGTCGGGCGAGAACGTGACGGCGGGCCTGATGGCGTTGACGTTGCAAGAAATGGACGTGCCTGCGCGCTCTTGGCAGGGCTGGCAAGTGCCGCTCAAAACCAATTCCGCCCATGGCGCGGCGCGGATCGAAGAGATCCCGACCGACAATATCATGGCCAAATTCGGCGAAGGCATGAAAGTGGCCGTCGTGGCCGGGTTCCAAGGCATTTCGCATGAAGGCCGGATCACCACGCTGGGTCGGGGTGGCTCTGACACCACCGCCGTCGCCTTTGCCGCCGCTTTTGAGGCGGATCGTTGCGACATCTACACCGATGTGGACGGTGTCTATACCACCGACCCCCGGATCGAGAGCAAAGCCCGCAAGCTCGAGAAAATCGCCTTTGAAGAGATGCTTGAACTGGCCTCTCTGGGTGCGAAAGTATTGCAAACTCGCTCTGTCGAATTGGCGATGCGGTTTAACGTCAAACTGCGTGTGCTGTCCTCATTCGAGGAATATGACCCCAATGCTGGCACGTTGATCTGTGCCGAGGAGGATATCGTGGAAAACAAACCTGTGGCCGGCGTCGCCGCCTCCCGCGAAGAAGCCAAAATGACCCTCGTATCGGTTGCCGACCGTCCGGGCATCGCCGCCGCCATTTTCGGGCCTTTGGCCGAAAGCGGTGTCAATGTCGATATGATCATCCAAAACATTTCCGAAGAGGGTCGCACCGATATGACCTTCTCCTGCCCGGTGGATCAGGTGAACCGCGCCAAAGCTGCGCTGGACGCCGCCAAAGAGCGCGGGGATTTCAATTTCGAAGAGCTGATTTCCGACACCAGCGTGGCGAAAATCTCTCTCGTTGGCATCGGCATGCGCTCGCAATCGGGTGTGGCCGCCAAGATGTTCAAAGTGCTCTCGGACGAAGGCGTCAACATCAAAGTCATCGCCACCTCAGAGATCAAAATCTCCGTTCTGATCGACCGCAAATACACCGAATTGGCAGTTCAAGCGCTGCATGACGCGTTCGAGCTCGACAAAGCCTAAGCACCGCCATCGGTCGGTCAAATCCCCCCCGCCCTCACCGGCGGGGGTTTTCTTTTGGTCTGTGGTGCACAACTGTCGCCGTGAATTGAAAAGAAGGGCCGCGCGATGATGATCTGGCAACGCATCGAAGGGGGCTTGGTGTTTCTAACCGGGGTGGGGTTTGTCCTGGTGATGGGCACACCGATGTCTTGGTGGATCACCGTTCTCGCCTTCTTCGCCCCGGACCTGTCGTTCGCCGCCTATGCGTTTGGACCACGCTTCGGCGCACTGGCGTATAATCTTTGGCATCTCTACGGCACCGGCTTGGGTCTCGCATTCCTTGGCCTGAGCCTCAACATGCCGCTCCTGCTCTCATTGGGTCTGCTTTGGCTCGCCCATGCCGGATGTGATCGCCTGCTGGGATATGGCCTAAAATCCCCTGACGGGTTTGACATCACCCACCTGGGTCGGATCGGCAAAAACCGCAGCTAAAACCGCCCATAAAATCGCGGGGCATGTCACAGAGTGCGCCACAAGTCTGAGGTTCTTTTTTCTGCACTTGCAGCATCAAGGCACAGAATTTTCTGCACTTTTTCCGCGCAATTCTTTGCTTACGGCCGTTCTTAAGGTTGATTTCCTCTGGGCAACCGCCACATCAGTGCTCTAAACATGAGACGCCAAAAACAGGCGCGAAGGGAACGGCGGGACATGCCCCAACATCTGGAATCTGAAAGCCGGAAATTGCTTGGTCGGCTGCGCGACACGCTGGCCGAAAGCAGTGCCGGCCAAACCCGCTTGGATCGCATCACCCATCTGATCGCCGACAGCATGTATACCGAAGTCTGTTCGATCTACCTGTTTCGCGATTCCGATACGCTTGAACTCTGTGCCACCGAAGGCCTCAAGGCCGAAGCCGTTCACAAAACCCGGATGCGTGTCGGCGAGGGGCTTGTCGGTCGTGTCGCCCGCACCCGCCGTATCGTCAACACCGCCGATGCCCCCTCTGAGCGCGGGTTTCGTTACATGCCCGAAACCGGCGAGGAAATTTATTCCTCTTTCCTGGGTCTACCGATCCAACGTCTGGGCGAAATCTTAGGCGTGTTGGTGGTTCAGTCGAAGGAAGCGCGCGAGTTTTCCGGCGATGAAATCTATGCGCTCGAAGTGGTCGCCATGGTTTTGGCCGAGATGACCGAACTCGGCGCCTTCATTTCCGAAGAGGGCGGCATGGCCGCGCTGCACCAACACCCGGCGATGTTCAAAGGCGCGACAGGCCAAGAGGGCGTGGCCGAGGGCAATGTTTATCTGCACGAACCGCGCGTCGTTGTGACCAACCCGGTGGCCGACGACCCCGAGGCCGAAAAAGTCCGTCTCAAAGCCGCGATCGACACGCTGCGCCTCTCTGTGGACGGGATGCTCGCCACCGTAGAACCGGCGGAAAAGGACCAGCGCGAGGTGCTTGAGGCCTACCGGATGTTCGCCAATTCGCGCGGCTGGATGCGCCGGATGGAAGAGGACATTGACCGTGGCCTCTCCGCCGAAGCCGCTGTTGAAAAAGAACAATCCACCGCCCGCGGTCGTTTGGCCACAGCCCCCGATCCCTATATGCGCGAACGGTTGCACGATCTGGACGATCTGTCCAACCGGCTGTTGCGCATCCTGACTGGACAGGGATCAGAGACCGGGGCGGAAATGCCCGAAAATCCGATCCTCGTCGCCCGCAACATCGGTCCGGGCGAGCTGTTGGATTACGGCAAAAAGCTCAAAGGCATCGTGTTGGAACAAGGCTCCGTTGGCTCCCATGCCGCCGTGGTCGCGCGCGCTTGGGCGATCCCTTTGGTGATCCATGCCGAAGGGATCACCACCGAGGCGTTGAATGGCAATGCGATCCTGGTCGATGGCGATCAAGGCATTGCGCATCTGCGACCCGACGACACCGTAAGTGTTGCCTTTCGCGACAAAATCGCAATGCAGGCCGAAGCACAAAAACGCTATGCCGGTCTTGTCGGTCTGCCTGCTGAAACCGCCTGTGGCAAAACCATCGCCATGCATATGAACGCGGGGCTGATGGCCGATCTGCCGTCGCTTGCCACCTCCGGGGCCGAAGGCGTGGGGCTGTTTCGCACCGAATTGCAATTTCTGATCCGCAACAAAGTCCCGCGCCGAGGCGAGTTGGCAACGATCTATGCACAAGTCATAGATGCCGCACGCGGCAAGCCCGTCGTGTTTCGCACCCTCGACATCGGCTCCGATAAGGTGCTGCCCTATATGAAGCCGCAGGACGAACCGAACCCGGCGATGGGATGGCGTGCGATCCGGGTGGGCTTGGACAAACGCGGCGTCATGCGGATGCAGCTTCAGGCCCTGACACGCGCCGCAGCGGGCCGCCCGTTGACGGTGATGTTTCCCTTTGTCGCTCAATTCGAAGAATTCCGCGATGCCCGCTCGATCTTGATGGAAGTCCTTGAAAGCGAGGCGAAGCTCGGTCACGTCCCGCCGTCTGCCATCAAGGTCGGCGCGATGTTGGAAACCCCATCCTTGGCCTTCGCCCCGGATCGGTTTTTCGAGGAAACCGACTTTATTTCCATCGGCGGCAATGACCTGAAACAGTTCTTTTTCGCCGCAGATCGTGAAAACGAACGGGTGCGTCGCCGCTATGATACGCTGAATTATTCCTTCCTCAGCTTCATCCGCCAAATCGTTGCCCGCTGTGATCGCTTTGGGACGCCCGTGTCCTTTTGCGGCGAAGATGCAGGCCGCCCGCTTGAGGCCATTGCACTGACCGCCATGGGCGTGCGCACCCTCTCGATGCGCCCGGCCTCAATCGGTCCGGTCAAATCGGTGTTGCGTCGGTTGGACTTGAATGAAGTGACCGCCGTGATCGACGACGCCGCCGCCAGAGGCGCACAATCGGTCCGCGCCGACATGATCGCCTACCTCGCGACACGCGGAATTATTGCCTAGGGGGCGCATTTGGACCACACGTTGATCACCTTTGTCCTGATCGCCGGCCTTTTGGTGATGTCGCCGGGGCCAAATGGGGTTTTGATCGCCAAAACCGTGCCGATGTCAGGCCGCGCCGCCGGTTTCGCCAATGTTGCGGGGTTTGTCACCGCCTTTTACCTGCATGGCGCCCTCTCGATTCTTGGGATTTCGGTGATCTTGGTGCACTCTGCCCTGGCCTTTTCCATCGTCAAACTGTTGGGCGCGGCCTATCTGATCTGGCTTGGCGCAAAGGCCCTGATCGCGGCCTATCGCGGCAAAATCCCTGACGCAGAACCAAGCTGCGGGACCCCCAAAAAGCACCTCTTGAACGCTTATCTGGAAGGCTTGTTGACCAATGTACTCAACCCGAAAGTGTCGATGTTCTACCTCGCCGCCTTCCCTCAGTTCATCCCGCAGGACGCGGGCACGGCTGGATCGGCCTTTCTGCTCGTCTTTTTGCACTCAATGATCAATCTCATCTGGTTCGGCGGCATGGTGATGCTATTTGCCAAACTGTCTCGGGTCGCGCGCGGGGCGCGGGTCCAACGCTGGCTCAAAGGCGTGACGGGCGTGGTTTTGATTGGGTTTGGCGCACGCCTCGCGCGCTAAGGCGCACGTGAAAGTCCAAACGCGTTAGGCTTTCATTTCGGCCCGCAACAGTGCCTTGAGCTGATCGAAACTCTGATCGCTGTCCTCGGCCAAGCGCAACATGCCAAAGCTGACATGGGCCATGTCCTGATAATAAGCGGTGTAGGCGTAATTCGTCGCCGCCCCCGCCACAGCGCCCAAAATCGGCACGGTTTGTGCCGCAAGTTTTTGCCCCAGCACCACCGAAAGGCGTGGCGCAACGCGGGCGATGATCCCGTTCAACGTTGCCCCGGTCAAGGTCGTGCGAGTGACCAAAAACCCAAGGTCAGCACCATCATCAGCCTCCAAAGGCCCGGCGGCGGCAAACACTTGGATGCAGGCTTTGCGGATATCATCACGCTCGGGGTCAAACCCGTATTCTTCTGCCACGTTTTGAATGGCATGGAGCAACACGGTCGTCGTCACCGGCAATTCAGCCAAGGCCGTTGGCAAACCGCCCACGCCCCCCGCCGCCCCCAACCCGGAGGTCACAGCCCGCGACAACCAAGCGTTGCCTTTGAGCGTGCGCCGCCCGCGCGCCGCGCCATCAAAAGCCAGTTCAAGCGCCGAAAGGGTTGCCGTTTCAAGATGCGCGCGCACGGGTTTTGGCAATTTGCCAAACAGCCCGTCCGCTGTCCCGCCCACAAGGTTCAAAAGCTGCATCCCCGGCGTGTTGGCACGTTTGAGCCGACGCGCAAGCATGCGAATGGCCTCAGGCGTCGGGGCTTGCAACACGGCGTTGTCACCGTCAGTCAGGGCGGGCGTTTTTTGTGTCATGCAAGATAGGTGGGGAGACAGGCCAGCTTTGCCAAGCCCCCGAGCCCATTTCAAATCGGCGCTCAATCGTCTTTATGCACGAGACCGGACACGGTATCCCACGCGCCGGGGCGCAAGGCCACGCCCAATACCCGGTCCGGGTTGGTTGGCGGCGGCATTTCGACATGGTCGAGTTTTTCAAAGCCAAAGCGGGCATAATAGGGCTCATCGCCGACCAAAAGCACCCGTGCCCAGCCGAGTTTGACCGCCTCGGCCATGGCTTCGGTGATCAACAATCCCCCCAACCCCTCGCCTTGGCGCGTTGGGTGAACGGCCACGGGGCCCAACAACAAAGCGCGATCTTCGCCCGCACCCACCCGGATCGGCCAAAACCGGATGACGGCGGCCAAGACCCCATCGGGGTCGCGCGCCACGAGGCACAGATCGGCAACCTTTTCAACGCCATCCCGCAATCGGTAGGAGGACAACAGCTCGCGCCCAGGCGCAAAACACGTGTCGTAGAGGTTCTCGACCTCCCAATAATCATCCGCAGTTTCAACTTCGAGCTGATACACGCCTGCCCTTGCCCCTGTCTCTTTGTGCGACCACTCAGTCTGCTCGGATTTAGGCTCGAAATCCTGCTCAAGCGTTTTACGAAAATCCACCCAAGTGACTTTCGAAAAACGCCGTGCAACAGCCTGATGTCGCGGGCCTTTTCCATGAACCCGCGCCTCAAGTGAATTGAAAAGGCTTTAACACGGCGCTAGATGAGGGGCAACGCGAAGAAGAGGACAGCGCCAAGATGTTTTATCGACCGACCGAGGGCCACGGCCTGCCACATAATCCGTTTAATGCCATCGTGTCGCCGCGCCCAATCGGCTGGATCTCGTCGCGCTCAGCCACGGGCGTGGAGAACCTTGCCCCCTACTCATTTTTCAACGCTGTCGCCTATGTCCCGCCGCAGGTGATGTTTGCCTCCGTCGGCAGCAAAGACAGCATCCGCAACATCCGCGAGACCGGGGAGTTTTGTGTCAATCTGGTGAGTGCAGCGCAGATCTCGGTGATGAATGCCTCGTCTGAGGCCTTGGCGTTTCATGAGGACGAGTTCACCCATTCCGGCGCGTTGCGTGCGCCTTGTCGCGACATCGCCTGTTCGCGGGTTGAGGACGCCCCTGCCGCACTTGAATGTAAAATGACCCAGATCGTGCAGCTCGAGGGCAAAGACAACTATGTGGTCTTTGGCACAGTCGTCGCCATCCATATCCGCCCGGATTGCGTGGTGGATGGGCGGTTTGACGTGGTCAAAGCCCGAATGCTCTCGCGCCTTGGTTATCGGGACTATGCCGAGGTGACCGAAGTGTTTGAATTGACCCGACCGAACGATTGAGGGCATGGCCGGGAAACGCGCCTCGCCCGCCACACACAGCAAGACGAACACCCCGGTTATAGCGACCAGTAACGGCGCGCGGTGAGACGCTGCCCGATTAGCCTAGCAAACGGTCACGCGGCCCCCTCACCGCAACCGTTTTATGAAAATCGCGCGGTTTGTAGCAAGGCGAGGCCGCAGCCCTCTGACTGTCATTGAAAGCTGATCCAAGACCAGATACGGCAGAAAGAGAGGGGGCATTGCCCCGCCCGCTTCTTCCTCCCCATGTCGGCTTTGTCTTTCGGCCGCCGCCCCCCATAGGACACGGAATGCGTATTCAAATAGACGTCGCAATGACCTACCGCTTTCCGAACCCGAACACGGTGTTTTTGGCGCTTGAGGCGGCTCATGCCCCGGGCCAAGAGATCGCCTATGAAAGCCTGTTGATTGGCGATGCCGACATCAGCCGCATCAATGGGGATTCCGATGTGGGTCAGCGCGTCTTTGCCCGTGTGCCGGGCTATGAAATGTTGCTCAATTACAGCGCGCTGTTGGACATCACACGCCCGCGTATTGCCCTTGACGGGCTTGACGCCGCGCCATGGCACCTGTTGCCCAGCGAAGTTGTGCCCTACCTGCGACCCTCGCGCTATTGCCAGTCGGACAAATTCGTCAGCTTTGTGAGCAAACGCTTTGGCGGGCTTTCGGGGGGCAAAAGGTGGCCGCGATCCGCGATTGGATCGAAGCCAACCTGTCCTATGTCCCCGGCAGTTCCGACACCGACACCAATGTGTTGGAAACCTTCGCCGGACGCCAAGGCGTGTGCCGCGACTACGCCCATCTGATGTGTTCGATGGTGCGTGCCGCCCAAATTCCCGCCCGCATGGTCGCCGCCTATAGCCCCTTTGTCACGCCCCAAGATTTCCACGCCGTCGCCGAGGTTTGGTTGGGTGGGGCATGGCACTTGGTCGATGCGACGGGCATGTGCCACGCCGATGACATGGCGATCATCTCGGTCGGTCGCGACGCCTACGACATTGCCTTTATGGAATCACAGGCGCCTGCGGAATTGTGGTTTCAATCGGTCTGGGTGCAACAGGTTCCAGACCCTGTTGAACAATGCGATGGACCAAACATAGACATGTGAGCGCCCTTATGGCATTTGGGCCATATGAAACCCCCGTTTAAGACAGTCAGCGCCTTGCGCCAAAACCGAATTACCATCCCGGCCTGAACCGCCGGGCCGGGTTATTCCTGTCTTAAAACCAACTGTGCGGCTTGTCCGAAATATCGCACTGACCAAGGGTAGTCTCATGC
Source organism: Celeribacter baekdonensis (assembly GCF_003047105.1). Lineage (NCBI taxonomy): Bacteria > Pseudomonadati > Pseudomonadota > Alphaproteobacteria > Rhodobacterales > Roseobacteraceae > Celeribacter > Celeribacter baekdonensis. Next base: position 1,809,101 of record NZ_CP028475.1, read on the forward strand.
TCCAAACAGACCCAACTCTGCACCTGATGTGCGGAAAAATCGCCTCTGGCAAATCTACATTGACGACCAAACTTGGCGCTCACCCCGCAACCATCGTGATTGCCGAAGACACATGGCTCAGCGCGCTTTATGCCGATGTCATGCTCTCCGTCGCAGACTATGTCCGCTGCGCGTCCAAGCTCCGGGGGATCATGGGGCCTCACATTGTGGCGTTGTTGAATGCGGGCATGTCGGTGGTTTTGGATTTTCCCGCCAATACCGTCGAAACGCGCATGTGGATGCGAAGCCTCTTGGACCAAACCGAGGCGGCGCATCAACTTCACGTTCTCGATGTCCCTGATGCGCTGTGTCTGGACCGGCTGCGGCGGCGCAACGTCCAGACCGATCATCCGTTTTCGGTGACGGAAACCCAGTATTGGCAAATGTCCAAATATTTTGTCGCGCCCACGCCAGATGAGGGGTTCAACATCGTGCTGCACACGGTTGAACCCGATCGCTAACAGTCCCGCGCGCCACCCAAAAGGCCTCCCAACGCGGAGGCCTTTTTCATCTCAAAATCTGCGGGATTGCCCGGCTTAATGCCCAGCGCCCAAAACGCCCGTGCGCACGGAGTAATCTGTGGCGATCTGATAATCCGGGTCATCATCGCTATCGACCATCAAATGCCCCGCGTTGGTCAGCAAGTTATGGCAATCGCGCGACAGGTGGCGCAGTTGGATTTCTTTGCCCAGCGCCTCATATTTCGCGGCAAGGCTTTCGATCGCGTTGAGCGCGGATTGATCCGCCACCCGGCTATCGGCGAAATCGACGATCACTGTCGCCGGATCACTCGCCGGATCAAACATCTCGCCAAAGCCTTCGGCGGAGCCAAAGAACAGCGGCCCTTGGATTTGATAGACTTTCGCGCCCTCGGGCGTCTCATAGGTCTTGGCATGAATGCGCGACGCGTTTTGCCAAGCATAGGCCAGCGCTGACACGATCACCCCCACAACCACGGCCACGGCGAGGTCTTCATAGACCGTCACAACCGTCACCAACAGGATGACGAAAGCGTCGGTCTTGGGCACTTTGCGCATGACCTTGAACGAGTTCCACGCAAAAGTCCCGATCACCACCATGAACATCACACCGACCAGTGCGGCCAATGGAATTTGTTCGATCAACGGACTGGCGACCACGATAAAGGCCAACAAAAACAACGCCGCCGTGATCCCCGCCAAACGTGTACGCCCGCCGGATTTCACGTTGATCATCGACTGACCGATCATCGCACAACCGCCCATACCGCCAAAGAAACCGGTGATCACATTGGCCGTGCCCTGCGCGATACATTCTTGTGACACGCCGCCACGTTCACCTTTGATTTCGCCCACAAGGTTCAGCGTCAAAAGGCTTTCGATCAGCCCCACAGCCGCCGCGATCAACGCATAGGGCAGGATGATTTTCATCACGTCGACAAACTGATCCATGCTGCCAAACATCGGCACCAGCGGGATGTGGAACTGCGGCAAACCGCCTTTGATCGTGGCCAAATCGCCGACCCGCGGCACGTCGATGTTAAACGCCAACACCACAGCCACCGTCACCAAAATCCCGGCCAAGGGCGCGGGGATGATATTGGTCACTTTCGGCAAAAAATGCACCACAGCCATGGTCAAACCCACCAGCCCCAGCATCATCATAAGCTGCATGCCCTGCATCCACACATGGCCGCCATCAGCACCCGGCACTTTGAATTGGCTCATCTGGGCAAGGAAAATCACGATCGCCAGACCGTTCACAAACCCGAGCATCACCGGATGGGGCACAAGGCGAATGAATTTACCAAGCCGGAAAATCCCCGCCAAAATCTGCAACAGTCCCATCAACACGACGGTCGCAAACAAATACTCAACCCCGTGCTGCGCCACCAAGGACACCAGCACCACAGCAATCGCCCCGGTCGCACCGGAAATCATCCCCGGCCGCCCGCCGATCAAAGCTGTGACCAAGCCCATGATAAACGCCGCGTAAAGCCCCACGAGCGGGTTCACCCCCGCCACAAAGGCAAAGGCCACCGCTTCGGGCACCAAAGCCAACGCCACAGTCAGCCCCGACAAAAGATCGGTTTTAATCTGTTTCGGCGTCAGCGGATAAGAGGCGGAATTTGAAATAGACATGGTCTTCGCGAAAGACGCGAGTGCGGATTGGATCACGGGGGGCCCCCAAATGTCAGGAAATGTGCGTTTGAGCCCTCATAACGCGATTGTCCCCCAAGCGCAAAGGCCGAAGCCGCCCTTCCGCCCCCTCTGAGTGGCATGCTCGCAACAGATTTTTCGACTTAGTCGACCAATTTCGCCTCGATCAGACCTCGCAGGGAATTGCCGACCCAGATTTTGGCCACTTGACGCAGGTCATTCTCCGTGAGAACCGCCTCTTCGACGCGCCCCTCGGCCAACAGGGCTGCGCGCAACACCCCCGGCAACAGCCCAGCAGGCAAGGCCGGCGTCACGGTCACGCCCGCCAGATCGACAAAAACATTGGTGATTGTGCCCTCGCAGAGCTCGCCCCGCGTGTTGAAAAAGAGGTATTCGTCGAGCCCCTCCGGCAGCTCCGCACGCGCCCTGTCATAGAGCGCCCGATGGGTCGTTTTGCGCCGAAGCCATGGGTCATGCGGATCAAGTCGGGCGTCATGCACCGCGACCCGAAACAGCGGCTTTGCGGCGGCGAGCGGCGCATCCTCTAACGCCATCTGTCCGGCTCGGTCCAACGTCAGCCGCATCCGGCGTGGCCCTTCGGCGCGAAACTCGGACAGAAGACGTTCCGCCTGTGTCCGGTCAAAGGCCACATCAAGCTCCGACGCCGTGCGCGCCATCCGCGCCAGATGCAAGGCACCACGGATCATGCCCTGATCGGGAGCGTAGCCAAAGGTTTCGATGATGCGGAAGGTCTCGTTCATACCTCAGGCTCCAAATCGGCAAAGCGGGATTTCAACAGAGCCTCGTCATATTCGGACTGCGCATCGCTGTCATAGACAACCCCGCCGCCGACATGAAGCCGTGCGATGCCGCCCTCCATTTCGCCCGCCATTTCCAATGTGCGGATCGCAACATTGAAAGAGGACCGCCCGTCCGGGGCCGCCCAGCCGATGGAACCGCAATAATGCCCCCGCGGCCCGGCTTCCAACTCACGGATGATCTCCATCGCGCGGATTTTCGGCGCGCCAGTGATGGAGCCACAGGGAAACAGCGCCCGAAATTGTTCGGACAGCCCGATCCCGGGCAAAAGCCGTGCGGTGACGGTCGAGGTCATCTGATGCACTGTGGTGTAGGTTTCAATCGCAAAGAGGTCCGGCACGTTCACCGAGCCAACTTCGGAAATCCGCGACAGGTCATTGCGTAGCAAATCGACGATCATCAGGTTTTCCGCCTGATTTTTCTCAGACGCGGCAAGCCAGAGCTTGGCCGCCTCATCCGCCTCGGGCGTCGCGCCACGGGGCACCGTGCCTTTCATCGGCCGCACGGTGATACCGCCTGCCCCGTCGGTCTCGTAAAACAGTTCCGGCGAGCGCGACAGCACTGCCGATCCATCCGCCCGTTCGATCAACACACCATGACCAACGGGCTGATGTGCGACCAAACGATCATACAGGGCGCGCGGCGACAGATCGGTGCTCAGATGCAGCGGAAAGGTCAGGTTGGTTTGGTACACATCTCCGGCCCGAATATAACGCGCCACCGTATCAAAGGCCTCGGCATAACGCGAAACCTCCCAAATCGGACGCATTTCAGTGCTGCCCTCTTTCAAAGCGGTGCGTGGCACTGCGGCGATCGGCGCGTCATAAAGCCCCACCTCCAAAAGCGGCACATCGCGATCGGGCGGTAAAAGCGGCAAGAGATGCGGCTCAAAACAATAGCCCAACTCATAGGAAAACGCGCCCGCAAGCCACAGCCCCTCGGCCTGCGCCGCCTCCAAACGTGCAAACGCCCCGGCAACCTCGTCAGGGTGGCGAGCGTACACAATCTCTTTTGGCGACTGGAACAGGCTGGCCCTGCCCAAAGGCCCCTTGTCGAACTCAATTCGCATTTTGTCCCCGCCCTCCAGAACGCCCGGCATTTAGCGGATCGGACCCCGTTTTGGCAAGGTGCCTAAATCTCTGCTCGTGTCTATGATTGCCTCTTGCGCCCTCTGTTGCTGCGCCGCAAACTTGCGCCAACAGCGCGGATAAGGAGACACGGATGCAACGGACAATTGGCGTGATGGGCGGCTCGGGGGTCTATGAAATCGACGGGTTGGAAAATGCCACATGGCAAGAGATTGACACCCCTTGGGGCGCGCCCTCCGATGCGGTTTTGACCGGCACCTTAGAGGGCGTCAAAATGGCCTTTCTGCCCCGGCACGGGCGCGGCCATGTCCATTCGCCCTCGACCGTGAATTACCGCGCCAATATTGATGCAATGAAACAACTGGGCGTCACCGATCTGGTGTCCGTGTCCGCCGTGGGGAGTTTTCGCGAAGACATGGCACCGGGCGATTTTGTCATCGTCGATCAATTCATTGACCGGACATTCGCGCGCGAAAAATCATTCTTTGGCACCGGTTGCGTCGCCCATGTGTCGGTCGCCCATCCGGTGTGTGAACGGCTCTCAGGGCTGGCCTATGAGGCAGCCCGCGCCACGGGCGTAGCCGTCCACAAAGGCGGCACTTACCTCGCCATGGAAGGTCCGCAATTCTCCTCGATGGCCGAAAGCAAGATGTACCGCGAATGGGGCTGTGACGTGATCGGCATGACCAATATGCCCGAGGCGAAACTCGCGCGAGAGGCCGAGATTTGCTACGCGTCCGTCGCCATGGTCACCGATTATGACAGTTGGCACCCGGACCACGGCGCGGTCGACATCACCGCGATTTTCGCCACGCTCAAGGCCAACACGCATCACGCCAAAGCACTTGTCGCGGCCCTGCCCGCGTTGCTGTCCGAAGCCGCCGCACGCGCCTATGCGCCCTGCGAACACGGGTGTGACCGGGCGCTCGAATTTGCCATCATGACCGCACCGGACAAACGTGATCCTGCGGTCATCGACGCACTCTCGACTGTCGCGGGTCGGGTTTTGAAAGGATAATCCATGAGTTTTGATCTTTGGTTGGCTTTCGCTGCCGCCTCCACCGTGCTGCTGATCATTCCCGGCCCGACCATCCTTTTGGTGCTGTCCTATGCGCTGACCCAAGGCAAACGGGTCGCCGTCGCCACCGCTTTGGGCGTCGCCTTGGGCGATTTGATTGCCATGAGTGCCTCGCTTTTGGGACTTGGCGCGCTGGTCGCCGCCTCGGCCTCGGCCTTTGTCGCACTCAAATGGGTTGGCGCGGTCTATCTGCTTTATCTTGGCGTCAAAATGCTGCGCTCCGCGCCCAAAGCCAGCCTTGGCGATGTAACCCAAATGGATCATGTCAGCGCCACACATGTGTTTGGTCACGCCGCTCTGGTCACAGCACTCAACCCCAAATCCATCGGCTTTTTCATCGCCTTCGTGCCGCAATTCATCCGCCCCGAAGCGGCCCTTGCGCCGCAATTTGCCGCCCTGATCACCACGTTTGTGGGGCTCGCTGCGCTCAATGCGCTGGCCTATGCGCTTTTGGCCAATAAGATGCGCGGGCGCATTCAACGCCCGCGTGTATTGCGCAATTTGACCCGGACCGGCGGCGTGGCCCTGATCGGCATGGGCGCGCTGACCGCCACGCTCAAACGCGCGTAAGCAAAAGGAATCTCTATGAAAACCGTCAAAGATTACATCCGCACCATCGTCGATTTTCCACATGAAGGGATCATGTTTCGCGATGTGACCACACTCTTTGCCGACCCGCGCGGGATGCGTTTGGCGGTTGATCAGATGCTTGCGCCCTATGTCGGGATGCAGATTGATAAAGTCGTGGGGTTAGAGGCACGCGGGTTTATTTTGGGCGGCGCGATTGCCCACCAACTCGCCATCGGCTTTGTCCCGATCCGCAAAAAAGGCAAACTGCCGGGGCGGGTGATTTCCGAAGGCTACACACTTGAATACGGCGAAGCGGTTGTCGAAATTCATGACGACGCGATCCAACCGGGGGAAAAAATTCTTGTGGTTGATGATCTTTTGGCGACGGGGGGCACGGCGGCGGCCGGGATCAAATTGGTCGAACGTCTGGGCGGCGAAATCGTTGGCTGTGCCTTTATTGTCGATCTGCCGGAGTTGGGCGGTCGGGCTGTTTTGGAAAATTTAGGCTATGACATCCACGCCCTGTGCCAATTTGAGGGCACGTGAACGGTTTGGTAAGGACTCAGGCCTAATCATATGCCTGTCCCGAGGAGCCGGGACGCTGTTTGCACCACATGTGAGAGATCACACGCGCCCTGACCGCCCCCCGGTCAGGGCGTAGCTTTTTACTCGATCCGGCGCAAAACCGCACCCGGATTCATGATGCCTTTCGGGTCCAGCGCGGTTTTGATCGCCCGCATCGTGGCCAATTTAACCGGATCGCCGTAGCGTTCCAAATCTTCCATTTTGAGCCGCCCGACCCCGTGTTCCGCGCTGATCGAGCCGTCAAATTCGGCCACCAAATCATGCACACAAGCCTTGATCGCACCCCGGACATGTTCATAGTCGGCGCGGGTCCGTCCCTTGGCCGGAAAGGCGTTATAATGCAGGTTTCCGTCGCCCAAATGGCCAAAGCAATTGACCCGGATGTCGGCGATTTTTCCAAGTCGCTCAATCCCTTCAGGGATAAAATGCGGGATGCGCGACAGTGGGATGGAAATGTCATGCGACGAGATCGAGCCAATGCGCCGATTGGCCTCGGGAATGTTTTCCCGCAGCGCCCAAAACGCCTGACGCTGCGCCTCGCTTTGTGACAGGACACCGTCGCCCACCAGCCCTGCCGCGCTCCCGGCCTCAAACAAAGCGGCCAGCCGCTCCGTTGGATCACTGGTCCCAGACACGCCCAGATCAATCAACACGCACCACTCCGGCGCGGTCGCAAACGGTTGGCGCAGATCCGGCATTGTCTCCGACAGAAACGCAAACCCCATGCCCGACATCAGTTCAAAGGCGGAAATGCCCTCGCCAATCATCGCTTGCGCCATGGCCAAAAGCTCCAGCGCCGCCTGAGGCGAGGGCACCACGAACACCGCCGCAGCCGCGTGATCCGGGCGCGGGAAAAGCCGCAAACTGGCCGCTGTGATCACACCCAAAGTGCCCTCAGCGCCGATCAACAGGTTCTTAAGATCGTAGCCCGTATTGTCTTTGCGCAGGCGTTTGAGCCCGTGCCAAATCGACCCGTCGGGCATCACGGCCTCAAGCCCCAAACACAGGTCGCGCGCATTGCCGTAGCGCAGCACATTAAGCCCACCCGCATTGGTCGCCAAATTGCCGCCGATGCGACACGAGCCCTCAGAGGCCAAGGACAGCGGAAACAGACGTTCGACCAGATCGGCGGCCACTTGGACATCCGCCAAAATCGCGCCCGCCTCAGCAATGATCACGTTTTCCGATGCGTAGACCGCGCGGATCGCCGTCATCCGCTCCAAGGATAGGATCACCGGCGCGGGACCGTCATAGGCCACCTGCCCCAAAACCAACCCCGTGCCCCCGCCCAAAGGCACAACGCCCACGCCCGTCTCATGGCACATCCGCACCACGGTCGAAACCTCTTCAACCGAGTGAGGACAGGCAATCACCGCCGCTTGGCCATGATAGCGCCCACGCGGATCGTCCAACTCACCGGGATGGCGCGTGCGTAGGGTGCCCGTCGGCAAAGCCGCCGCAAGTCGGTCCAGAAACGCGGGTGTGGCAGGCTGGGTCATGGATCAAGCTCCTCTGCGCGACATGGTCGCTCCGTTTGGGCCGCGCTTAGGCCAAGCCCACGGTGGTGGGCCCGCGCCGATCATGGCGCAGCGCCGAATACAACACATGATTGCGCCAGCGGCCATTGATCTGAAGATAGGATTGCGCCACGCCTTCATATTTGAATCCGGCCTTTTCCAATGCCCCACGCGAGGCCACGTTTTCGGGCAAACATGCCGCCTCGATCCGGCTGAGGTCCATCCGTGAAAAGGCGTGATGCACCATACCGGCGATGGCCTCTTTCATATAGCCTTGGCGGGCGTAGCGCGCGCCGATCCAATAGCCGATGGTGCCCGCTTGCGACGGGCCACGGCGGATGTTGTCAAGCGTGAGCGCCCCCAAGAGCGCCTGATCTTCGCGTCGGGTCAAAAACAACGCCAAAGCCGCATCTGATTTATACGACCGCTCGGCCCAGAACACCCTGTTGGTAAAGGCTTTTCGCGCCAAATGATCCTCGGCCCAAGTCGGTTCCCAAGGCTGCAAAAAATTTGCACTTTCATCCCGAAGACCGGCCCACGCCCGATAGTCCGAATGCAAAGGCAAACGGAGCACAAGGCGCTCCGTGTCGATCCTCACCTTCGGTCGGCGTTGGAACATCAGGCGGCGAACCTTTCACGCAGGTCTGCCAAATCGGGAGCGCCTTTGACCGGGCCGTAGAGCGCCATAGAGGCGCGGCTTGTGCCGATCTTGGCCAAGAAATCGCGGACCCCGTCCAAAGTCACCGCATTTATGCGTGTGACGGTTTCTTCCACGGCGGGCACGCGCCCCCAAATCCCGATCATCCGCGCATTGCGTTCAGCACGCGAGGACGGGCTTTCCATCCCCATGAGCAGGCCTGCCTTGATCTGCGCACGGGCGCGGTCAACCTCGACCAAGGTCATCTCATCGGCGGCACGTTTGATTTCATCAATCGTCAGCTCGGCCAATTCGCCAACCTGATCGCCTGAGGTGCCCGCGTAAATCGTGGTCATGCCAGTGTCGGCATAGGCCCCCGATTGCGCATAGATCGTATAGCACAGCCCGCGCTTTTCGCGCAGCTCTTGGAACAAACGAGACGACATGCCGCCCCCCAAAGCCGTGGTTGCGGCTTGGGCGATGTAAATGTCTTCGTCGCGATATCCCGGTCCCTCAAAGGCCAGCGTGAAATGCGCCTGTTCAAGCTTTTTAACCTTGCGGAATTCACCGCCCTCAAAGCGCGCCGGGTCGGCCTGATCGCGACCGTGCGATTTAAGCCCGCCGAAAATCTCCGTGGCTTCCGCCACGATGCGGTCATGATCAATATGGCCCGCCGCCGAAAGCACCATCCGCTCCGGGCTGTAATGTTCTTCAACAAAACCCGCCAGATCATCGCGTGAAAAGGCGCGGACCCGTTCAGCGGGGCCTAAGATGGTGCGGCCAAGCGCCTGTTTGGGGAATGTCGCCTCTTGCAACCAATCGAAAATCACATCGTCAGGGGTGTCGAGCGCCTGACCAATTTCCGAGAGGATCACACCCCGTTCAACTTCGAGTTCGCGCGCGTCAAAGATCGGATTGAGAACGATGTCACCAATCACATCAAGGGCCAAAGACACATCGTCCTTGAGCACCCGCGCGTAATAGGCCGTGACCTCGCGCGATGTATAGGCATTCAGATACCCGCCGACATTTTCCAACACTTCGGCAATTTCCAACGGCGTGCGCCGTGCGGTGCCCTTAAAGGCCATATGTTCCAGAAAATGCGCGATACCGTTTTGTTCGACCCGTTCGTGCCGCCCACCGGCCATGACCCAGACGCCAATCGAGGCGCTCTGCATCGAAGGTTGAAGTTCCGTCACAATGCGGAACCCATTGGGCAATGTGTGGGTACGTGGGCTCAAGCGAGGCGCTCCTTAATTAGGGATTTCAGACCATCTAGGTCATTGGCAACCACGGTAAAGCGTTCGTCACGCTCAAACAGGTCAGCCATATGGTCGGGCAAGGCGGGATGAATGCCACAGGCGGCCTCGACGGCGGCGGGGAATTTCGCCGGATGCGCGGTGGACAGCGACACCATTGGCACCTCGCTGAGGTGATCTTCGGCGACCTTCACTGCGACAGCCGTATGCGGGCAAAGCACTTCGCCGGTACGTTTGTACATATCGGTGATCGTTGCAGAGGTTTCGTCTTCCGAGGCGCGTCCAGAGGTGAACGTGTCGCGCAAACGATCCATCGCCCCTTGCGAGATTTTGAATTCGCCCGCTTTGAGTTCCGTCATCAATTGCGCAATCGCCCCGCCTTCGCGATCATAGACGTCGAACAAGGCCCGCTCAAAGTTGGAGCTGACTTGGATGTCCATCGACGGGCTGATCGAGGGGGTCACGCCCTCTTTGGTATAAGCGCCCGTCACCATGGTGCGGTGCAGGATGTCGTTTTGGTTGGTGGCGATCACCAGATCCTTGATCGGAAGGCCCATGCGTTTGGCAATGTAGCCCGCAAAAATGTCGCCAAAATTGCCGGTCGGCACGGTGAACGACACCTCGCGATGCGGCGCGCCCAGCGAGACGGCGGAGGTGAAATAATAGACCACCTGCGCCAAAACCCGCGCCCAGTTGATTGAATTCACGGCGGCCAGTTTGACGTGATCGCGGAACTCGATATCGGCAAACATCTCTTTCAATGCGGCTTGGCAATCGTCGAAATCGCCCTCAACCGCCAGCGCATGCACGTTGGCCTCAGGCGGTGTGGTCATTTGACGACGCTGCACGTCGGAGACGCGGCCATGCGGGAACAGGATGAACACATCGACGTTGGACAAGCCTTTGAACGCCTCAATCGCCGCCGACCCGGTGTCACCCGAAGTCGCGCCAACGATGGTGACGCGTTTGCCAGAGCGCGACAGCGCCGCTTGGAACAATTGCCCGATCAGTTGCATGGCGAAATCTTTGAACGCCAAGGTCGGCCCGTGGAACAGTTCCAACAGGAAATGGTTCGGGCCGAGTTGCACCAAGGGCGCGCGGGCATCGTGTTTGAACCCGGCGTAGGCCTTGGCGATGATCTCTTTGAATTCCGCGTCGGTGAACGTGTCGCCTATGAAGGGGCGCATGACGATAAACGCCGCCTCTTCATAGGATTTTCCAGCAAGGCCTGCGATCTCATCCGCGCTGAGTGTCGGGATGGTTTCAGGCACATAAAGCCCGCCATCGGAGGCCAGCCCCGTCAGCATCGCTTGTTCGAATGAGAGCACCGGCGCTTGGCCGCGGGTCGAGATATAACGCATTGTGTCCGCCGCTTTAAACTTTTCGGGTTCTGATACGCCACAAGAGGAAGAGAGTCATCCCAAACCAGACAAGACACAGCGAAAACCATGTGATCGCGTATTGCAAATGGTCATTGGGGATGCCTTCGATCCCAACTGGGATCGGTTCGATCCCCTCCCCCGTGCTGTCGCGCGCGACAATCAGGATCGGCTCGGTGCCCAAAGCCGCCGCCATGGCGGGAATATCGCGGCCAAACCAGATGTTGCGGCCCAAATCCGGTGCGGGGGTCGAACTGTTCATATCATCGGGCCAGTGCAGGTTGCCGACCACAGACACAGCCCCTTTTGGGCGCGGCCCATCCTTGGCCATCTCATCCACAAAGCCACGATCCAACAACACCCGCCGCCCGTCCGTCAGCGTCAGTGGCGCGATGATCAAATAGCCCGCACCAATCTGTTTGCGCGACACGAGAACATGCAGTTCCTCATCCCCGATCACCCCTTCGCCCAAAACCGGAAGGTATTTCATCGACGGGTCCACCACGGCGGGCACCCGCACGGGATCGGCGGTAATTTCGGCGGTGATCTCGGCCAAAATACCTGCCTTCCAGTCCATCCGCGCCAATTGCCATGTCCCGAGCCAGATCAGGATGCCACAGCCGATCACACCGATCAGGGTGGGAAAGATCATTCGTTTGAGCATATCGCCTCCAAATCGTCTCCAAAACTGGCCCAAAGCAAAAGGGCGCGAATATCGCGCCCTTTTATCAAGTCTTGATCGTGAGCAAAATACTCATCCGATCTGTGCCAAACTTATTGGCCCCAGATGTACACCGCCACAAAGAGGAACAGCCAAACAACGTCCACAAAGTGCCAGTACCACGCCGCCGCTTCAAAGCCGATGTGATCGTCAGGGGTGAAATGCCCCTTCATCGACCGCACCAGACAGATGGTCAGAAAAATCGTACCGATGATGACGTGGAAGCCGTGGAACCCGGTCGCCATGAAGAAGGAGCCAAAGAAGAAGTCGCCGCCAAACGTGTAACCTTCATGGACGAAAAGCTCATAATATTCATAGGCTTGGAACACGGTGAACAGACCGCCAAGACCGACACCGATGGCCAGACCAGCGACAATGTCTTTGCGGATATTGCCATGCACCAACGCATGGTGCGCCCAGGTCACAGCGGCCCCAGAGCACAGCAGGATCAGCGTGTTGATCAGCGGCAGGTGAAACGCGTCGATCGGGATGATTTCTGGCGGCACATAGGTCGCGCCCGGATATTCGGACATCGGATAGAGCGTGTGTTTGAAAAACGCCCAGAACCATGCGGCAAAGAACATCACTTCGGACATGATGAACATGATGAAGCCATAACGCAGGCCGATGCGGACCACCGGCGTGTGATCGCCCGCTTGGTTTTCTTTGATCGTGTCCGACCACCAGCTCCACATCACGTAAAGCACGCCAATAAAGCCGATCAGGAAAATGTACGGGTTGTCATTGGCCATCCACTGAACAGCGCCAAACAGCATGATGAAAGCTGCGACAGCGCCCATGAGCGGCCACGGCGACGGCGGCAGGATGTGGTAATCGTGGTTCTTTTCATGCGCCATAATGTGCGTCCCTCTCCCTTGAGGTGGTTGCCCGTATGCGAGCTTAGTTCAGACCTGAAACCGGGGCTTCGTCGCTCTCAAGAGCGGCGTAGTCGTCGGGCAGGTCGGTTTCGTGAAAGGTATAAGACAGGGTGATGCGATGGACGAACCGCGCATCCCGGTCTGTGGTGATTTCGGGATCGACATAAAAGGTCACGGGCATGAGCACACGCTCGCCCGGTTTGAGCACCTGTTCTGTGAAACAGAAACAGTCGATTTTGGTAAAAAACCCGCCCGCTTCAAACGGCGCCACGTTGTAGGACGCGGTGCCGCCGATGGTGCGGTTGGTTGGATTGTACGCCTCGTAAAAGGCCAGCCCGGTTTCACCAATCCGCAACTCCATCGTGCGCTCGACGGGTTTGAATTCCCATGGCATATCCGGGTCGGTGTTGGCGTCAAACCGGATTTTGATCGTCTTGTCCAGAATCACATCGGACCCGGTCGAGGCCTCAGCCGTGGTGCCACCAAAGCCGGTCACCGCACAAAACCAGCTATAAAATGGCACGGACGCCCAAGCCAGCCCGCCCATGAGGCCAACGACCCCCACGAGTTGCAGAACTGTTTTTTGCGGTCCCTGAAGCGCCATTACTTCGCCATCTCCCGTTGCATGATCGCCGGATCAATCACGGTGACTTTCGCCACGGTAAGCCCCAGCATCAAAATCACAAACGCGCCCAAGGCCAGCCCAAGCCCTACATTGCGGGACCGGCGGCGGGTATGAATTTCGTGAAGTTTAGTGATTGCCATCTTAGAACGGCCCTCCAAGGCCCGCGGCCATAAGCCCTTTGTCCACCATCAGTGCAGTGAAATGCAGGAAAGTGTAGGCCAGCGACAGTTTGAAAAACGCCCGCTCTGCCTTGTAATTGTCGGCCTCGGCTTGGTCCTCATTGCGGCGCCAAATCACAACAGCACCTTTCAGGAACAAGCCATTGAGCACGACAAAAGCCACCAGATAGGCCCAGCCGGCCAAAGGCGTCAGGAACATCGCACCCGCGGTCAGCGCCAAAAGCACGGTGTAGGCCAGGATATGATTGCGTGTGACGCGCTTGCCATGGGTCACGGTCAACATCGGCACTTTCGCCTTGTCGTAATCCGCGTTCATAAACAACGCCAAAGCCCAGAAATGCGGCGGCGTCCACATGAACACCAGCATGAACATCAACACCGACGGCAGGGTGATGTCCCCCGTCACAGCCGCCCAACCGATCATCGGAGGAAAGGCACCAGCGGCCCCGCCAATCACAATGTTCTGCGGCGTCGAGCGTTTGAGCCACATGGTATAGACCACGGCGTAAAAGAAAATCGTAAAGGCCAAAAGCCCGGCAGCGACCCAATTGGTCGCAAGGCCCAGCATGACAACCGAGAAGGCCGACAAGGTGAGGCCAATCGCCAGCGCCTCTTCGGGCGCGACTTTGCCCGACGGGATCGGACGCGATTTCGTGCGTTTCATCACCTGATCAATATCGGCGTCATACCACATGTTCAGCGCACCGGAGGCGCCGCCGCCAATGGCGATGCACAGAATGGCGAAAAAGCCGATAAACGGGTGAATACCACCGGGCGCGACGATCATGCCCGCGAAGGCGGTGAACACGACGAGAGACATCACACGCGGCTTGAGCAAGGCGAAGTAATCGCCAAACCCGGCCTCGCGGCTGTCGTCCATATTGATCGTCGCGTCAGTCATCGCGTCTACCTATTCCTTTGGCCCTATCCTCTCAAACCTGCCCCTTTGGGGTCTATGTCTGTGTGGATAGGGTGCCTTAAACTTGGACTTGGGGGTCGTGGGGTCTTCGTGCGTGGGGCTTAATGGCCAGATGGGGCGGTTGACCCGCCCTCACCTGAAATCATGAAAGACGCTTACTCGGCCAAGGCCAATTTGACGGCGCTCGGAGCGGTTTCAAGCGCGGCGTATTCTTCTTTCGCGCCCGCCAACCATGTGGCGTAGTCTTCCTCAGACACAACCTTCACCGTGATCGGCATAAACGCGTGGTCTTTGCCGCACAGCTCGGAACACTGACCAAAGAAGGTGCCGGTTTTCTCGGCTTTGAACCAAAGTTCAGCCACACGGCCCGGAACAGCATCCTGTTTCACGCCAAAGGCGGGGATGGTCCAGCTGTGGATCACGTCGGCGCCGGTCACGCCCATGACGATGGTTTTGCCAACCGGCACGACCACGGCTGTGTCCGTCGCCAACAGGAACTCATCGGGGGTGTAGCCCGCATCCACCAGCATCTTCTCAACCTCAGGGGTGCGCATATATTCGCCGCCGGTGGCCGGTTGACCGATCATGTAGCTGTCGAATTCAAATCCTTCGTCCACATATTCATAGCCCCAGTACCACTGGTGGCCGGTGACTTTAATGTAAATATCGCCGTCAGGAATTTCCTGTTGCTTGAACAAAACCGGAAGCGAGAAGGCCCCGATCACCACAAGGATCAAAATCGGCACAATCGTCCAAGCCACCTCGATCTGAGTGTGGTGGGTGAAGGTCGCAGGCGTTTTGTTGGCGCGTGCATTGTAGCGCACGATCACCCAGAGGATCAAAAGTGCGACGAAAAGGACAATCGCACCGATAATCCAGTTCAGCATATGATCCAAACCGTGAATATCGCGCGCCAGCTCGGTCGCGGCGGGCTGAAAGCCCATTTTCCCGGAAACAGGCGCGCCCAAAAGCTCACCCGTGTCTTGGGCAAAGGCTTGTGTCGCGCCAAGGGTTGCGAAAAAAACGGCCGCCAAGCCGGACAAAAGGGGTTTTGTGCGCATTCTCTCTTCCCATAATTGCAGTCGAAGGCAGGGGCCTGTCGATGCCGCCCCGTTCATGCGGGTGCGTTTTCGTTTGAGTCTTTCCCATCAAAAACCATATTAGACGCGACGGGACAAGAATTCCCCGCCGCTTTGAGCGGTTTTTTTGATCTAGATCAAGTCCCAAGGGAGAAAAATCAATGCCATCGAGACGTTTTGACCCATTTACAAACACACTCGACCTCGACACATCGCTGTCGATTCTGCGTGACGCCGTGGATGGGGCCGATGATGGCGAGCTGTTCTTTGAACGACGCACCTCCGAAGGCATCGTTTTAGATGATGGACGGATTCGCACCGCCTCCTATGATGCCTCCGAAGGATTCGGTCTACGTGCCGTGCGCGGCGAAACCGCAGGCTACGCCCATTCCACCACCATCAGCGAAGCCGCGATCAAACGCGCCGCTGAAACCGCCCGCCTTGCGGTGGGCGATGGCGGCGGCAGCCTGGCCGAGGGCCCGCGCGCCACGAATGTCAAACTCTACACCGATGAGAACCCGCTCGATGGTGCAGCCTTTGAGGTCAAGATCGACACATTGGGCGAAATTGACGCCTATCTGCGCGATCTCGACCCGCGCGTGGTCCAAGTCTCCGCCACGCTGGCCGCCTCGCATCAAGAGGTGTTCATCCTGCGCCCCGAAGGCACGCTTGTTTCCGACATCCGCCCGATGGCACGGCTCAACATTTCGGTCATCGTCGATCAGGCTGGACGACGCGAAAGCGGCGCGTCGGGCGGCGGAGGACGCTATGGATTTGACGGCCTTTTGCAGCCTGAGCATTGGCAATCCGTCGCCCGCGAGGCCCTGCGCATCGCCTCCGTCAACCTTGAGGCCGTTCCTGCCCCTGCGGGCGTCATGGACGTTGCCCTTGGCAATGGCTGGCCGGGCGTGTTGTTGCACGAAGCGGTCGGCCACGGGCTTGAGGGCGATTTCAATCGCAAAGGCACCTCCGCCTTTGCGGGCCTGATGGGGCAACAGGTCGCGGCCAAAGGCGTCACCGTCTTGGACGATGGCACGATCCCGGATCGGCGCGGGTCGATTTCGGTCGATGACGAAGGCACGCCGTCGGGAAAAACCACGCTGATCGAAGACGGCATCCTCGTCGGCTACATGCAAGACCGCCAAAACGGCCGTCTGATGAATGTCGCCCCCACCGGCAATGGTCGCCGCGAAAGCTACGCCCATGCGCCAATGCCCCGGATGACCAACACCTATATGCTTGGCGGGGACGCCGCCCCCGAAGAGATCGTCTCCGAGATCAAAGACGGGATTTATGCCGTGGGCTTTTCTGGCGGTCAGGTCGACATCACCAATGGCAAATTCGTGTTTAACTGCACCGAGGCGTATCGGGTCGAAAATGGCCGCGTTGGCGCGCCGGTGAAGGGCGCGACGCTGATTGGCGATGGTGCCACTGCGATGCGCAACATCCGCGCCATTGGCAATGACATGGCGCTCGATCCGGGTATCGGCAATTGCGGCAAATCAGGGCAATGGGTGCCGGTGGGCGTGGGGCAACCGACGCTTTTGATCGGCGGGCTGACCGTTGGCGGCTCTGCCTGACCTTCCACGCGGATCGGACCGGATCACGTTAAAGCGTTCCGCCATAAACCTGTTTCACGGGTGTATGGCGGAACGCCCACACCATGGATGCATCTGGCAGCGTCACGCCTTTCCCATGCCTCAGGTGAAAGGCGTGACGCGTTAACCATTATGAACAAGGCGGCCGAAGAGGTCGCCCTTTTGCGTGGGTTAGGCGCGCAAGGCGGACGGTATGGTAAAAAAATTCAAAATCATTCCGCTCAAATGCAATCTTTTTGGGTTTTGGTAACGCCTCATTAACCAATTTGCGGCAATGTGAAAGGGCAAGAGACGGAGAGAGTTGATCTTGGAGTTCATCCCTTCCCACCACCCCCTCACCCCACCCCACACCGTGGAAGATCGGGTCGATTGGCTCCGCCTCTTGCGCTCCCGCCGCGTTGGCATCAGCACCTTTTATCGGATGCTTGAGGAACACGGCGATGCGGCCACCGCCCTTGAGGCGCTCCCCGAAATTGCCAAACACGCTGGTGTCTCCGACTATCAAACCTGTCCGCGCGGTGTTGTTGAGGCCGAATTAAAAGCTGGCCGTAAACATGGCGCGCGTTTGATCACCCGCGCCGATCCCGACTATCCCGCCCTTCTTGCTCTGATTGACGACGCCCCGCCCGCGCTTTGGGTCAAAGGCGACATATCGCTGTTTGAACGCCCCTCTTTGGCACTGGTCGGCGCACGCAATGCCTCATCATTGGGCGTGCGGTTCGCCCGCACTCTGGCGCGTGAATTGGGTGAGGAAGGCTTTGCCATCACCTCCGGTCTGGCCCGCGGCATTGATGCCGCGGCGCACGAAGCAGCGCTTGAGAGCGGCACCATCGCGGTTTTGGCAGGCGGCCTGGATGTGATCTACCCCACCGAGAACACCGATCTTTACCATAAAATCGCCGCGACCGGACTTTTGATCTCGGAACAGCCCTTTGGCATGAAACCCTTCGCCCGGCATTTCCCAATGCGCAATCGCATCGTCTCCGGCCTGTCCCACGCCACCGTGGTGATCGAGGCGGCGGCGCGCTCGGGCTCACTGCTCACGGCGGGCAATGCCTTGGATCAGGGGCGCGAGGTCATGGCCGTGCCGGGGCATCCGTTTGATGCCCGCACATCTGGCTGCAACATGTTGATCCGCGATGGCGCCACTTTGGTGCGCGGGGCGCGCGATGTGATCGACACGCTGGCCGCCGCATCGCCCTTGGCTCAAACCGTGCAACACACGCCCGCGACCGCCATTCCCGTCACGCCGCGGCCCGCGCCCGGTTCAGACTCGCGCGGGTTCAAAGACCACGCCATGCTGCATGTCGAAATCCTCGCCCGTCTTTCCGGTGCGCCCCTGCCCGAGGACGACCTGATCCGCGACATCGGAATCCCGGCGGACCAACTCAGCTCTGAGATTCTCACTCTCGAACTCGATGGCCGCATCTTCCGCAAACCCGGCGGGCTTTTGGCTCTTGGATGACACCCGCCCCGTCAGCCATTTCCCCTGTCACACGCCTTGTCACAAAAAATTCCCAAAGCCGCAGGTCCACGGGTTTTTGGCACGATACCTTTAGGTATCGCGCGGACATCATGCCGCATGATGGGCAGAACAGGCTTGCTTTGGCGCAAAAAAACCGTAGATGCCACATTGACAATCAGTCGTTGCAGGCCCCATTTTCCGCCGCCATAAGGCCAAGAAATCATAACCCGAAGGACAGTCCATGCCAGTTGTTGTTGTTGAATCCCCGGCCAAGGCGAAAACAATCAACAAATATCTCGGCAGCAATTACACCGTCCTCGCCTCTTATGGCCACGTCCGCGACCTCCCCGCCAAAGACGGATCTGTCGACACCGACAACGAGTTCGACATGACCTGGGAGATCGGCGCGGACAGTCGCAAACACGTCAAAGCCATCGCCGATGCGCTCAAAGACGACGACGAACTGATCCTCGCAACTGACCCTGATCGCGAAGGCGAAGCGATTTCGTGGCACCTGCAAGAGGCGCTGACCAAACGCAAAGCGATCAAAAAATCCACCGCCGTGTCGCGCGTGACCTTCAACGCCATCACCAAAACCGCGATTTTGGAAGCGATGAAACACCCGCGCCAAGTCGATGTGCCGCTGGTCGATGCCTATCTGGCGCGCCGCGCGTTGGATTACCTTGTCGGCTTTAACCTGTCCCCGGTGCTCTGGCGTAAATTGCCCGGCGCGCGCTCGGCCGGACGGGTGCAATCCGTCTGTTTACGCCTGATCGTCGAACGCGAAACCGAGATTGAAGCTTTCAATCCGCAAGAATACTGGACCGTCAAAGCCCTTTTGGAGACCCCACGCGGGCAATCTTTTGAAGCGCGCCTGACCCAGCTTTCGGGTAAGAAACTCGACAAATTCGACCTCAAAGACCGCCTCACCGCCGAAATGGCCGTGCAAGCGGTCAGCTCGCGCGTGCTCAAAGTCGCCTCGGTCGAGGCCAAACCCGGCGCGCGCAACCCCTCTGCCCCGTTCATGACCTCAACCCTGCAACAGGAAGCCTCGCGCAAATTCGGCATGGGCGCACGCCAAGCGATGAACGCTGCGCAACGCCTCTACGAGGCGGGCCTCATCACCTATATGCGAACCGACGGGATCGACATGGCACCCGAGGCGGTGACACAGGCCCGCGATGCGATCAAAGCCCGCTATGGCGACCGCTATGTGCCCGCCAACCCACGGATTTATAAAAACAAAGCCAAAAACGCCCAAGAGGCCCACGAATGTATTCGCCCGACCGACATGTTTGTCTCCCCCGATGAAGCAAAGCTGACGGATGCGGATCAACGCAAACTCTACGACCTGATCTGGAAACGCACCATTGCCTCACAAATGGAGGCGGCGCGCCTTGAACGGACCACCGTGGACATCACCTCTGATGACCACGAGGTCGTGCTGCGCGCCACTGGGCAAGTCGTTGTGTTTGATGGGTTTATGGCGGTTTATACCGAAGGCCGTGATGACGTGGACGAGGATGACGAAGGTCGCCTGCCGCAAATTATGAACGGCGAGCCGTTGAAACGTGTCGCAGGTGGGCTCAAAGCGCAAGCCGCTGAAAAAGAGGCGATTTTGGCTGGTGATGACGCCATTTTGGGTCTGCAACACCATACCAACCCACCGCCGCGCTACACCGAAGCGACCTTGGTCAAACGGATGGAAGAGCTGGGCATCGGTCGTCCCTCGACCTATGCCTCCGTGCTGACCACGATTGTGGATCGCGAATATGTCCGCAAAGAGCAAAACCGCCTGATCCCCGAAGACAAAGGCCGGATCGTCACGATCTTTTTGATGAATTTTTTCCGCAAATATGTCGGCTATGAATTCACCGCCAACTTGGAAGAGGAGCTCGACGAAATCTCGGCGGGCGATCTCGATTACAAAGAGGTCTTGGCGAAATTCTGGCGCGATTTCTCAGCGGCCATTGGCGAGACCTCCGAGTTGCGGATTTCCGAAGTGCTTGACAAATTGGACGCCGCCCTCGCCCCACAGCTTTATCCGCCGCGCGAAGATGGCAGCGACCCGCGCGTCTGTCCGCTCTGTGGCCAAGGCAACCTGCACCTGAAAACCTCGCGCTCGGGCGGCTTTGTCGGCTGTTCGAACTACCCAGAATGCCGCTACACCCGCCCGATCAGTGGCGATGCCGCCGAAGCCGGCGACCGGATTTTGGGCGAGGATGAGGACGGCAACGAAATCTCCCTGCGCTCGGGTCGCTATGGCCCCTACGTGCAGCGCGGCGAAGTTTCGGAAGAAAATAAAAAGCCCAAACGCGCCTCTTTGCCGAAAGGGTGGGAACCGGATGCGATGGACCTTGAAAAGGCGCTCACACTTTTGAGTCTGCCGCGCCGGATCGGCGAACACCCGGAAGGCGGCGTGATTTCTGCCAATTTTGGACGCTTTGGTCCCTATTTGATGCACAAACTGCCGGGCGACGAAAAACCGGTTTACGCCAATCTCAAAGACCCGAACGATGTGTTTGAATGCGGCATGAACCGCGCGGTTGAATTGATCACCGACAAGCGCAACAATCCGGGGCGCGGTCGCTCTGCGGCGGCCAAGCCATTGAAAGAATTAGGTGACCATCCCGATAGCGGCGGCGCGATCAGCATTATGGAAGGTCGCTATGGTCCCTATGTGAAATGGGAAAAGATCAACGCGACCTTGCCGAAAGACGTCACGCCTGAAGACCTGAGCATGGAGCAAGCCGTGGCATTGATCGCGGAAAAAGCGGCCAAGGGCGGCAAAAAGAAAGCCCCGGCGAAAAAGGCACCTGCGAAAAAACCGGCGGCGAAAAAGCCCGCAACCAAGAAACCAGCGGCCAAAAAAGCGGTGACTCCGAAGCCTGCTGACGAGTAAATCAGACGATTTTCGCACTCAGAGCCAAGTCACATCCACCAAAGGGCCCCTCATCGGGGCCTTTTTGCTGCACCATTTTGTTGCAGTGCGGCATCCTCCATTGACAGGCCGCACCGGATTCATTCCAATTGCGCCAAAGGAAACGGGAGAGAGTGATGAAGAAAGTATACGGCTCCGCCACAGAGGCCTTAGATGGGCTTTTAAAGGACGGAATGTTGATCGCAGCCGGGGGGTTTGGGCTGTGCGGGATACCTGAGTTGTTGATCGACGCGCTGGTGGAAAGCGGCGTTAAGGATCTGACGATTGCCTCCAACAACGCAGGTGTCGATGGCTTTGGCCTTGGCAAGCTGTTGGAGACGCGCCAGATCAAGAAAATGATGTCGTCTTACGTGGGTGAAAACGCCGAATTCATGCGGCAATACCTGTCGGGCGAGTTGGAGCTTGAGTTCAACCCGCAGGGCACTTTGGCCGAACGGATGCGCGCCGGTGGCGCAGGCATTCCGGGGTTTTACACAAAAACCGGCGTCGGCACGGTGATCGCCGAGGGCAAAGAGCACAAGGATTTCCGCGGCGAGACTTACATTCTCGAAGAGGGTATTTTCGCCGATATTTCCATCGTGAAAGCATGGAAAGCCGACGCAACCGGCAATGCGATTTTCCGCAAAACCGCCCGCAATTTCAACCCACCCGCCGCGATGTGCGGCAAGGTCTGCATCATGGAAGTTGAGGAAATTGTGCCCGTCGGCAGCCTCGACCCCGATTGCATCCACATGCCCGGCGTCTATGTCCATCGCCTGATTCAAGGCACGCATGAAAAGCGGATCGAACAGCGCACCGTGCGCCAGAAAGCGGAGGCATAAGCCATGTGGGATCGCAATCAAATGGCGGCACGCGCCGCATTGGAACTTGAAGACGGCACCTATGTGAACCTCGGCATCGGCATCCCGACCTTGGTCCCCAATTTCATCCCCGAAGGCGTCAACGTGACACTCCAGTCTGAAAACGGCATGTTGGGCATGGGCCCCTTCCCCTATGAGGGCGACGAAGACGCAGACCTGATCAATGCGGGCAAGCAGACCATCACCGAGCTGCCCAACACCGCTTATTTTGACAGCTCGTTCAGCTTTGGCATGATCCGCGGCGGCAAGATTGCAATGGCGATTTTGGGCGCGATGGAGGTCGATGAAAAGGGCGATTTGGCGAACTGGATGATCCCCGGCAAGCTGGTCAAAGGCATGGGCGGCGCGATGGATTTGGTCGCGGGCGTGGGCCGGGTTGTGGTGGTGATGGACCACACCAACAAACACGGCGAGAGCAAATTGCTGAAGGAATGCACCTTGCCGCTGACCGGTCTTGGCGTGGTCGATCGGGTGATCACCAACCTGGGCGTTCTGGACGTGGTTGAGGGCGGTTTGAAAATCGTCGAATGCGCAGACGGTGTGACCGAGGCCGAGCTGCGCGCCGCGACCGAGGCGACGATTGTCGACTAAGGCATCTGCGAACATTTAAATTCAAAACAACGCGCGGCGGCCCAAACGGGTGGCCGCGCATTTTCTTTACCCCTATTGTTCTAAAATTAGAAACAGCATCATATTCTTGCCCCAATTTGTCGCTAAAAATTGGGGAAATCAGGCCACACACAGAGCCAAAAATGTCCATGTCCGCCGAGCAGCGTCCCATATCCGCCCCCCAAAAGGCCCCGCGCCTGTCTCCAAGGCTGCGCGACGGTGCCATTATGCTTGGGCTTTTGGTCTTGCTTGCGGTCGGGCTGATCGGCGCGGTGACCGCGACCGGATGGGACGAAGTCCGCGCCCAAATCACCAAGCTCTCGATCCCGCAAGGCGCAGCACTTTTGGCGCTCTCGTTGGTCAATTATCTGTTTCGCGGGCTGCGTTGGCACCTGTTTGCCCGCCACCTCGGATTGCCGCTTTGCTTGACCACCAACCTGCGCCATTTTCTGGGCGGATTTGCCATGACGGTCACACCGGGACGCGTCGGAGAATTGGTGCGGATGCGTTGGATCAAACGCGAAACCGGTTGGGCGTTTGAACGCACCGCCCCGCTTGTCTTGGTCGATCGCGCCTCTGATTTGGCGGCAATGGCTGTGTTGATGGGGGCGGCGCTTATGGCCTCTGGGTCGCAGATTTCGGGCGCAGTGCCCGTTGTGATCGCAGCACTTTTGGCCGCCTTTATCGCCACGCGCCCCCGGCTTTTGGCCAGCCTCGCCCAGTTTGGGCATCGCAGTACGGGCAAAGCCCCGCGTCTGTTTGCCCGCATCCGCCGCGCCGCGCGCTCGCTTGAGCCGTTTTCCAAAGGTGGCACCTTGTTTGCAGGCTCGGCCTTGGCCTTTTGCGGCTGGTTGGCCGAAGGATTGGCCTTTTATCTCCTGCTGCATTGGATGGGCGCCGAAGTTCACGCCGCCAGTGCCATCGCGATCTTTTTGTTTGCCACATTGGCGGGCGGGCTGACTGGCGCGCCCGGCGGACTTGGCGGTGCTGAGGCCGCGATGATCGCGCTTTTGTCCCTCGAAGGCGTGCCCTTGGCCATGTCCGTGCCCGCCACTGTCCTCATTCGCCTGACCACGCTTTGGTTCGCCATTCTCATCGGCCTCGTGGTTTTCCCTTTCGCTGAACGTCTGTCAAAGAAGGTCCAATATGGCCTGGAATAAACTCACCTACACCGGCTGGGGGCGCGCCCGCGTGGCCTCTGGTTTGGTGGCCCGTCCCGAACGTCGCTCGACCCTGTCTCGTGATCTGGCTGAAACCCGCGCGCCGGCTTTTGGCATGCGCCGCTCTTATGGCGATGTCGCGCTCAACGACGAGGGTCGCGCCTATGATATGACCCGGCTGGATCGGGTGATCGCCTTTGATCCGGCCACCGGAGGTGTCGAGGTCGAAGCCGGGATGCCGATCGGCGATCTGGGCCGCGCGTTTGCCAACAAGGGCTGGATCCCGCCGGTGATGCCGGGCACGGGATTTGCCACGGTCGGCGGCTGTATCGCCAATGATGTGCATGGTAAAAATCATCATGTGATGGGCTCCTTTGGTCAGCATGTGACCGCGATCACCCTGATCCAAGGCGCGAAAACTCGCAAAATAACACCGAAGTCCGCCCCTGATCTGTGGCAAGCCACCGTTGGTGGACTGGGTCAAACCGGGGTGATTGCCAGCGCGAAACTCCAACTCATGCCCTGCAAAGGCGACATGATGGTTCTGACCGAGCGGCGCATTGACGGGCTGGATGCCTTCCTTGTCGCCTTTGATGAGAGCCGGACCGATTACACCGTGGGCTGGATGGATGCGACCGCGACGGGCGCACGGCTGGGTCGTGGGATTTTGGAGGAGGGAGAAATCACCTCCGGCATCAACAAAAGCCGCGATGCGGTGAAATCGGTGCCGTTCAATGCCCCAAGCTGGGCGCTCTCGGCCCCAGTGGTGCGGGTGTTTAACGAGCTGTATTTCCGCCGGGTTCCGGCCAAAGGCCGCACCTCGGTCAAACCCATCACGGAACCGTTTTTCCCGCTGGATGCGATCCACAATTGGAACCGGCTTTACGGCAAACGTGGCTTTCACCAATTCCAATGCGTTGTGCCGATGGATCAGGTCGAGGTGCTGCGCATGATGTTGACGCGGATCGGCACCTCCGGTCTGGCCTCGCCTTTGGCGGTGCTCAAAAAGATGGGCACGGGACGCGGCGGCTACATGTCCTTCCCGATGGAGGGCTACACTTTGGCCGTGGATTTCCCCAATCGAGACGGCGCGGAAGAGGTGATTTCCGAACTCACAGACATGGCACATGACGCGGGCGGGCGGATTTATTTCGCCAAGGACAGCGTGGCCAGTGCGGCGCAGATCGCGGGCATGTACCCGGACCAAGACACATGGGCCAAAGCGGTGGCGAAAGCCGACCCGGAGCGGACCTTTGAGACAGACCTCGTGCGCCGGTTGGGCCTGCGCGATGGCACAGGAGCGGCATGATGCAACAAAGCTGGATCATTTTGGGGGCAACCTCGTCGATGGCGCGGGCGATGGCGCGGCGCTTGGCGAAAGAGGGCGCGACCTTGTTTTTATGTGGCCGCGACATGGACGATTTGGCGGCCACGGCGGCCGATTGTCTGGCGCGCGGTGCCGCAACGGCCGAAGCGTTGCCCTTTGACGCCCGCGACACCAACACGTTTGCGGAAATTATTGAGCGCGCAACAACGGAAGAGGGCGTGATCAACTGCGCGGTGTTCGTCGGCTCCATGCCCGAGCAATCCGACATCGACGCCACGCCCGCCCTGATCGCAGGCGTTGTCACCGACAGCCACACCGGCCCGGCCACTTTCCTGCACATGCTCGCGCCTCACATTGAGGCGCGTGGCCAAGGCACGGTTGTGGGTGTCGGATCGGTGGCGGGCGACCGGGGCCGGATCGGAAATTACGTCTACGGCTCGGCGAAAGCGGGCTTTGCCACCTACCTGTCCGGCTTGCGCAATCGGTTGACGCGTGCAGGCGGCCATGTGGTCACGGTGAAACCGGGGTTTGTCGATACGGCGATGACTTGGGGGATCGAAGGGATGTTTTTGGTCGCCTCGCCCGATGCCGTAGCAGGCGATATTTTGACCGCCGTCGCCAAGAAAAAGAACGTGATCTACACGCCGTTTTTCTGGCGCTACATCATGTTGATCATCCGGCATATCCCGGAATTTATTTTTAAGAAAATGTCGATCTGAGCGCGACAGCGAGACAATATAAAGGGGCCTTCGCGGCCCCTTTTTCATGTCCGTTAATTTTGTGCCCGCACCGCGTTGGTGGCAAACACACAGCCATCCGAGTACAGTTCGGGCGGGGTCAAGCAGAGGCCCTTGGCCACCTGCCATGCGGCAAGCACTTTGGGGACATAGGCGCGGGTCTCGGCATAGGGCGGGGGGCCATTGTTGGATTTGACCGCGTTTTCACCGGCATTGTATCCTGCCAGCGCCAGCGCCACATCGCCGTTGAACTCATTGATCAACCAATCGAGATAGGCGATGCCGCCTTTGATGTTTTGGTCCGGGTCGGTGGGATCAACACCAAACCGCGCGGCGGTGTCTGGGATGAGCTGCATCAGCCCCTGCGCCCCTGCCCCGCTCACAGCGTCCTCTTTGCCCGAAGATTCGACTGAAATCACCGCCAGCGCCAAAGCCGGGCTGACCTTGGTGCCGATGGAATGCATCAACAACGAGGTCCCGTAACGATTGGCCAGATCGGTGATCTGTTGAAAGCTGGGTTTGGGCACCGCACGCGCCTCGGACAGTTCAAGTGCCGCCAAGGCGGCGCTAAACCGTTCGGGGCCTGCGCCGAACAGATCATGCGGCACCGCGTTCCAATACCACGCCATCAAATCGGCGCTCGACGCGTCCGGCAAGCCCTCTGGCACCGCGGTCGGTTGGGGCGGGGCTTTGACAGTTTTCATGCCGGGGCGGATTTGCACCGTGATCAGATTGCCCGCGCCTCCCGTTGGCACGCCGATGCGCTTGGGTTTGACGTCGGGCCAAGCCGGGGGGGGGACATAGGCCTTAGGCGCGGCCTCTGGGGTAGCGTCTTGTGCCAAACTGGGTGTCCCCCAAGCGCCAACACATATAAAAGACGTCAGCGCCAAGGCGGCACCCGCCTGAGACCCGACGGCGCAAAGCCTGCGCGCGACTGCGGTGATCATGAACATATCTCTAACTTTTACGGCTCGGGGTTGGCACGTCTTTATACGCGCGTGCTGTTGATTGATCCCAGTTTGGCAAAAATCATACCTTTCTGCCAGTGATTTAACCTCAAACAGACTCAATCAAATTTGAATTTTAACTCTAAAAACACCAAAAAAGCATTTTTCTGCAAAATAGTTAAAATTTTTTATTACGCATTTTCAAATACTTAGCAATATTATTCTTGAAGAATTTCAAAGTGCCAAAAACGTACCAATGCTGCCCAACTCCTGCCCCAGTTCAAAGGCCATATAGCCTCATCGAAAGCAAGACAGAGCGGCACACGGCACGGGAAACGCCAACGCTCCAAATGCTAAGACGTGGAAAAAATAGACCTGTATCCTTGGAGGGAACACCAATGAAATTCTTCAAACTTGCAAACAAATTCTCCCGCGACGAAGACGGTGCTGTGACCGTTGACTGGGTTGTTCTGACCGCCGCTGTGGTTGGCCTCGGCATCGCTGTTCTGACCTCCGTGTCCGGCGGCACCAAAACCCTCGGCAACACCATTTCCAGCGATCTCGCTACACGCTCTGTCGTCACCTACTAATCCCATCTCGTAACTGGAGTAACACCAATGAAATTCTTCAAACTTGCAAACAAATTCTCCCGCGACGAAGACGGTGCTGTGACCGTTGACTGGGTTGTTCTGACCGCCGCTGTGGTTGGCCTCGGCATCGCTGTTCTGACCTCTGTGTCCGGCGGCACCAAAGCCCTCGGCAACACCATTTCCGGCGATCTCGCTACACGCTCTGTCGTCACCTACTAATCCCATCTCGTAACTGGAGTAACACCAATGAAATTCTTCAAACTTGCAAACAAATTCTCCCGCGACGAAGACGGTGCTGTGACCGTTGACTGGGTTGTTCTGACCGCCGCTGTGGTTGGCCTCGGCATCGCTGTTCTGACCTCCGTGTCCGGCGGCACCAAAACCCTCGGCAACACCATTTCCAGCGATCTCGCTACACGCTCTGTCGTCACATACTAAAGACCTTGGCCCTCGGGCCATGGCGCAAAATCAAAAGCCGCGCTCTGGAACAGAGCGCGGCTTTCCACATGAATCCGCCTTATGAGGATTGGGACCTCGACGGATCAAAACAACAACACGGTCGTTTCGCCCGCTTTGTCTCTGCCCACGCATAAATTCACATCAGCGCCGCCCAACGACCACCAAAATGCCGTAATTTAAAGACAGGGTGTGGGGATGGAGCAAAAGGGGTGGCCGCTGAAAGCGACCCGAGACCCCGGAAGCAAAGGAAAGACACTATGCGTATTATTTTCGGATTGGTTCTCGTGATTGGCGTCGCATTGGCCGGATTTGCCGTGCATATGACCAAGGGCTACATGTCCACCTATCAAGCCGAATTGAACCACGAAAAAGCAATGCGGGCCGAAATGATCCAAACGGAAGAGATTTTCGTGTCCAAAGCATTGATTAATTTTGGCGATGAAATCACCCCTGAGATGGTCAAGAAAGTCAGATGGCCCGTCGAGGCCTTGCCCGAAGGCGCATTTAGCACCGAAGAGGGTCTTTTCCCTGAAGGGCCTGAGGCAACGCGCGTCGCGTTGCGCACGATCGAACCAATGGAACCGCTGATGGCGGTCAAAATGAGCGCCCCCGGCGAAGACGCGGGCGTTGCCTCACGCCTGTCCAAAGGGATGCGCGCCTTTGCGATCAAGGTGGATGTCTCTACCGGTGTGTCCGGCCTGTTGCGTCCAGGCGACCGTGTTGACATTTACTGGACGGGCCGCCTGCCCGGCTCCACCTCTGATGCCACCAAATTGATCCTAACCTCGATCCCATTGGTGGCCGTTGACCAAACCGCAAATGGCGAACGCCAAGCCTCGATCATCGCCCGCACCGTCACCGTCGAAGCCACCCCGACCCAAGTTGCAGGATTGGCAACAGCCCAGAGTTCAGGTCGCTTGTCGCTCTCGTTGGTTGGACGCAATGACGATACGATCGTCGGCGGGGTCGAAGTGGATCAACGCACGCTTTTGGGCATTGCCGAAGAAACGATCATGTCCGAAGCGCCCAAAGCCCCCGTGTGTACAGTCCGCACCCGCAAAGGCGCAGAGATCATTGAAATGCCGATCCCCTGCACAAACTGATCTGCACAAACCTGCGGCTCATATGATAAAATGATCAAAGGCGACGGGGGCACCCCGCCGCCTTTTGGCGGAAAAAGACACAAACAGATCAACCGATTGCACCCGCTCTTGTGACTTATCCACATCACAAACAGCGTCCAAGAGATTGATTCTTGCAAAAAAACAGAAATTAACGCATGGTCTTCGCAAGTGGACCAAAAGAGTCCGATATTGAGGCGTGGTCGACAGAGGCAGGATCACATGAAAATGTTGAATATGTTCAAGGCAGCCCTTTTAGGGTGTGCTGTTATCGGCGCAATCCCCCAAGGGGCTTTTGCAGACAAACTTCGTGTCATGACCGGCTCTCCCTCGGGCGTTCTTAACGTCCCGATGAACCGCGCGGTGGTGGTTGAAAGTGACGAACCTTTCGCAGAGATTTCTGTGGCAAACGCTGAGATCGCGGATATTTCGACCCTCTCGGATCGCTCGATCTATGTTCTGGGACGGTCTCCGGGGTTGACCACAATGACGCTTTTGGCCCCGAACGGTTCGCTGATCACCAACGTCCAAATTCAGGTGACCCCCGATGTCACCGAATTCAAAGAGCGCCTGCGTCAGATCATGCCGAATGAAAAGATCGAAGTGCGCACCGCCAATGACGGCATTGTGCTTTCCGGTGTGATCACTTCGGTGACGATGATGGAACGCGCTGTTGAGCTGGCCGAACGCTATGCGCCGGGCCGCGTGTCCAACCTGATGAACATCGGCGGCACCCAACAGGTGATGTTGAAAGTGCGCTTTGCCGAAATGTCGCGCTCCGTGTCGAAAAACCTCTCCGCTTCGATCAATTCCATCGGCCCCAACATCGGCAGCAGCACGGGCACTTGGCTGAGTGCGGACAACACCCCAACCAACATCACAGAGAACGGTGCCGTCTCTGTCAAAGAAGGCACGCTGGGCGCAATGACCATCGGCGGCTCTATTGGTGGCACCGAATTGTCGATCCTCTTGGAAGCGATGGAAGAAAAAGGTGTCGTGCGCACTTTGGCCGAACCAAACCTGACCGCGCTTTCGGGTCAACAGGCGAAATTCTTGGCCGGTGGCGAATATCCGATCCCTGTGTCGGACAATGACGGCATCTACATCGACTACAAACCCTTCGGCGTCGAACTTGAATTCATCCCGCGGGTGGTCAATGGCGACCAGATCAACCTTGAAATGCGCGCAGCCGTGTCCGGTGTCGACTCCACCGTCAACTATTCGGTCGATGGCTTCACCCTCAACTCCTTCAAACGTCGCGAAACCTCAACAACGGTTGAGCTGCGCGACGGTCAAAGCTTTGCCATCGCTGGCCTGTTGCAAGACGATTTCGAAGATCTCGTCGGTCAGGTGCCATGGTTGGGCGACATCCCGGTTTTGGGCGCGCTGTTCCGCTCGACCGACTATTCGCGTCGTCAATCCGAATTGGTGATCATCGTCACCGCCCATCTTGTCACCCCCGTCAACAGCATGGCGCTCGCGCTGCCGACAGATCGGGTCAAAATCCCGACCGAAAGCGACTTGTTCTTGTTTGGCAAAACATTTGGCGGCACCTCTGCCCCGAAATCCGGCGCAGCCGCTGAAGTGGCTAAACAGGACTTCTCCGGGTCCTACGGCTATGTGATGGAGTAAGAACATGCGGTCCTCTGTAAAACTGACACTCGCGGGGTCTGCCCTTCTCGCCTTTGGCGCCTGTACCGACCAAAAAGTCTTTTCGTCTTGGTATCAGGAAGCCGGTGGCTACGTGGACAACGGCACCTTTGGCAATTCGACGATGAACAACACGCTCGTTCAAACCGGGCAACTCAGCTATGTGATTGATTTGAATGAACGCTTTGCGGCCGAAGTGCCGACAACCGTCAATTTCGAATTCAACTCGGCGATTTTGGACGGTGTGGCGCGGGACGCGATCCGCAAACAAGCACAGTATATGGCGCAATTCCCCGAAGTGCGCTTCCGGGTTTATGGCCACACTGATCTTGTTGGCTCTGACAGCTACAACAAATCCTTGGGCCTCAGACGCGCCAAGGCCGTGGTTTCGGAACTTGCACGCAACGGCATTTCGCGGTCGCGCCTTGAGGCGATGGTGTCTTATGGTGAAACCCAACCGCTGATTGTGACGCAAGACCCAGAGCGTAAAAACCGCCGTACCGTCACCGAAGTCTCTGGTTTTGTGGAAAACGCAAAACTGGTTATGGACAGCCGCTACGCCGAGATCATTCACCGCGAATATATCGAAAGCGCCACAGCACCGTCCGAATTGGTCGACTTCGGCGCACGCGAAATCAACCCAGGTCAGTAACAACGGGCGGCATCGTCCCGAATTAGCGAATTATTACGCGATTTCGGCCCTATTGTTGCCCCAGTTGCCCGGCATCTTATCCTCAATGGGAGCAGTCTGTCCGACAAACGAGTCGGGCATACGCGCCAGAGGATCAGAGCCGGGCTTTTCGTTTGAAAGATCTCGTCTCATGTGACGCTGGCGTTCTACAAAAGGACGCGTAAGAGCAATGACGAGTGAAACTGCATTGCACACCGACCCGGCCCCGCTTGTGGCCTGTACCGTCAGCCGGGACGTGCAAAATTTCGATCTTTTGATCGAGGACATGGAAAGCGAACTGGGGGAATCCTGGGGCGATCTTTCGTTTGAGGATGCCAGACAGTTCTTTCGCCAGCCGGAAAGCGGCGGGTTAAAATTTGTCGCCATCGCCCTTGATCAAGAAGACGAAGGCTTGTTGGCCATGATCGCTGACATGATTAAATCAGCGAAAATTCAAGGCGTTAAAGTCATTTTGATCGCCGATGAAGTCTCGCCGATGGCGTTGCACCAATTGCTTCAATTGGGGGCCGAAGATTTCATCCCCTACCCGCTCCCGGAAAATGCGCTTCACGATGCCATCCTTCGCCTTGATGCCCCGCGCAAGGTCGCAGCCGTCGACTTTATTGACGCCACTGGCCCCGCCGCCAGCGCGCCCAAAGGTGCCAATGGCATCGTCTTACCGGTGCAATCCGTGGCCGGTGGTGCGGGCGCCACAACCATTGCCGTCAATTTGGCGTGGGAACTGGCCAATGTCGAAAAGAAAGGCCCGCAACCACGTGTGCTGTTGATGGATTTCAACCTGCAATACGGCTCGGTTTCGACCTATCTCGACCTGCCGCGCCGCGAAGCCGTGTATGAGCTTTTGTCCTCCACCGACATTATGGATGACGATGCGTTCAAAGGCGCGTTGATGAATTTCAACGACAAACTGTCTGTTCTGACCGCCCCGCCGGAAATCCTGCCGCTTGATTTCATTGAGGCGCAGGATGTGGAACGGCTTTTGACCAAAGCGCGCGCCCTGTTTGATTATGTCGTGATCGACATGCCAACGGTGCTGGTGAGCTGGACCGAAACCGTGCTCAACACCGCCGATTTTTACTTTGCGCCCTTTGAGTTGGACCTGCGTTCAGCCCAAAACATTTTGCGCCTGCGCACCGCTTTGCGCGCCGAAGAATTGCCGTTTGAAAAGCTGCGTTTCCTGCTCAACCGTGCGCCCAAAGCCATGGATTTGTCGGCCAAAGCGCGGACCAAACGCATGGCGGAAAACCTTGAGATTTCGGTAGATGTGCAATTCCCCGATGGCGGCCGCCCAGTGCGCGATTCCTGTGATCAGGGCCTGCCTTTGGGCATTGAAGCCACCAAAAACCCACTGCGCAAAGAGATCCAAAAACTTGCCGCGTCCATTCACGCGCATCAAACCGAACAGCTTGAAGCTGCGGAATAAAAACGCCCCGCCGGGGCCTTGAGGAACGAACAGATGTTTTCGAGATACAAAAAGTCCGAGACCCAAAAGGCCGAACCGGTTGCAAAATCGGCGGCTCAACCGAGTGTCGCCAAAGCGTCCGCTCCGGCCTCTGCTGCGCCTGCGCCGAAAGAGGCCGCAGCCCCCAAGTCGTTGCGCCGCGAATCCACCCAAGCGGCACAGGTCGTGCCCCAGGACAAGGAACGTCGCCGCAAGGAACGCCTGAGCGACATCAAGGTCGAGATGCACAAGCGTCTGTTGGAAGACCTCAACTTGGGTGCGCTGGAGAGCGCGGGTGAAAAGGAACTTCGGGCGGAAATATCTGAAATCACTGCGGAATTTTTGGCGGATCAAGGCTTGGTTCTGAACCGCGACGAACGCCTGACGCTCAACCAAGACCTCTATGACGAGGTGCGCGGCCTTGGCCCGCTTGAAACGCTTTTGAAAGACGACACGGTCAACGATATTCTGGTCAACGGCCCACAACAAATTTTCGTCGAACGCAACGGCAAGCTGATGCTGTCGGACATCACGTTCAAAGACGAAAAGCACCTGTTGCGGATCATCGACAAAATCGTCTCCGCCGTGGGCCGTCGGGTCGATGAATCCAACCCTTACGTTGACGCCCGTCTCGCAGATGGCTCACGTTTCAACGCCATGGTGCCCCCTGTGGCCGTGGATGGTTCGCTTGTCTCCATTCGTAAGTTCAAAAAAGAAAAACTGGCGATTGACGATCTGGTCCGCTTTGGCGCCTTTACCGAAGAAATGGCCGCCTATCTTCAGGCTGCCGTCTCGACCCGTCTCAACGTCATCGTGTCGGGCGGTACGGGGTCGGGGAAAACCACCACGCTCAATGCGCTGTCCTCATTCATCGACAATGACGAACGCATCCTGACGATCGAAGACACCGCCGAACTTCAATTGCAACAGACCCATGTGGGTCGGATGGAAAGCCGCCCCGCGAACGTCGAGGGCAAGGGGGCGGTGACCCAGCGCGACTGTTTGCGCAACGCACTGCGGATGCGGCCGGACCGGATCATCGTCGGGGAAACCCGTGGTGAAGAGGTGATCGACATGCTCCAAGCCATGAACACCGGCCACGACGGGTCTATGACCACGATCCACGCCAACTCGGCGCGTGATGGCGTGTCGCGTCTGGAAAACATGATCGCCATGGCCGGGATCGAAATGCCGCTGAAAGCGGTGCGGTCGCAAATTTCCTCGGCTGTGAACCTCATCGTACAGGCCTCGCGTCTGCAAGATGGTTCGCGCCGCATGGTCTCGATCACCGAGATCACCGGGATGGAGGGCGATGTGATTTCCATGCAGGAAGTGTTTCGTTTTCAACGCACTGGCCTGACGCCCGACAATAAAATCATTGGTCACTTCACCGCAACCGGCGTGCGCAGCCACTTTTCCGAACGCTTCCGCATGTGGGGCTATGACCTGCCGCATTCCATTTTCGAACCCACAACCCCCGCTAATATAGGAGTTTGACACCATGGTCCTGTCCATAGAACCGCTCATTTACGGCGTCATTTTCATCGCCGTGCTCCTTTTGGTCGAGGGGATTTATCTTACGGTGTTCGGCAAATCCATTTCGCTGAACTCCAAAGTGAACCGCCGCTTTGAACTTTTGGAAAAAGGTACGGGCGACCGTGAAGCTGTGCTCAATCAGCTGCGCAAAGAGATGGGGCAACATCTTCAGTCACGGCAAATCCCGCTCTATTCGATCCTGGCCGAAAAGGCCCAAAAGGCCAACATTGCCTTTTCGCCACCGCAGCTGATCATGCTCATGGGCTTTTTGGCCATGGTCGCCTTTGTCGGTCTCTCGATCGGCACCGCGACCTCCGCCCCAATCCGCGTGGGCGTGTCGTTTGCCATGGGGGTCGGTGGCGTATTCGTGTGGATTCAGGGCAAAGCCAAAAAGCGCCTTGCCATGATCGAAGAGCAACTGCCCGATGCGGTCGAATTGATGGTGCGATCCTTGCGTGTGGGGCACCCGTTTTCCAATGCCTTGACGATTGTCGCCAAAGAGGTCCCCGATCCTTTGGGCACGGAAATGGGCGTGATCGCCGATGAGTCCGCCTATGGTCGCGACGTTGGCGAAGCACTCAAAGATATGGCCGAACGGCTCGACATGCAGGATTTGCGCTTTTTGGCCGTGGCCGTGGCCATCCAACAGCAATCGGGCGGCAACTTGGCCGAAGTGCTTGAAGGCCTCTCAAAGGTGATCCGCTCGCGCTTCAAACTGTTCCGCCGGGTGAAAGCGATCACCGCCGAAGCGAAATGGTCGGGCAACTTTTTGTCAGCCTTCCCGGTCGGTGCGCTCATTCTGATCTCTGTGACCAAACCCACCTACTTTGACACCGTTAAAGACACCGCAGTCTTTATCCCGGCCTGTCTGGTCGTCGCAGGTTTTCTCATCGCCAATCTTTTCGTCATGCGTTCCCTTGTGAACATCAAGGTTTGAAACGGACAGGACACAGATCATGCAACAGATTTTCACATCCATCCTCGGCGATCAACTTGGCCCTTTCGGCCCTTTGATCCTGATCGGCACGTTAGGCGCCGTCCTGATTTTGATCGCCCTGCCAACGCTTTTGAAGAAAAAGAACGACCCGATGGATCGCCTGCGCGCGCAATCGGAGGCGGCCAAACCCAATGGTGGCAAAAAGGCCGCAAAGCTGCGCACCGACAACAGCAAAGGCGCTTCTCTGGCCAAATACTCCGCCTTTCTTGAGCCGCAAAACGAGGAAGAATATTCCGCCGCCCAACTGAAGATGATCCAGGCGGGCTACCGCTCCAAAAACGCTGTGCGCATTTTTCACTTCTCGCAATTTGCTCTTGGTCTGGGTGCTTTGGCCTTTGGTGTGCTTTACGCCATGCTCAAATCCACCCAACAGGACATGACGCCGAAATCCCTGATCCTGACCGTGCTTTTGCCAGCCTGTGTCGGCTATATGGCGCCAAAATATTGGGTCACGCGCCGGATCGAAGCGCGCAAAGAGGAAATCATCAACGGCTTTCCCGACGCGCTTGATTTGATGTTGGTCTGCGTCGAAGCGGGGCAATCACTTGACCAATCCATCATCCGGGTGGCGCGTGAAATCCGCTCTGGCTTCCCTGCTTTGGCCGATGAATTTGAAATCGTGTCCTATGAAATCAAGGCCGGTAAAGACAAAGGAGTGGTGCTCAAAGACATGGCCGAACGCTGTGGCGTGGCCGATGTGGCCTCTTTCGTCACCGTTTTGATCCAGTCGCAACAATTCGGCACCTCGATCGCCGATGCGCTACGAATTTATGCGGGCGAAATGCGCGATAAACGCGTGATGCGCGCCGAAGAGACCGCAAACAAGTTGCCTACCAAGATGACCCTTGCCACAATGATGTTGACCGTGCCGCCGCTGTTGATCATTTTGATCGGCCCGTCGGTCTATGACATCTACACGCTGCTCAACGAGACCAAATTCTGATCTCACCATAAAGCCGCCGCAACCGACAAGGGACACCATGTCTCACCGCTTTTCGCGTCGCCCTCTTCGTCCAATGGGCGCCGCGCTGACCCTCGCCCTTCTGGCCGCCACGCTGTCTGCTTGTGACACCGGCGGCCTGAAACCTTTGAAAGATGCGGGGCCCTATGCCCCGGTCGGCGTCAACCCCTCTGAGGCGTCGGTTGACGGGCTTTTGGTCGGGCATCGCTTGATGGCGGCGGGCGAATATGAGCTGGCGCTCAAGGCCTATTACCGCGCTGCCGCCCACCAAGGCATGACCGTCGACACACTCTCCGCCATCGGCTCCGCCAAGCTGCGACTGGGACGTTTGGGACAAGCCGAAAGCGATCTGCGCAAAGCCATCAAGATCGAAGATGACTTTGTGCCCGCCTGGAACAACCTTGGCGTCGTGTTGATGGAGACCGGCCAATATGGCGAAGCCGAGCGGGTGTTTCGCACCGCCTATGCGCTCGACAGTGGCCAATCTGCCGAAATTCGCGATAATTTGCGCTTGGCGCTCGCAAAATTGGAAAATCCTGCGTATATTCCTGAGGATGAGAGCGATTTCGTCTTGGTGCGACGTGGGACAGGAGAGTATCTTATCCTTGCGCGCTGAACGGTGGGCCTGAGATCCGAAAACGGACCAGCCTGATAAAAACCGACAAGACGCGAGCAGAGCAGTTAAAAAGAGGTGGCAGGCACCATGACCAGTCTTTCCAGTCGCAAAATTTGCGTGATCACATTCGCTGTTGCGAGCACGCTGGCCCTTTCGGCCTGTCAAAAACCCTTTGGCGGCGATGTGCGGCGCGCCGACACCTCAGTCAACGCAATCGACGGCACCGGACTGTCTGACATCATGCTAAATGCGGCCGACCCGAATGAGGCCGTGTCCTATTTCATGCGTGCCTCAAACGAAAATCCAGACCGGATTGATCTTCAGCGCGGCTTGGCCATGTCTTTTGTCCGCGCAGGTCAAAACGACGCTGCCGTCAAGGCCTGGAAAGCTGTGCTCAACCATGAAGACGCCACCTTGGATGACCGCGTGGATTATGCCGATGCGCTGATCCGCACCGGGGATTGGAAAGGCGCCGAAACACAGCTTGATAGCGTGCCGCCGACCCATGAAACCTACAAACGCTACCGCCTCGAAGCGATGGTGGCCGACAGCAACCAGGAATGGAAAAACGCCGACAGTTTCTATCAGACCGCCGTTGGCCTGACCACAAAACCCTCTGGCGTTTTGAACAACTGGGGTTATTCGAAACTGACCCGTGGTGATTACAAAGAGGCCGAAAAACTCTTTGCGCAGGCGATCACCTATGATCCTTCGCTGTTCACCGCCAAAAACAACCTGATCCTCGCGCGTGGGGCACAGGGCAAATACGATTTGCCCGTGATGGAGGCCACGCAAGTTGAGCGGGCGCAGTTGCTTTACACCCTCGGTCTTGCGGCCGTGAAAGCGGGCGATGTGACCATCGGCAAAGGCTTGATCAAAGAGGCCATCGACACCCACCCGCAGCATTTCGAAGCTGCGGTGCGCAGCCTGCGCGCCCTCGAATCCAACGTCTCAAACCTCTAAAGAACGCGTGATGATCACCCTGCCCGCCTCGGCTGCGCTTTGGTTTTTGCTGCCGGTCGCCCTTGTGTCTTTCATCGCCGCTTTCAATGATTTGAAGCGGATGAAAT
This sequence comes from Celeribacter baekdonensis, assembly GCF_003047105.1. Lineage (NCBI taxonomy): Bacteria > Pseudomonadati > Pseudomonadota > Alphaproteobacteria > Rhodobacterales > Roseobacteraceae > Celeribacter > Celeribacter baekdonensis. The sequence continues at coordinate 1,847,387 of NZ_CP028475.1, forward strand.
TGCCCAACCCTGTGGTTGTGGCTTTGGGCCTGATTTTTGTCGCTATCGGCCCCTTTGTTTTGCCGTTTGAACAGTATCTTTGGGGCTTCGCTCATGCAGGCGTGATGTATTTCGTTGGCATGTTGGCCTTTGCCTATCTCGGCGTTGGCGCAGGCGACGGTAAATTTGCCGCCGCCATGTCGATGTTCATCCCGCTCGCGGATGCCACGTTGGTTCTGTCGCTGTTTGCGGCATTCCTGTTGGGCGCGTTTTTGGCCCATCGGACCTTGCGCGCGATGCCCGTTGTACGCCGCGCCACCCCGGATTGGGTGTCGTGGCAACACAAGAAATTCCCGATGGGATTGGCGCTTGCGGGCACGATGATCTGCTATCTGGCACTTGCGGGCTTTCGCTAAGCCAACCCTCACTTCACAATCCGATAGACCAACATCGTATCGTCACGCAGCGGCGCACGCAGCACCAGCCCCGCATTCTCAAGCGCCGCCAAAGCATTGCGTTCAATTTCGGTATCCAACGGACAGGTCGGCACGATGATGGCGTCGGCATTCTCAATCCCCGGCGTGCCCGAATAATACCAAGGCGCCCCACCTCTAAGTGGCTCAAACCCGCCCAAAATCCAAATGCCCGACGCGATATCCGCGACAAAAAACTGGCTGTCTTTGGGGAAATTAAACGGCGGCTGTTTCAACCGATCCGCCATATAGCTATGCATCGCCACATCCCCCGATTGCAGGGTGCAGCGCGGCAAGGTTTCGCCCAAAAACGTCACTGGTTTGAACAGGTCATCTTCGACCACATAAGGCGCGAGTTGCGGCAAATCATCGACCAAAACCACCCGTCCCAAAACCGTCGCCGTGCGTTGGGTTTTGACAAAAACATCGCGCAGCTCAGGGCGGGTTTTAAACTGTGGTGCGTAGTCCAGGGCCTTGGTGGCGAGATGGCGAAACGGGCTGGTGACGATGTTCTGAAACGACGGTGTGATCAGCGCGAAGGCAACCAAAGCGAGCCCTGCCACGGCGTTGCGGGCATCGGCATTAAACACCACCCGCCGACCTGCCTCAGGGCGCAGCGCCAAGAGATAAATGGCCAGCAACATCAACCATTTCGGATCATTTCCAAAGTTCTGATAGGTGACATAGACAAAGCCCGGCGCCAGTAGAAACAACACCAATCCGGCCCGGTCTTGCCCGGCTTGCCGGAGCACGATCACCGATAGGATCAGCGTCAAAGTAGCGATCATAAAGCGCGGCCCATTGATCACCTCCATCAGTGGCGCGCCGGGGGCCGCACGGGTGTCTGAGCGGGTCACTGACAACAAATCACTCACATAGGCCGGAAAGAAATCAACGCCGTAAACCGCCACCATCAGGGCCGCGATCACCGCCCCGGTGAGCACCCCAATCCAAAGGCTGCGCCACGCGCCGCGCAGGACAAAGGCGATCGCAATCGGCGCAACGAAAGCAACGAAATACGTGGGTTTCAAAAGCGCCAAAGCCGCCAACATTGCGCCCACAATCATCCCGTCCAGCACCCCGTCCATCCCCGGGGCCCGCGCGTCCTCACGCGGCGGCAAAGCGGCCAAAAGAATGGCAATAAACGCCGCAGCCCAAGCCCAGCGGTTGTAATACATCGACACCGAAAGCGCGGTGATATTTTCGCCATGCACCAAGGACAAGATCATACTCACGGTCACAAAGCCAAAGCCCCAAGCCGCCAGACCAGAGAGCCGCGAGACGGCGACGCGAACCACCATTGGGGCCAAAAGCACAGCAACCAAAACCTGCCCTGCAATAAAGGCCTGACCCAGCCCGAGACCCGCGTTGGCAAAGCCGACGGCAGGCAAAAAGGCGAAAATCCCGATCGGCGTTGAAAAATCAAGATGCGGCACTTGGCCTTGGAGCATCCGCAACACGATCTCGATCATATGCGCCGTGTCGCCTTCGTGCCGCCCGATGTAAAGTCCGCCTTTGGCAAGCCCGACGCCGCCAAAAATAAGGATCAAAATCGTGAGAAATGCCGCGTATTTTAGCGGGGAAATCTTCGTCATCGGGCCTGCCTCATTCATTTTTGCGAAAGGTTATGGCCAAACACTCGAAATGCAAAGGCCAGTCAGGGCGCGTGCGTGAAAATGTTGGCTTTTGGGCGTGAGGATTCGTACAGTTATCCAAACAAACACCCGAACCCCACCCAACGGGGTCATCCAGTACGACCGAGGGATCAGAGCATCAGATGAACATGGAAACCACGCCCAATGTGATCGCCCCGCCCGCCCCGCGTCAGGTCAGTGACACTGGCCTGTCTCCGGTGATGATGCGCGACATTGTGTTGAAAACCATGTTCCGCACCAACCTCGAACAAGTGTCTCGCTTGGCCTCTGCCTTGGCTCTGCCGGTCTCCGTGACCCAGATTTTGGTCGACACCGCGCGCGAACAGGGCTTGATCGAAGCCACGGGCACATTGCACGCGGGCGCGGGATCTGAGATGGGGTTTCGCCTCTCAGACACCGGCAAGGCGCGTGCTTTGGATGCGCTGTCGCAATCCGAATATTACGGCGCAATGCCGATCCCGCTTGAGGTCTATGCCGCACAGGTCAAACGCCAATCGGTCCGAAATATGAAGGTCACGCGGGACGCGCTTTTGGGGGCGATGGGGCATTTGATCTTGCCGCCGATGCTATTGGATCAGCTCGGGCCAGCGGTGGGCGCGGGACGTTCGATCCTGATGTACGGACCTCCGGGCAACGGGAAATCCTCGATTTCAAACGGCATTCGCGACGCGCTTGGCGATCTGATTTATGTGCCGCGCGCAATTGAATATAACGGCTCGGTCATCACCGTCTATGACCCCTTGATGCATGTGAAACGTGAGGAGGCCGAGGATGATGCCACCTCTCTGCGTCGCACCGCCAACCGCTTTGATCGCCGCTACGTGCGCTGTGAACGGCCTTCGGTGATCACTGGCGGCGAACTGTCGCTCGATATGTTGGATCTGGTCTACAACCCGACCGCGCGCACCTACCAAGCGCCGCTTCAGCTCAAATCCACCGGCGGGATTTTCATCGTCGACGACCTTGGTCGCCAAGAGGAACCGCCGCAAAAACTGGTCAACCGCTGGATTGTGCCGCTGGAAGAAAACAAAGATATTCTGGCGCTGCAATCGGGTGAAAAATTCGAGGTGCCGTTCGACACTTTGGTGATTTTCTCGACCAACTTCCATCCGAACAAAATCTTCGATACCGCCGCGTTGCGCCGGATTTTCTATAAGATTAAAATCGACGGGCCGGATCAGGCGGGCTTTCTCAAAATCTTCGCCATGGTCGCGCGTAAGAAAAAGATGCCCCTGGATGAGGCTTCTTTGCTCTATCTGTTGAAAAACAAATATCCAACCATCGACAATATCTACGCCAACTACCAGCCGACCTTTTTGATTGATCAGATCATTTCGATCTGCGAATTCGAGGGTATCCCTTATCAGATGACTCCCGATTTGATTGATCGTGCCTGGGCGAACATGTTTGTCGAGGAAAGCGATTTCGCGCATTGATGTGTTTTGCGGGGGCCAGCCCCCGCAGACCCCCGGGATATTTTCGGACAAAAGACCCCTAGGTTTTGCTTTTCAAAGCCCCTAAGCCCCGTCATCCTTTCCGCAACTTAGGGAGGATTTTGTATGACGAAAATCGGCATTGCTGGCGTGGGCCGGATGGGCCGTGGCATGTTAGCCAACATGCGCGCCGCGGGGATTGAGGTGGAGGGATTTGACATTCGCCCCGAGAGCGATTTCCCCACCTTGCCCGTCACCTCAGATGAGACCACCTTTGCCGCGGAGCTTGAGACCTTGCTCACAGTGGTGCGCGACGCGGACCAGACCGACGAGGTTTTGTTTGGCGCCCAAGGCTTTGTCGGCCGCGCGCCGCATTTGAAAACTGTGGTGATTTGTTCAACGTTATCGCCCAACTATGTGCGCGACTTACGCGCCCGTGTGCCCGCCCATATCGCACTTGTCGATGCACCGATGTCGGGGGCCGAGGTGGGTGCGCGCGAAGGCACGTTGGCCTTTATGATCGGCGGGCAAGAGGCCGATGTGACTGCGTTGATGCCTCTGTTCAAGGCGATGGGGCAAAACATTCACCACATGGGCGGTTTTGGCGACGGGATGCAAACGAAGGTGTTGAACAACCTGCTCTGCGCCTCACACACCGCGATGTCCCGGTTGGTGCTGGACTGGGCCGATCAAACCGGCGTGGATCGGGGTAAGCTTTTGGGGCTGATCGAAACCGCGACAGGGCAAAATTGGTTTACCTCCCGCTTTGATCAGATCGAATTTGCCAAACACGGATTTGAGCCGGACAATACGGTGGGGATCTTGGTCAAAGATGTCACCTGCGCACTGGACGCCGCCCCGGAAGGCGCGGACACGTCACTACCCGAAGTGGTGCGCGAGATGATGCGCGGGCTAAAACCGATTGCATAAGATCAAAAGAGGCCCCTTGGGGCCTCTTAAAACGTCTGCTTATGCCGTAAGGCCTTCGGGTTCGGAAAAGCCATGACTGCGGCAACAGGCGGTCAATGTGTTGGCCAAAAGGCACGCGATGGTCATCGGGCCGACCCCCCCGGAACCGGGGTGATCGCGCCAGCGACCGCTGAGGCCGAGGCGAAATCGACGTCACCGACAAGGCGCGATTTGCCCTCGCCTTTTTCCGGTGCCGGAATGCGGTTGATGCCCACATCAATCACAGTGGCACCCGGTTTGATCCAATCGCCTTGGACAAAATTTGCCCGCCCCACAGCGGCCACCACGATGTCAGCGCGGCGCACGACCTCGGGCAGATCTTTGGTCCGCGAGTGAGCGATGGTGACGGTGCAGCTATCGCCAAGCAACAGCTGTGCCATCGGTTTACCGACAATATTCGAACGACCGATGACCACCGCATTCAGCCCGGACAGTGACCCATGATGATCACGCAGCATCATCAAACACCCCAAGGGCGTACAAGGCACCATGGCCTTTTGGCCCGTGCCCAACAGGCCAACGTTGGAAATATGAAAGCCATCGACATCCTTGGCGGGATCAATCGCATTGATCACCAAGGCCTCGTTGAGATGGCCCGGCAGCGGCAATTGCACAAGAATGCCATGCACATCCCTATCCGCATTGAGCGCCTCAATCAGCGCCAACAGATCGGCTTCTGAGGTCTCGGCGGGGAGTTTATGTTCATAGGAGTTCATGCCCACTTCGACGGTCATTTTGCCCTTGGAGCGCACATAGACCTCGGAGGCCGGATCATCGCCGACCAGCACAACGGCCAACCCCGGGGTCACCCCCATCGCCTCTTTGAGGCGGGCCACATGGGTTGCGACTTTGCCTCGCACTGTACCCGCGAAAGCTTTGCCGTCGATCAAGGTTGCGCTCATTTACTCTTCTCCGGTTCCGATCACCCGCTCTTCGCGTGCGATCATGGCTTCGATCATCTGGGACCACATGCCCCGCGCCAGATCGGGCTCAAACCCCGCCTCCTGCGCGCTCTGAGCCACCCGGTCCAAGACCTCAGACACCCGCGCTTCAATCCGCGCAACCATCCCCTCGCCGGGTTTCAATTCGGCGGCACGGTCCACATGGGCCTGACGCGTCGCCAAAAGCGCAATCAATTCGCGGTCAATCTGGTCAATCTGCTGGCGCAACTCGGCCATGGTCGCGATGTCTTGGGGAGGTTTGAGAGTCATGAGGGTCCTTTCACGCGCCATTTAGCATGTGGGTTCCCGCAACGAAAGCCCCGTGCGCCAGTTGGAGCCGCAAAGAAAAACCGCGCCTTTGCGGGGCGCGGTTTCTTTGGACTGTAAGGTTTATGCGGAGGGCTCAGGTTCCATCCCGCTGTCGTCCTTTGGCTTTTTCTTGGTCTTCGGAATCGCCATCACAGAGGGCGTATTACCAAGCCCGGTGGAGCTGTCGTCATCGTCGCCGCGATTGAGCGGCTCGCCTGCGATCACTTTTTGGATTTCAACACCTGTGAGAGTCTCGTATTCCAAAAGCCCCTGCGCGAGATTTTCAAGCTCTTGCGCTTTCTCGGTCAGGATACGTTTTGCCGTGGCATAGCCGGTGTCAACAATCTCTTTGACCTTATCGTCGATCAGCTTTTGCGTCGCGCCCGAGTGATTGGTGCCGCCGCCATAATTGCCAAGGTAGCTGTCTTGCTCGTTGGCGTAATCGACGTAGCCCAACTCTTCGGAGAAACCGAATTGCGTGACCATGGCGCGGGCAATCCGCGAGGCCTGTTGAATGTCAGACGACGCGCCTGAGGTGACGTTTTCTTTGCCAAAGATCAGCTCTTCCGCCACGCGTCCGCCCATCGCCATGGCGATTTTGGAGGTGTATTTGGTGAAGCTCACCGAAAGCTGATCGCGCTCTGGCAACGAGAGAACCAAACCCAAAGCCCGACCGCGCGGAATGATCGTCGCTTTGTGGATCGGATCGTGTTGCGGCACGTTGAGACCGACAATGGCGTGGCCCGCTTCGTGGTAAGCGGTTAGTTTTTTCTCGTCCTCGGTCATCACCATAGAGCGGCGTTCCGCCCCCATCATGACCTTGTCCTTGGCGTTCTCGAAATCCTCCATCATCACCTGACGGCGACCGATACGTGCGGCGGTCAATGCCGCCTCATTGACGAGGTTGGCCAGATCGGCCCCCGAGAAACCCGGCGTGCCGCGCGCGATGATGCGCAGGTCGACATTGGGGCCCAGCGGCACTTTGCGCGCATGAACGGCGAGGATTTTTTCACGGCCTTTGATGTCGGGGTTCGGCACTTGCACCTGACGGTCAAAACGACCGGGACGCAACAGGGCCGGGTCCAACACGTCAGGACGGTTGGTTGCGGCGACGATGATGATGCCTTCGTTGGCCTCAAACCCGTCCATTTCCACAAGCAACTGGTTCAGCGTCTGTTCGCGCTCGTCATTGCCGCCACCGTAGCCTGCGCCACGCGAGCGACCGACGGCGTCGATCTCGTCGATAAACACGATACAGGGCGCGTTCTTTTTACCCTGTTCAAACATGTCGCGCACCCGGCTTGCACCAACGCCGACGAACATCTCAACAAAGTCAGAGCCCGAAATGGTAAAGAACGGCACGCCAGCTTCACCAGCAATGGCACGTGCCAAAAGAGTTTTACCCGTGCCCGGAGGACCAACAAGCAAAGCGCCTTTCGGGATTTTACCGCCAAGGGCGGAGAATTTTTGCGGGTTGCGCAGGAATTCGACGATCTCTTCGAGTTCTTCTTTCGCCTCATCAATGCCCGCGACATCATCAAAGGTCACGCGGCCATGCTTTTCGGTCAAAAGTTTGGCTTTCGATTTGCCAAAGCCCATCGCACCGCCTTTGCCGCCGCCCTGCATCCGGTTCATGAAGAAAATCCAAACGCCAATGATCAAGATGAACGGCAGGAAGGAAATCAGGATCGGCATCAAGCCGCTTTCTTCTTGCGGTTCGCCTTTCACCGTCACGCCTTTGTCGACCAATTCTTTGACCAAGGTGTTGTCACCCGGGTTGATCGCATATTTGCGGCGGTTGTCTTCGGCGGTGAAATAGACCCGCTCACCGTCAATATCGACGGCGGTGACAGAGCCGTCATCGACCCGCCCCATGAACTCGGAATAGGACACAACGTCAGATGACATCGACGATTGATTGCCGCCCAGCACCTGAAACAGGGCCAGGACGAGCATCAGAAGCACGAGCCAGAAGGCAAGATTGCGTGCGTTACCCAAGGGGGATCTCCTCGAAATTTTGGACGCCCCCGCTTGCGCGAAAGCCTTTCCTCTAAAATAGGCATCGGGCGGCTAAGTTCAATGCGATAAAAGCGTTGTAAAAAAGTCGCCTTTTGGTTGGGCCAACCGCAAGGTGGCGGGTCCGTACTGCACAAGCGGGGCTGAGATCAACGTATTGCCATCAAACACCGCAGGCGAGGCCGAAAGTGTTTCTCGCGGCGGCGCACCATCGGGCAACTCCCCCAGTTGCAGCAAGCCGTCTTGACCCAAGGCCCGAACGATTAGTCCTTTGTCATCAATGCCTTCGATGATCCATCGCCCATCCCAAACCGCGCCAGGAATCGCCACGGCCTGAGCGACGGCGGCATGTTCTCGGGTCAATCGAAAGCTCTCTTTGCCCCCAAAAGCCGCACGCCATGTAGGGTCGCATCGCGCCCCCGCATCATCGCAGACAGGAATTCTTGCAGTTTCATCCCCCTTGGACCGTAGTCAGCCGAGGCAATCCACCGCAGGGCATGGGCAACAAGACGCCGGTTTATTTCCGGCGCCCCCTCGGCAAACCTGCGTCGATTGAGGATCAAATCGCCCCGATCCTCGCTGACACAGTCGAGCGCATGGTCATGCGTCGCGAAATCAAGCGCCGATCGCACTTGTCCCAAATGGTCCATCACCCGGCCTACGACGTGAATGTCGATGCCCAAAGTGCTGAGTTCTTCCATGGCGCGGCGCGCCTTAATCCGATCAAACGCTTCGTTGTCATTGCTTGGATCATCAATCCACGGCTGACGCAGATCGCGCAGATATTGCCGCAGTTCAAACCGCTCCTGCATCAACAAAGGCCGCACCCATGTGATCCCGTCGGACACCCGCCGCCTCTGCATCCCCGTCAAGCCGTCAATGCCTGAGGCGCGCGCAAGACGCATGAAAAACGTCTCGGCCTGATCATCGGCGGTGTGCGCCAAAGCGATGGTGTTGATGCCTTGGGCCTTGGCCCAATCGGCCATCAAACGGTATCGCGCACGGCGCGCGGCGTCTTGCAGGTTGCCCTGCCCACTCCAGCCGGACCACGTGAGCGTGGTGTGTTTGACCTGAAGCTGTTGCGCCACCTCAGAGACAAACCGCGCTTCTTGCGCCGCCTCGGGCCGCAACCCGTGATTGACGGTCACGGCCCAGAGGCGGATTTTCTCTTCCTCAGCCCATTCCGCCATCAGATGCAGCAAAGCCATACTGTCGCCGCCACCAGAGACCGCCACGGCAAGCTGATCGGGCTTGTCATAGGCAAAGGCGGTGGCCACGAAATGCTTGAGCATCGCCTGCTTTGGGGTGACCTCACTCATGGCTGGGGCGTCCCATTGGACTGGCGCCTATTGGCAGCCAAGCGTCTGAGCCTCGCTCACCGCTGCACTTGCGGCATCCGAGCCCGGAAAACGCGATTGCACCTCACGGTACATCACACAGCCCTTATCGACCTGACCGAGCTTGCCCAAAGACCCGGCCAAACGCAAAAGCGCCTCTGGGGCACGGTCACCTTCGGGGCTGCCAGAAAAACTATCGAGATAGGCGCGGGCCGCATCCGCGGTTTGGCCCAAGGCCGCATAGGATTCTCCGCGCATAAAATGCGCCTCTCCGGTCAGATATCCGCCGGTGTAGCTTTGGGCAAAACTGGCAAAGGCCGTGGCGGCTTCGCCATATTGACCGTTGGTGTAAAGCGCCATAGCTGCGTCATAATCGGATTGCTCGGCCATGGCCAAATCACCGCCCCCGTCCATCGCGGGTTCGGACCCCGGTCCGGTGACAATCACATCGCTTGCGCCTGTGGCGCCGCCAAGTGGCGTCAGCGGCGGCAACGATCCAACGTCACAGCCACTTTCCAATTCACAAAGCCGAAAGTTCAGATCGTCCAACTGGTTGGTGCCATCTTTCACCACCTGATTGACCCGGAACTCCAAGCCCTCGACCTTGGCCGTCAACGTCGCCAAAGCCGCCTCCATCAGGTCCACACGTTCCAACGTGGACGCGCCCGCAAACTGCGTGTTGGGCGCGCCTGTGGTGGACAATTCGCGTTTGAGCTTGGCGATTTCCACCGACAGCACGGCCGCTTCCTGGCGAATGTCGGCCAAGGTTTGAGCGTCTTGGGCAAAGCCCGCCCCGCTCAGCATAGAAAGGGCAAGTGCCGCCCCAAAGATCACGCGTTTCATCGCTCTCACCCTCTCTTTATGTCTTCGCTCAGCTGACGCCAGCGCCTGCTGCCAAAACGGTCACAGCACGACGGTTTTGCGAGTAGCAGCTTTCATCCGAACAAATCGCAAGCGGGCGTTCTTTGCCATAGGGAATGGTCTTGAGACGCGATGGGTTGATGCCCTGGCTGATCAAATATTCCTGAACCGAGGCGGCACGGCGGGCAGAGAGCGCGAAGTTATAGTCGCGTGTGCCCTGCTCGTCGGCGTGGCCTTCGATGATCGCGCTATAGCCTTGGTTGTCCAAAAGCCATGTCGCTTGCCCGGCCAAAATCGTCCGCGCCTCAGGCGAAAGGGTCGATTGGTCGATGGCGAACAAAATCCGATCGCCCACGGTTTGGTTGAAATAGGCAACCGATTTCGGATCAGAGGCAGACCCGGCGATCGTGCCGTCCGCACCATAGCCATTGCCACCAGCGCCACCGGCCCCACCCGCGCCAAAACGGCCGGGGTTGGTACAGGCCGTGAGGCCCAGAGCCGCGACCAAAAACAGGGCGCGGGGCACGGAACGGGTCATGAATTTAGAGGTCTGTGTCGTCGACATGGTGGACATTGGGATCATCCTTTGAGGAAGCTCAAACTGGTGTTTCTTTGACTATAGCACTCTCACCCGGACTTGGGGAGAGGTCCGGGTTTTATTTCAAAAGCGGCGACCACGCGGGGTCAGACGCCCCGGCATTGGTCGGCACGCGTTTCAGGTTGCGGCCTGAAATATCGACCGAATAGAGCGCGCTTGCCCCGCCCGCGCCCTGGCTTTCGCGGGTGAACATGATCACCCGGCCATTCGGCGCCCAGCTCGGCCCCTCGTCCAAGAAGGACGCGGTCAAAAGCCGCTCTTCCGACCCATCCGTGCGCATCACGCCGATGTGGAACCGACCTTCGTTTTGCTTGGTGAAGGCAATCAAATCGCCACGCGGTGACCAGATCGGCGTGCCATAGCGGCCTTTGCCATTGGAAATCCGCCGCGCCTCACCACCGCCTGCGGGCATGATGTAAAGCTGCTGCGTGCCGGAGCGATCCGATTCAAACACGATCTGCGAGCCGTCCGGCGAAAACGACGGCGCGGTTTCAATCGCAGGCGTGTTGGTCAACCGGGTCGATTGCCCGCTGGCAATGTCCATGCGGTAGAGATCTGTGTTGGTGCCCGTGGACATCGAATAGACGATCGAACGACCATCGGGGGCAAATCGCGGCGCAAAGGTCACGGCTTCGGCAGGCACAGGCAGACGTGTGCGCGTCACCGTGCCAACATCGAGCATCGTGATTTGCGGCCGACCTGTTTCATAAGAGGTATACAGCACCCGATCTCCCGTCGGAGAAAAGCGCGGCGCAAAGACAATATAACTGTCATCGGTCAGATATTGCAGACCCGCGCCATCGTAATCCATCACCGCAAGGCGTTTTTTGCGGTCATTCTTTGGCCCGGTTTCAGAGACAAACACCACGCGGCTGTCGAAATATCCGCCCTCACCGGTGATCCGGGAATAGACCACATCGGAAACCTTATGGGCAATCCGTCGCCAGCTTGCGGTGGAGCCGCCAAGTTGTAAACCGCCGCCCAGAGGCGCTTCGGCGTAAATGTCAAACACCCGGAATTTCACCACAAGATTGCCCGCCGCGTCCGTGCCCACGGCCCCGGTGACAAGCCCCTGTGCATTGATCGCTTTCCAATCGGCATATTGCACCGGGGAGGCAAAGTTGGTGACCTTGGAGATATGCGCCGACGGCGGGATTTCACGGAACAACCCGGTGCCCACCAAATCGGCGGCAATCACGTCGGAAATCTGCTGTGCATATTCTGCGGCCTGTGGCGTCTCGGCGATAAAATCGGGGATCGCCAACGGCAAGGGTTCGATCACCCCGCGCGTGATGTCGAGTTGCAGCGGCCCGGGGTCCTGCGCCAAGAGGGGCGAGGCCGTGCCGAAAGACAGCGCCAGAGCGCAGGCAAGAGAGCCGGCCAGTGTCGTCAGGCGAAAGGGAAGCGGGCGTATCATTTAAACCTCATCTGTTCGGGATCGAACGTCATTTCGATATTGCGCCAATGGTCATACTTGTCGACCGGCAATGGAAAACCACGCGCGCCACAGCGGATAATCGCGCGGCGCGCCACTTCAAAGGCGCTTTGAGCGCCGGTTTCGGTGCCGCCCTCAAAGCCCAAAAGGCTGATGGAGCCAGCTTGCGGTGTGCCATCTTCGTTCATCGCAACCCCCACGGTGATCTTGGTGCGCATGGCTTCGGTCGACATCGCGCCGACGTTCCAACATTGCGACACTGCCACGCGCATGCCTTCGCGCTCGCCCCCGGTCAAAGGCGGGCCCACCGGACGTTTCGGCGCGGCAGGTGTCTCGGCAGCCTCGGCCGCCAAAGCTGCGGCGGCCTCTGCGGCCGCATTGGCCACAGCATCCGCCGGGTCGGGTTTCGGTGTCTCAGGTTTCGGCGTTGCGGGTTTGGGCGTCTCAGGCTTCGGGGCCTCCGCCGGTTTTTGTGCCGCCGCAGCTTGGGCCGCCAAATTGGCCGGGCGCGATTTTGGCCGCGGCGAGGTCGACATGCCGGATGGCTTTTCGGCCTCGGTCACAATCTCTGTCGTCGTCTCTTGCGGCGCGGCTTGTTCTTGGGTCTGTTCCACGACTTTCTCAGTGTCCGCCGTGTCAGAGGTGGCCTCCACCGGCGCATCCGAAATCTCCGGTTGCGGCTCAGGCGTGGACACGACCTGATCGGAAATACGCGGCACCGGGCGTGGTGTCGGTTTGCGATCTGGAATATCAGGCAAGCCCGCCCCCGGATCTTCCTGTGAAAGTTCCGGCTCGACCTGTGGGCTGGGCGGGGTTGGATCGACCTCAACCGGCGCAGGCAAGCTCTCGCTCACCTCCGGGCGTGGTTCTGGCACGTCTGGAGGGGGTGCCTCCGAGGGCTGAACCTCTGGCGTGCTGTCCTCAATCGGGGTCGGTGCGGGCGCTGTTTCGGCCACTGGCGCCTTCAATGTCTCGGCCTCGGCAAAGGTGTCGGGCGCGGTGCTTGTGGTGCTCAGCGCGGCAAATTCCGCCTCAGAAATCAGTGCAACTTCCTGAACATCAACAGACTCCGTCTTCTTCGGCGAGAGAAACATCCCACCGAAAATCATATAGGCGATGAGGCCCAAATGGCCCGCGCCGGAGATATATTGGCCTGTGTTCACGCCATGCGCCCTTTAGTTTCCGGACCCATCAAGACGCGGACCGCCTTGCTCCGTCACCAAACCGATCTTGCGAAAGCCTGCGGCATTGAGCGCGCCCATGATCTGCGCCACGCGTTCATAGGTCACAGACCCGTCAGCGCGTAGGAACACCTTGTCATCCTGACGCTCTGCGGCAATGGCCCGCAATTTTGTCACCAGATCGGCCTCATTTTCCTCGTTGGACATCAACAACACCCGACCATCGGCGGTCAGTGTGATGCTCAACGGTTCTTCTTCCTCTTGCGGCAACGCCGTGGCAGCGGTTTCTGGCAATTCAATCGGCACACCCACGGTCATCATCGGCGCCGCGACCATAAAGATGATCAACAACACCAGCATGACGTCAACGAAGGGCGTGACGTTGATCTCGCTCATCGCTGCCGGGCGACGGCGGCCACGACGGCCTCCCTTGCCCTGTTTTTGAACCACACCTGCGCCCATCTCAGCTGTCCAATTCGCGCGAGAGGATGGTGGCGAATTCGTCGGCAAAGGCCTCGTATCCGCCCAAAATGCGGTCGCTGTCGGCGTTGAGCTTGTTGTAGAAAATCACCGCGGGAATAGCGGCCAACAGGCCTAAAGCAGTGGCGAGCAAGGCTTCGGCAATCCCCGGTGCCACAACGGCCAAATTGGTCGATTGCGCCATGGCGATGTCTTCAAACGCGGTTTTGATGCCCCAAACGGTGCCGAACAGACCGATAAATGGTCCAGTCGAACCGACGGTGGCCAAAAACGACAGCCCCGAGTTCATGTTTTCGGCCTCTTTGGAAATCGCCACATCCATCGAACGATCAATGCGCGATTGTGCCCCTGCGATCAGCCCGCCATCCGCCTTGTGCGAGCGCCGCCATTCGGTCATCCCGGCGGCAAACACCCGTTCGGGCGCAGAGATCGGATTGCCCTGAAGCTGGTCATAAAGTTCATCCAAAGGCTCACCGGACCAGAACGAATGATCGAACGCCTCGGCTTCGGCCCGCGCTTTGCGAAAGGCGATGAATTTTTGCACGATGATCGACCATGACCAAAACGAGGCCACGATCAAAAGGATCATCACGATTTTCACAATGAAGGTCGCGCGCATGAAAAGCGCCAGCAGGGAGAAATCTATCTCCTGCGCCATAGCAAGGGTGTTTTGGTCCATGAACCTGCTCTTTTGTTCCGCTTAAAACGTTGCCTGAGTGCCTGACAGATTGGTCGCCAGATCATTATGGGTGGGCCGTCTTTACACGGCTCTCATCTTAACCCCAGATTTACCTGAACGTCAGGGCACACGCCAACACTAACCTGTGAGACAGGGGGTAAAATCGGTGAATTTTCGCAGATTTAGTGAAGATTTCGGCGAAGAACCGCCGGGAGACGCGCCGGATGGCCGGTGGATGAGAGAGTGACGATGGTCACAACCGCCTCAAACAGCACCTCTTGCCCGCGTTTGACCACCTGTTCGACCACAATCCGCACGCCGGTGAGGGCTTTGAGCCGGGTTTCAACGGTCAATTCATCATCGAATTTCGCCGGGGACAGGTAATCCGCCTCAACCCGGCGCACCGCAAACACCAAACCCTCATCCGCTTTCAACGCCACCTGATCGACGCCCAGATCGCGCACCCATTCGGTCCGCGCGCGTTCGATATATTTGAGGTAATTGGCGTAATAAACGATGCCCGCCAGATCGGTGTCCTCGTAATAGACATGGACGGGGAAAATATGGGTCATCGTGCAGGCCTTTCTGATGTCGTCTTGATTTAAAGGCTCAAAAGATCGCGTGCAAGCCCGCCATAATCGCGTGCAAGCCCGCCATAAAAGGGACGACCAAAGGTCAGATTATCCCGCCATCACCCGCGCATAAAGCCTGAGCGCATGAGACGCCTCGCGTGCGGCAGAGGGCAACATCGGATCGTAAGCCGCGCGCAACAGGTTTGCCACATCCGGGCGGATCACCGTACCTGCGGGTGACAGCGCCAAGGGACTGTCTTGGGTGAACGCCGCATCAGACCAGAGCAGCATCGCCTGAACCGCCTGCGACAATGCGATCACTTCGGCGGGGACCTCCGCCATCGCGTCACTCATGCGCACAAAGGTAAAGCATGCCTTGATCGCACCCGCATCATCAAACCGGAAGGCGCGATATTGATGGGCATTCTTGGCCTGAAGCGTCTCAACCCGCGCTGCCAAATCGGGGATCAGATCGCCCATATGCGGCACATCCAAAAGCTCGGCCCAATCGGACAGGAAAAACACCATCAGGTTTGACCCCAACTCCGGGTCCATTTCCTCGATCCGGTGGCCCGCGATGGCGACACAGGCCTCGATCGCACTTTTAACCACGGTGAGGGTTTCGTCCTCGACGCCAAACACCACCGGCGAAATCGGCCGCCCCCAGCGGGCAAACACATAGTCCCCGCTTGCGCGCGTGAAAAACGCCTCAACCTGTTCTGGTGTGGCCTGTTCCGTGCTGTCCGTGCTCATGTTCACTCCGCCGTTTGCACCGCTGTTTGCGATGTCTCGCCATATTTCGGCACAGCAATACCACGCTGTGCCATGATGTTCAAAAGCGAGGCCGGAATGGGCCGACAGCCGCAATGGGCAGTATGCTCCAAATGCCAGCTCAGGCGTTCTTCGGTGGTTGGATTTTTGTCCATCGGGTGGTCTGCATGCCACTCTTTGTTCAGTTTGCTCATTGATTTCGCTCCCCTGATTATGCATGCGGTAACATGCCTTGCGGCTTTGTCCAATCCTCATATTTCACCCAAACGATACGAGGCAAAACCGCCTCAGCTCTTGCACTGCGCCCGGGGCTCTGCATAACTCACACCCAACACCGCATTTCGGCATCAGTGAGGGCCCTATGAACAAGAAAATCTATATCCTGAACGGGCCGAACCTCAATCTTTTGGGCAAACGCCAACCTGAGATTTATGGCGCAGACACTTTGGCCGATGTCGAAGCGCTCTGTATGCGCGAAGCCACAACGCAGGGGCTGGACATCGTGTTTGCCCAGTCAAACCATGAGGGTGAGATCATTGATCTGATCCATGAGGCGCGTGACACAGCAGCCGGAATCGTGATCAACCCCGCCGCCTATACCCACACCTCGGTCGCCATTCTGGACGCGTTAAATACGTTCGACGGCCCGGTGATTGAGGTCCACATCTCTCAGGTCCACAAACGCGAAACCTTCCGCCACAAGTCCTACGTGTCAATGCGTGCGGATGCGGTGATGGCCGGGTTTGGGGTCCATGGCTATGCCTTGGCTGTGGCTCATATGGGCAAACTCTTAGGGTAAGCCTCATTTCGCCTTGGCAAAGACCTCGCCTACGGTCGTCGGCAAGGGAATGCCCTTCGGATTTCCCCAAAGTCGCACACCTGTCTCAGCCTCCCACAGCGCCACGATCACGGCAGATCCATCACCGTTCATTGCAATGGCACCAAATGTGTCGGTACAATTGTGGGGCTGGCATCCCGACGCGGTAAGCCACCCTCGGTCCCACGACATCTTTATGCCAACCTGAAGAATTCTACGGGCATCTGCCAAGTCTGCCGCGGACATGAACGACAAAAAATAGGCCTCCCAGTCCGCATCCCCTATTGGCTCTGAGACATGGTGTCCTTCCCAACCCGACACAGTCGCAACCCCAACCTGTTTGCGCTCTCCTGGCACCTCACGAATGCCGCGCCCGTCGTAGACAAATGTGACGCTATGGTTCGCGCCCGTTCGCATCGACGGCATACTGACCGACACGGTTTCACTATCATAGGTGACATCAAACGAGTCAGAACATGTGCCAAACCTCTCGCTCAAACGAACAGCACCTGGAACGGAATGCGCCCAGACGAATTGCGCCGGACAGCCATTGCCGCCAAAAGAATAAGAAATCAGCAAGAGATCACCGATCTGATAAGGAAAGCTGATGTACCGTACACCCTCGGGCAAAGACAGCCGCGTGTCACCGATATAAGCCGCGTTGTCTGGATAGGTCCCAACCTCCCGCGCAAGCCCTGCACGGGTTTGCACAGAATCCTGTGCCCAAAGGCTCAGAGGCAAAAAACAAAGACAAACAGCACTCAAAAAACGCAACATAGCCGATACCCGCAAAAATGATTGTCATAGTTACGCGTTGAACGGAGCATGAGGTCAAGCCCCCAGGCCTCACCCGCCAAACAGTTCCGACTGATCCGGGCCTTTTGGGGCCTGCATCCCCAGATGGTGCCATGATTTTTGCGTCAACATCCGGCCGCGCGGAGTGCGTTGGATCAGACCTTGTTGCAACAGATAGGGTTCGATCACATCCTCGATCGCATCACGGCTCTCTGATAAGGCGGCGGCGAGGGTTTCCACACCCACTGGCCCGCCTTGGTAATTCTCCGCGATCAGGCGTAAATACCGCCGATCCGCGCCATCAAGACCCAAAAGGTCCACGCCCAGCCGGGTCAGAGACCTGTCAGCCAGCTCTTTGGAAATCCGACCACCGCCTTCGACCACCGCAAAATCCACCACCCGACGGAGCAACCGACCGGCGATGCGTGGCGTGCCACGGGCGCGTTTGGCGATCTCAAGCGCACCGGCATCCTCGGTTGGAATATCCAACAGACGCGCGCCACGGGTGACAATTTCATGCAACTCCTGTGTGGTGTAAAATTGCAGTCGGGTCGGGATGCCAAAACGGTCGCGCAACGGCGTGGTCAAAAGCCCAAGCCGGGTGGTCGCGCCGACCAGCGTGAAGGGCTGCAATTCAATGCGCACCGTGCGCGCAGCGGGGCCTTCGCCAATCACCAGATCAAGTTCGAAATCCTCCATCGCCGGATAGAGAATTTCCTCGACCACCGGGTTCATCCGGTGAATTTCGTCGATAAACAACACGTCGCGCGCGTCCAGATTGGTCAGGATCGCCGCCAAATCGCCCGCGCGTGCCAAAACCGGCCCGGAGGTCATTTTGAAATTCACGCCCAATTCGCGCGCCATGATTTGCGCCAGCGTGGTTTTGCCCAATCCCGGCGGACCGTGAAACAACACATGATCCATCGCCTCTTCGCGCATCCGGGCGCTCTCGATGAACACGGCCAAGTTGGCACGGGCCTCGTGTTGGCCGATGAATTCGCTCAACACCTGCGGGCGCAGGGCGCGGTCGGCATCCTCTGGTCGGCGCCCAGCGCGCAGGGTTGGGTCAGGCTGATCCATCTTTTACCCTTTCGGCGCAAGCAGTTTGAGCGCCGCACGGATCAAGGCCGAGGTGTCGGCCTCCGGCGCATCTTGGGCGGATTGCGCCACGGCCTGAACCGCGTCCGACGGCGAATAGCCAAGATTTTGCAGCGCTGACATCGCCTCGGCCTCAGATGAGGCATTGGGTTTGGCCACAGGGGCTTTGGAGGGGCGGGATTTCGGTGCGGGCGCGTCGGCCTCGATCACCTCGTCCATACCCGGCGCCTCGGCCAAGGTTTTGGCCAATGTGCCCCCCATCGCCATCACGGCGGGGGCTTTGTCTTTCAATTCATTGACGACGCGCTGCGCGATCTTTGGCCCGACGCCCGGCGCGGCCTTGACCGCGTTCCAATCGCCCAAGGCAATCGCGCGACCCGTGGCCTCCGGCCCCAATGTCCCGAGCACCGCCATCGCCGCCTTTGATCCGATGCCTTGAACCGAGATCAACAGCCGATACCATTCCTTTTCCAACAGGGAGGAAAAGCCGAACAATTGCATCAAATCTTCGCGCACCAACATGTCGGTATAGAGCGACACCGGCGCGCCCTGCCCCGGCAGGCTCATCCGGGTGCGTTCGTTGATGTGGACAATATAGCCGACACCGCGCACGTCGATCATCACGTGATCCGTGCCGATATAGTCGATGACGCCTGTTAATTTACCAATCATGCTGAGGCCCTTTTGACCGCATCCGCGAGGCGGGAATTTGAATGTGCATGGAAAGAATGACAAATCGCAATGGCCAGCGCATCCACCGCATCCGCGCCCGCGAGTTTTGCGCCGGGCAATTGCAGTTTGATCATATGCTCCACCTGTTGCTTGGCGGCATGGCCGACGCCGACAACGGCCTTTTTCACCGCATTCGGAGCATATTCTCCGATCGGCAGGCCCGCGCGCGCCGGGGCCAAAAGCGCCACGGCACGAGCCTGGCCGAGTTTGAGCGTGGCAACAGCGTCTTTGTTGACAAAGGTCTGTTCGACGGCGGCACAATC
The DNA here is from genome assembly GCF_003047105.1 of Celeribacter baekdonensis. Taxonomy (NCBI): domain Bacteria; kingdom Pseudomonadati; phylum Pseudomonadota; class Alphaproteobacteria; order Rhodobacterales; family Roseobacteraceae; genus Celeribacter; species Celeribacter baekdonensis. Next base: position 1,866,781 of record NZ_CP028475.1, read on the forward strand.
AGGCGCGTAGGTGGCAACCACGTCTGAAAGCTGGTCAAACAGCGACAAAAGCCGGATCGCGAGGTCGTCGGAGGCCAAGGAATGGCAAATGCCATTGGCCACATGGCTGATGCGCGAGCCTTGAACATCAATGATGCCCCAGCCCATATTGCGCAGCCCCGGGTCGATGCCCATCACTCGCATGGTCTCATCCTGCTCGTTTGTTTTTAGTTAAAAGGGAGTTAGCACGAAACAAGAACATTTGCCAAGACAAAGCTGTCTTTGGGGACGGATTGGTCTGTTCTTCGGGGAGATGACACTGTCGCCCTGTGCGCGATCAAAGCATGAGATCAAACATGTGAAAACCCGCACCGGAGGGAGGTGCGGGTTTTGACGTGGATGAGACAGAAGGCGGCGCATTGGGGAAACAGCCGCACGTCAGGCCCCGGAATATCTTGTCTTAGCTTAGCAACATTTTGCCCTGAAGCGCGATCCAGACCGTGATCGGATCTGCGGCCATAACCCAAGCCCCAGCCTGTTCAATCACAGTGCCAGACGCGAGTTCGCTCACGCGGTTTGTGTAAGTGGCGGAGCCCAGCGTCGCATAAAGCACCGCCTTAAAAGCAATCACCCCCGCAAGGGCGAAAAAAGCAAGGTGCAATGGGCGGCGCATGCCGCGGCGACGCGGGCGTGCGATGATCAGGCCATCTTGGTTAACGGAGTACACGACACCGTGGCTGAGCGCACGACGACGCGCCTCAATCCGGGTCACTCTTTTCTCTAATTGCTGCGAACCGGCGTAAGCCATGGCAGCCTCCTCATACATCGGCCCCCACCGACAATGACAAGATTGCGGCGAAATGTGGCAGAATTGGGGCAAACTGGCCCAAAGCAGGCAAAACCGGGGCTTTTCCCGCTATTTTTAGGAAACCCGCGCCATAGTGAGCGTTGTCCAGTCAACAATCTCAGTGCGATCCACAAGATTAAATCCAGAGCGTGTATAAACCGAAATCACGTCCTCCGCCTGCGGGTTGAGAATCCCTGAGAGAATCACATAGCCACCCGGCTGAACATGGGCGGCCATGTCGGGCGCGAGAGCCACAAGCGGGCCTTTGAGGATGTTGGCAAAGACCAAATCAAACGGCGCGGCCTCAGCCAAATCTTTATGGTTAAAGCCCGCCGCCTCGACACAGAGCACACGCCCCGTAAGATCATTGGCATCGACATTGCTTTGCGCCACATCAACGGCCACTTCGTCGATGTCCGAAGCCAAAACCACCTTGTCCGACACTTTCGCCGCAGCCATGCCCAAAACAGCGGTGCCGCAGCCGATGTCTGCGACGTTTTCAAAACGCTTACCCGCGTCCAGCAATGTATCAAGCGCCCGAAGACATCCCAAAGTGGTGCCATGATGCCCGGTGCCAAAAGCCATCGCCGCCTCAATCAAAAGGCCGATCTTGCCCTCGGGCAACTTATCGGCATCATGACCGCCATAGACAAAAAACCGCCCCGCCTCGACCGGGGACAGATCCCGGCGCACTTTCGCGACCCAATCTGTGTCCGGCACGTCGGAAATGATAAAATCACGCGCGCCATGCATTTTGGCCAAAAGCGCCAGTTCGATGTCATTGGGTTCGTCGGTGAAATAGGCTGCAACCTCCCAAAGACCTGAGCCATCTTCCATTTCAAACACACCAACACCGGTCGGCTCTGGCATGATGGTCTCAAGCGCTTCACCCAAAGCATCGGCTTTGGCTTTGGCATCGGTTTTGGTGAAGGCGGTGTAGGTGGTCATGGCGGCTCTCCGGTTGGCTTTGGCCCAGTGGCTTTGTCCCATTGGCAACATGCCAATGTAAAGCGTTTGGGACAGCCGGTGTTGATTGTTTTCGAAACATATGCGCCCGAGGCAAGGGACGCGACAGTGTGCCCCCGGCCCGACGTTCAGACCGCTTTAGGTCCAAGTCACAGACGACTCAAGGGGGTGGCGGGGGATATCTGCGTGCAAAACCTGTTTCGCGCCTGCCAAAGCTTTATGCACACATTCTTTTCGCGACTACATCCATGGCAAAACTCAAACCATTCGAGATTTACAGCATCAATTTTGCTACCCTAAGTTGACTGATCCCGATGATGCGCCGACCCTTACAGTTGAGCGCTTGTTTCCTGTTTTCACTCCCTGTTTTCACTCCTGTTTCTCAGTGACCCGCTCGCATTTACCCCAAGTCACATGTTGCTACACCCTCTCATCTCAGTCAGGCCAATGCCATGTATTCCCATACTCCATATTCCCGGCGCTATATCGCCATCCCCTATTTCACGCTCGCCTTTTTGATCGGCTTTCTAGGCTGGCAGATTTGCGTCGGCTTCGGCGTCTCGTTTCGCTCTGACCCGTCAGCCCTGTCCAGACTGTTCGCCAAAACATTGATCTGGGGGAGTGTGATCTATGCCCTTGCCGTGATGGGCCTTTTGATCGCCATCGTCTGGACAGTGTCCACAAGACTGGGCTTTAGCCGGCACCGCAAAAAGCAACAGATGAAAATATGTTTGTATCTGTTCATCGCGGGGATCGGCCTGTCTCTGTTGGGGATAGCCATAGATCTGACCAACGCACCGCCGTTGGATATCCTCTATACCCCGCTTCTCAATGCGGATTTGGACACCTGATCGGGTCACGCTTTGTCCTTGGCTGTCACAGATTATGAAAGACCGGTCGCCACCCCAACGCCAATCGGACAGCTCACGCCCGTGCCTCCGATCCCGCAATAGCCTTGAGGATTTTTGGCCAGATATTGTTGATGATAGGCTTCGGCATAATAAAACGCCCCTGCGGGCAGCACTTCCGTGGTGATGGCGCCAAAGCCCTTGTCCTGAAGCAAGACGTTATAGCCCGCAAGACTGGCCTCCGCGGCGTGATGTTGCGCGGGCGTGGTGTAATAAATGCCGGACCGATATTGTGTGCCTTGGTCATTGCCCTGGCGCATGCCTTGGGTCGGATCGTGACCCTCCCAAAACACCGACAACAAAGCCTCATAGCTGATCTTGGCAGGATCATAGACCACGCGCACCACCTCATTGTGGCCGGTTTTGCCGGAACACACCTCTTCATAGGTCGGGTTGGGCGTATAGCCCGCAGCATATCCTACTGCGGTGTTGATCACCCCCGGCACTTGCCAAAAGATGCGCTCAACGCCCCAAAAACAGCCCATGCCAAACACCGCCTCTTCCTGCCCCTCGGCGAGAGGTTCAATCAAAGGCCGGTGAAAGACAAAATGCTCATCCGCCGTCGGGATCGGCGTGGTCCGTCCAGACAGTGCCTCATCTGGCGTGGGCATGGATCGTTTCTTGGTCAAAGCACCGAACATCGCAAATCTCCATTGTCACCGTTTCATACCAGAATATAGGTCAGACTGCGGATCAAACCAGAGGTGGGATCACTCTGCCCGATTATTTGGCCGATCACTCGGCCAGATCACTCGGCCGGTGTTGTGGCGCGCACCAAAGGCAAAAACCGCCATTCATTGCCCTTTTCGGGATGGCGCGGGATGAGTGAGGCCAAGCCCAAAGACACCATCGCCATCGCAGCCGCCAAGATGAACACCCCGTCAGGCGACACCACCCAAAGATACCCCAGCAGCGCAGGCAAAAACACCGCTGCGATGTGGTTGATGGTAAAGGCCACGGCGGCCGTGGGGGCGATGTCTTGCGGGTCTGCGATCTTTTGGAAATAGGTTTTGAGCGCAAAGGCCAAACCAAACAACATGTGATCAATGACATAAAGCGTCGCCGCAATCACCACGCCCCAGCCCAGCCAATAGATGCCACCATAGGCCAAAAACACCACCGTCAGGCCGATATATTCAAACATCAACACAAAGCGCTCGCCTTTGCGGGCAACGATTTGGCCCATGAAGGGGGCGACGACCATATTGGCGACGAAATTGATCAAAAACAGGGCCGTCACCTGATGCACTTCAAAGCCGAATTTCTCGACCATCATGAAGGCGGCGAAGACGACAAAAATCTGCCGCCGCGCCCCCGCCATGAATTGCAGCGCGTAATAGAGGCCATAGCGACGTTTGAGCACGAAACTTTTGGTTTGCGGATGCGGCGATTGGAACTGCGGATAGGCAAGGAACGCGAACACCGCCACCACCGCCGTAAACCCGCCCGACACCATGTAGACAAAGCCATAGGACAGATCGAACGTCTTCCACGTCACCACCAACAGCCCATAAGCCACCAAGGAGGCCGCAGATCCCGCCGCCACAAGCCGCCCGATCACAATCGGGGCCCGCTCTTTCGTCAACCATTGCAATTGCAGCGATTGGTTCACCGTTTCGAAATAGTGAAAGCCGATGGATGACAACATGGTGATGGTCAAAATCCCACCCAATGAGGGGAAAAACGCGGTTACAGCCGTGGCCGCGCCCAAAAGCAAAAGCGCCGCAATCCCCAACACCTGTTCGCGGATGAACATGATCAAGGCAATCACACCGATGGCCAAAAATCCGGGGATCTCGCGCACCGAATGCAACCAACCGATTTCCACCCCGGTGAACCCGGCGGCCTCAATGACAAAGTTGTTGAGCAGCGCATTCCATGTGGCAAAGGCCACAGGCATTGCAAAGGCCATGAGGAACAACAACGATTCAGGCCTGCGCCACAGCGGCAGGGACCCGGTTTCAGACAGGGGGATCGGCATTTTTTTCATCCCATTTCCTTACGGCGCGATGTGGATTTTGGATAGCCAGAATTCTTGCACACCCCCCTACGCGCTGCACAAAACCCTTGGCACAGACGCCCAAAGAGCCTCAGGATGCATTCAAACATGCGAAACCATGTGACTTAGATCAAGGCACGCCCCTGCCCTGCCCCTAAACTCAGTCAAATTTCGCGCGCGGGAGGACATCTACAGCATGGACATTTTAGCCCTTGTCGAACGGATCGGCGAAAGCCCAACTGCGGCGTTGTTTGGTCTGGTCACCGGTCTCATTTTTGGCGTCTCGGCGCAGAGATCGCAGTTTTGCCTGCGTGCCGCCACGGTCGAGTTCGCCCATGGCAAAGGCATCGACGGCAAGCTTGGGCCGAAAGTGGCGGTTTGGCTTTTGACCCTCTCGACCGCCATCGTCTGGGTACAGGGCGCGCAGATGCTGGGCCTGTTTCGCGCCTCTGATGCACGCATTATGGCCGTGCCCGGATCATGGTCCGGGGCCATCATTGGCGGGTTGATGTTTGGCGCGGGCATGGTGTTGTCGCGCGGCTGTTCGGGCCGCCTTTTGGTTCTGGCCGCCACCGGAAATCTGCGCTCGGTGGTCTCCGGTCTGATCTTTGCCGTCACCGCCCAAATGAGCCTCCACGGCATCCTCGCCCCCTACCGCGACACATTGGCCAGCCTGTCGATCACGCCGGGAGGCGAAAACGTCAACCTTTTGAATGCGCTACACTTGCCTTCAGGCACAGGGCTGGTGCTTGGCTTGGCCTTCGCGGCCCTCGCACTCTACCTCGCTGCCCGCCATCAGATCGGGCCAAAGACATGGATTTTCGCCTCAGGCGTTGGCTTTTCGGTCGCGGTCGGTTGGGTCCTTACATGGTCCTTGGCACAAATCGCCTTTGACCCGGTGCCGGTCACCTCGGCCACCTTCTCCGGCCCTTCCGCCAACACATTGATGTTTTTCTTAGACCGAAACGCAGTGTTGGAATTTGACGTCGGGCTTGTTCCCGGCGTCGTGCTCGGGGCGTTTTTGGCCGCGCTGATCTCGGGGGAATTCCGTTGGCAAAGCTTTGATTCCGTGCCCGTCATGCGCAAGTCGATGATCGGCGCGGTGCTGATGGGGTTCGGCGCCATGCTCGCGGGGGGCTGCGCCATCGGTAACGGCGTCACTGGCGGATCGGTCTTTGCCGCCACAGCTTGGCTCGCTCTGTTGAGCATGTGGATCGGTGCGATTGCCACGACACTCGTCTTTGATCGCCAAGCGAATCCTGCGCTGGCCTGCTAGCTCGCGTATTCTTTTGTCCTAAAATATCCTGGGGTGAATTGTGCCGCAGGCGCAAGAGGGGCAAAGCCCCTTCCTTTTACCAAAACGACTGCGGATCAATGTCGATCTGAAGACGCACAGAATTGGGCCATTTCACCTGCCCGACCCAGGCGCTGATCGCCGCCTGCAATGGCGCGGCTTTCTCTGCTTTGATCAACAACCGCACCCGATGTTTGCCGCGCACCCGCGCAATCGGTGCGGGCGCGGGACCATAGAGTTGCGCGCCAACGCGCTGCAATGGCCCCGCCAGACGCGCAAGATGATTGGCCACATCCATCACCTGCGCCACATCTGGGCCTGACAGGATGATCCCCGCCATCCGCCCATAGGGCGGCACCCCGGCCATTTTGCGCTCGGCGGCCTCCGCGCGCCAAAACCCCTCTTCATCCCCGGCGATGATCGCTCGGATCACCGGATGTTCTGGCTGATAGGTCTGCAACAAAGCCACGCCTTTTTTCGCCGCCCGCCCCGCCCGGCCCGCCACCTGACGCATCAATTGAAACGTATGCTCAGCGGCGCGCAGGTCCGATCCTTGCAGACCAAGATCGGCATCAATCACGCCGACAAGCGTGAGGTTCGGGAAATTGTGGCCTTTGGCCACCAATTGCGTGCCGATGATGATGTCGGTGTCGCCCTGTGCGATCTGGCGGATTTGATCTTTGAGCGCGCGGGCCGACGCGAAAAGATCCGAGGACAGCACCGCGCATTTGGCATTTGGAAACCGCTCTGCCACCTCTTCGGCCAACCGTTCGACACCGGGACCGACGGGGGCCAATCGCCCCTCGACCTTGCAGGACGGACAGGCCGTGGGCATCGGTTTGGTTTCGCCGCATTGATGGCACATCAGGCGGCCCAAGAACCGATGTTCAACCATCCGCGCATCGCAGTGATCGCAGGCGATTTGGTGCCCACAAGCCCGACAAATCGTCACCGGGGCAAAGCCGCGCCGGTTGAGGAACAACAGGCTTTGTTCACCCAATTCCATCCGTTTGCGCACCGAGCGCGCCAGAGCCTCAGAAATGAACTGGGTCGATGGCAATTTCTCGACCCGCATGTCCAAAGCATGCATATCTGGCATCACCGCCGGGCCAAATCGGCTTTCCAGATCAAGGCGGTGGTATTTGCCCGCCTCAACATTGGCCCAGGTTTCAAGCGAGGGCGTGGCCGAGGCCAAAACCACGGCAGCCGAACACAGCGAGGCGCGCAGCACCGCCATGTCGCGGGCATTGTAAAGCACGCCGTCCTCTTGTTTATACGATCCGTCATGTTCCTCATCGACCACGATCAGACCAAGATTTTGGAACGGCAAAAACAGCGCCGAGCGCGCGCCGATCACCACTTGTGCCCCGCCGATACCAACCATTTTCCACACTCGGCGGCGTTCGGTCATAGTCACGCCCGAATGCCATTCGGCGGGGCGCGCGCCAAAACGGTCCTCGAACCGGGTGAGAAATTCTGCCGTCAGGGCAATTTCGGGCAGGAGCACCAAGGCCTGACGCCCTTTGGCGAGACAGGCGGCGACGGCCTCCAAATAGACCTCGGTCTTGCCCGATCCGGTGACGCCCTTCAAAAGCGTGGTGGAATAGGCCTCGGCGGAGACCGCAGTGCGCAGCGCCATGGCGGCCCCGATTTGGGCATCGGTCAACTCTTTGCCCGGGGCGCTCGCATCCAGTCGCGGATAGGGCAGATCACGCGGGCAATCTTCTTCGCATACAGCCCCCGAGGGCACCATGCCTTTGATCACCGAGGGCGTCACCCCCGCCGTTTCGGCCAGTTCTTTGAGCGTAAAAGACAGCCCGCCGTACTCTTCTAATGTGTCGATCACCCGCGTGCGGGCCTCGGTTTCGCGCGGCGGACGGCCTGTCCCACGCAGGTAAATCTTGCGCATCGACGGCGGGTTCATCAGCCCCGGTGCGCGTGTCGCAAGCCGCAGCATCGCGGTCATCGGGGTCAGCGTATAGGCGGCGGTCTTTTCCAAAAACTGCCGCATCTCCTCGCGCATCGGTGCGACATCCAAGACATGCGACACGGAGCGGGCCTTTTTCAGGTCAAACCCACCGGCCCCCGGCCCCCAGACACAGCCCAACACTTTGCGCGGTCCAAGTGGGACTTCGACAAAAGCACCGCGCGCCACGCCGCCCTCAGGCGCCTTGTAATCAAGGAGCCGATCAATCGGTTCGGTCGTCAACACCGCGACCAACGCGCCGTCAGAATAATGCTCTGCCTCATCCATGAGAGAGTGATACGGCTTTTGACCGATCCTCACCAGACCCCCTTTCTTAGAGCGCTAACATGCACTATGACTCCCCCGTAAATTCAGGCGCATGAAGAGGAGCCGCCCCATGAAATTCTTTGTCGATACCGCTGATGTGGATGCAATCCGCGAACTCAACGACCTTGGCTTTGTGGACGGTGTCACCACCAACCCGTCACTGATCAAGAAATCCGGTCGTGACATTTTGGAAGTGACCAAAGAGATTTGCGACATGGTCGATGGGCCTGTCTCGGCTGAAGTTGTGGCGCTTGATTTCGACAGCATGGTCGCCGAAGGCCGCAAACTGGCGACGATTGCCGACAATGTCGTGATCAAACTGCCGCTGACGCTGGACGGGTTGAAAGCCTGTAAATTACTGTCCGGCGAGGGCCATAAAATCAACGTGACCCTGTGTTTCTCCGCCAACCAAGCCTTGCTCGCCGCCAAAGCCGGCGCGACCTATATTTCGCCCTTCATCGGGCGTCTCGATGACATCAACATCGACGGGCTTGAGCTGATCGAAGACATCCGCACGATCTACGACAACTACGGTTTTGAGACCGAAATCCTGGCCGCCTCGATCCGCACCGTGAACCATATTTCCGATTGCGCAAAAATCGGTGCCGACGTGATCACCGCCCCCGCGAATGTGATCAAAGCCATGGCCAGCCATGTTTTGACCGACAAGGGCCTTGAGCAGTTTGTCAAAGACGCCAAAGACGCCGGGATCAAAATCGTCTGATCCATGTCGGTTTAAAAAAGGAAACGCCCTCGCAATTTGCGGGGGCGTTTTTGTTTCGGCGCTCAGTTGGCGGCCTGTAACAACGGCTCATAGCGCTTGTCGGTGAGGGTTTTCATGAACGCCACCAATGCGTCGATCTCGCGATCTTCCAAGGCCGGGCCTGTGGTCAACTCCTCCATCGACAAAGTCTCTGACACCTCCGGCGCACGGAATGGATCACCCGTTTCCGGGTTGATTTTGCGCGCCTCAGATTTGGTGTTGTAGGTGTTATAAAACAGGACGACCGTGCGCAGGTCAGCAAACACGCCGTTGTGCATATAGGGTCCGGTCACCGCAACATTGCGCAGGGTTGGCACTTTGTAGCGACCCACAGTCTGCGGCGCGTCGCCCACTTCTGGGTTGGAGGCCAAGCCCCGGTCCAACGTGCCCGGTGCCACACCATTGAGCGCACGCAGATCAAGATTTTCGGGCACGCCGATGTTGTGATATTCGTAATTGGTAAAGGTCTCGCCCTCGGTGCCCGGCTGCGGTTTAAGCTGATGGCAGACGTTGCAATTGGTGAATTGCTGCGAGAAAAACAGGGTTTCCCCCAAAAGCTCTTCGCGCGTCAGCTCCGCCTCACCGCGGATGTATCGGTCATATTTGCTGTCAAAGGGCGAAAACAAATCGGTGCGCTCAAAGGCGGCAATGGCTTTGGTCATTGCGGCATAGGCTTCGTCTGAATCAGAGAAAATCTCATCCCCAAACAGAGTTTTGAACGCCGTGACATAGGCCGGGTTCTCAGCCAGCCGTGCCACAACGGCGCCTGCGTCGGCCATGCCCATTTCAATTGGGTTCAACGGCGGTCCACCCGCTTGGTCCTCCAACGTCGCAGCCCGGCCATCCAAAAATTGCCCACCGGCCCAAACGCCTTCGGCCTTCTCGAAAAACACCGGCGCAAAATGGGCATAGGCGGCGGTGGGCGCGTTGCGATCTCCGATCGACACACCGTCATCACCCGGCGAAGCCACACCGCGCGGATCGGCAAAGCCATGTTCGGGGTCATGACAAGAGGCGCAGGACTCGCTTCGATTTTGCGACAGGTTCACATCGAAAAACAGAGATTCTCCCAAGCTCTCCAGTGTCTCGGACGCGGCGGGTGTCGTCGCCAAACATGTCAGAGAAACGAGGGCGGCGCAGAGAGGGCGGACATGTGTCATGCGGTCAGCTTTCCAGTGGCTCAACGAGGAGGCGGATATACCACCCCTATTAGTTGACCTTTTCACTCGGAAAATTGATCGAGGTCAAGAGCCGAGGAAAAATGTGATCGACACCAACAGAATCAACTCAGCGCCCCACCAATGGCAAAGCCCACCGCCAACAAGCCGCAGATGCGTGAAATCCGGTCTTTGACAGCAAAGACAATCGGATCGTCATGCATTTCGCCGCGATGGGTCGTCATCACGATCCAGCTCACCCAGAACAGTAAAACAAGGCAAATCCCCAAAGCACCGACGGGTTTGAATACAACAGGCTGACTTGTGGTGAGTTCATATAGAGCGCCAAAACCAGCACCGAGACATAGCCCGAGGCCAGCGCCATTTGCGAAATAATGCTCAAATCATCGACATGATAGCCACGCCCAGAGGTCGAGAGTTTCCCCGCTTTGGCTGTATCCACCAGCTCGGCTTGGCGTTTGACGGCCGCGAGGGAAAAGAACAAAAACACCGAAAAGGCCAAGAGCCAGACCGACAAAGGCACCGAGGAGGCCACACCTCCGGCGATGATCCGCATCGTGTAAAGCCCGGCCAAAACGCAGATATCAATCACCATGCGGCGTTTGAAATAAAGCGAATATCCCGTGGTCATGGCGTAATAACAGAGCATGACAAAGAGAAATAATGGGCTGATCAAAAGCGATAAAACAAAGCCCGCTGCAAACAATCCACCCGCCAATCCAGTTCCATGAGCAATGGGCAATGTGCCCGAGGCAAAGGGCCGTTTGCATTTGCGCGGGTGCGCCCGATCAGCGGCCAAATCCAAAAGATCGTTGAGCACATAGACCGAGGAGGCAACCAGAGAGAAGGCGCAAAAAGCCAGAAAGCTGGTGAAAAACGCGGCGAAATTCAACTGGTGCCCCAGGAGCATCGGTAAAAACACCAAGATGTTTTTGAGCCACTGATGTGGGCGCAGCGCTTTGAGATAGGGTTTGTAATCCGTCTCAGCCGTGCCCAAATGCTCGACCTCGACACCAAGCCCGGCTGCTTTTGCGCGCAAATCCGCCGGCGCATTGACCGTAATCGCGCGCCCTGCCCCAGCCCAGACCAACAGATCCGCCTCATGATCGCCCATGTAAGCATAAGATTTTGCGCCATAGCGATCGGTCAAAAACGCGGCCTTATTGTCACCTTTGAGATTGTTGATTCCGTCCGACCCATGCACCTCGTCAAACAGATCAAGATGCGCAGCGATCCGGTTGGCCAGCCCTTGATCTGAAGCGGTCACAAGCGCGGTTTTGCCGCCCGCCGCGCGCCAGTTGCGGATATAGTCGATCACGTCGTCATTGTAGGGCAGCGTTTCGACCACCACATCCGAGGCATCCGCCAGCGCACGTTTGAGCGCCGCCTTGCCGCCTGACAATGCCTTTACCGCCGCAAGCGCCGTGCGCCAATCTTTGGTCGCGGCACTCCAAAAGCTCTCATAGAGCATGTCGGATTTTAACAGCGTTCCGTCCAAATCCACGGCCAAAACCAAATCGGCTTTCGCCGCGCCCATCACTGGAGCATCGCTCATACCATCTCACCTCATCCAACCGCTCTGTCGCATAAAAGAGGCCGAAGCCGGTCGATCATGCGTGGCGTTGCTTATCTTTACCGCAAAGATGCACAGTCATATGGGCGAGGGAAAGCCTTCGTGGGGCACAGAGGCCGAATTGAACATGAAACGGGGCAAATCCGCCACGCGCATTCCGGCTTGACCCTCCCGCAGTCATGTCATACCTAAGGGCGCACTGCGCGGGCGTTGTGTAGTGGTAAGACCTTAGCCTTCCAAGCTAATGACGCGGGTTCGATTCCCGCCGCCCGCTCCAATTTCTCCCCCTTTTATCCGGCCCGAACGCAAAGTGCAGATGCTTTGGCGTCCATGTTTTGCGTCCAAAAACGAAAACGGGGCCCCGAAGGACCCCGTCTGTTCTGCGTTTGCTGCGTCTTATTTTTCGAAAGCGCACCCAACCGGAAGACCCATTTTGGCAAAGATTTTTGCCGCAGGGCACCAGCCGGTGAAGGATGATTGCAGCAGATTCGCGCCAATAAAGACGGTGAACCAAACAAAGCCGGGATGGACGAACTGGGTCAGCAATACGCTGATCAGGACCATAATTCCGGCGAAACGAAACATAGCGCGGTCGATGGACATAGGGACAACTCCAATGATGTATGAGATCTTTGACACCGAGCTAACATCTCTCGAAAACAAATTCAATCTTTTGAATGAAACTGCGTCTTAGGATCGCACCTTAAAAGTGCCAACCCCCGTGGCGATCCATTCCCCCGTCTCATCCAAGAGCCGCCCTTCGGTGAAAAACGTTTTGGCTCCGCCGCCAACCCGCCGGCCTTCGGCAATGAGGCGCGCGCCTTTGGGCCGAGACAGATAATTGACCGTCAGTGAGAGCGTCAACGTCATCCGCAAGTCCTGCGCATCCCCCTTATAAGCGCCGGAATAGCCCATAGCTGTGTCCAACATCGCGGCATAAATCCCGCCATGTGGAATGCCAGAGCGGTTTGCCATAAACGGTGCGATATCGGCCTCGAACCGGGCAAAATCTGTGCTCCACGCGGTCATCTCGACCCCAAGATGGGCCATGGCAGGTGATAAAGGTTCCAACAGCGGGTCGTGATCCGTCATTCATCAAGCTCCTCAATAAGCTCAGGCCCTAAGGCCCGATTGGAATTTATCGCGCGGCTGACCCGGTGAAAGCGCAGCGCTTCGTCGGGGGCCGCACACATCAACGTCGCCGCCCCATGGCCCTCTTCGCCAAGCCATTTTGCCCAGTGTTCAGGACGCACCATCACTGGAATGCGATGATGAATCTCTGCCATACGACCCTGAGCCTCGGTGGTGACCATGGCGCAGGTCGACAGGCGCTGGCCATCCTGTTGCCAGTCCTGCCAAATCCCGGCAAAGACCATCGGCCCCTCACCTGCGGGCTGTATGAACCACGGCTGTTTGTCACCCGCTTCGGGGCGATGCCATTCATAAAACCCATCCGCAGGAATGAGGCAACGGCGCACACGGCAGGCCTCGCGAAAGACGGGCTTGTCCGCAAGGGTTTCGGCGCGGGCGTTGATCAACAAGGGGCCGTCATTGGGCGCTTTGTACCATTTAGGAACAAAACCCCAACGCATTGGCACAAGGCGACGGTGGTCATCGGTGCGATAGATCACATGGATGTCCGTCGTCGGACAGACATTGTAATTGGGCACGTGAGGCAAGGTGTTCGCAGGGGCAGCATCAAACAACTGCGCCATCGCATCAGAGGGAAGGGTATTGGCGAAGCGTCCACACATGAGATGGATATACGCGCGACCCAGAGGAACGGAAAGCCTCTTTGCGCCTAGAAACTAAAGCCCAATCGGTCATTCATCCAAAGGCGTCGGGTTTGCAATGCGCCCCGCGTTCCTGCCCGCGTCCCGGTCTCAAACCGATAGGCGATGGAATAGGTCATTTGCGAATTGGAGCTGTCATGGTTGTCCGATTGCATCGCGCGCACATGGAGAGTCGAGTGATCATTCAAATTGTAAAGCATGGAGAGGCTATAAAAATCAAACGGCTCGCTGAGCTCTGCCCCAGCGTAAGCGGCCCATTTGCCCCCCAAAAGCGCACCGCCGCCAAATCCTATTGTCGGTGCGGCGTCACTGGCCTCTTTGACCCCACCGAGAAGATAGAGAGCGCCCGCCTCATACTCGCCCCAAATTCGCGCAGTCGAGACCCCGGCATCGAGACTGTGATCCAGATGGCCATAAAGCGCCAATGCGTCCAACGGGCGGTAACGCGCCTCAAGAGACAGGAGATCATCGCCATGATCCGCAAACGCATGGCGAAGGCCCAAAACGGCCCCCAATCGGTCGGCCTTATGGTCAAGATAGAGACCGGCATAGTCGCGATCCGTGTGATCATATTCCGCCACCAACCGCAGGGCCTCGGTCAAACTATACCCGACCCAGAACGCTTGAGACTGTAGGTTAAAGGTGGCGATCCCTGGAAATTCGGACCGCACATAGCGAAAGGAGCCGCCAAAGAACGCCGCGTCCTGCGCCCATTCGACCGCAGCGGAAGCCTCATATTCGGTCCATTCAAAACCCGATGTTCCGCCATCGGAATGGAGGGCAGAAAGTCCCAAATCGACATAGCTTGCCTGAGCATGCGCGCACAGTGGCAACAGCGTTCCAATGAACAGCAACAAAGAGCAAAGGCCAGACCGAAACATGAGGATTCCCGCGATTAAAGATACGGACCCATGAACTCCGAAACGCCTTAACAAACCCCCAACAAAAATGGATTTTCGATCTTTCGCGAAAACTCTCTACCGATGCGCTTTGCGGGCGATGTCAATTTTGGCATCCATCATCGACATGTCTTTCATGATTTCGGTGCGCCTGGTCCGGTCCGAAGTCTCGCGCAACTCGGCGCGCAGTTTTTCCAACTCCCGCCCCAACAACACAAACTCCGGCACGCCGCCGTTTTCCTGAATCAACCGGTTCAAAAGCGCGTTTTCCGGATCATCGCAGTCAGGCAAAGGCTTGCCCGCACCGGGCAGGTTGTCGAACTCGCCCCGCGCTTCGGCCTCGGCTATTTTGGCGTTGATCAGATCGAGAAGCGGATGATCCATTACATCCGCCCCAAGGCCACATTGCGCCGGGCGATGGCCTCCGGCGTCCAGACCTCTTTGGTCGAATAGTAGTTGGGATAAACCTTGGCGCCATCAGGAAAGCGCATCCACGGCACGGCGGTGGAGGTAAAAATGAACACGTCTGGAGTGATCTCGCGGGCCTGATCCAGCGTCCCGACCCGCACAAAGGCCAGCGCACGCCCCGCCCCGGAGTAATGTGACCACAGCGCGACATGGCAGGAGGGGCAGCGGACGATGGTCTGGCCTTTGCCAGAGTTGGACGCGGTCTCAACCTCCTCTGGCGTGCCTTTGATCACGGTCAATTTGGCCCTTTCAATCAGACCGTTGAGGGCAAAGGCCGACCCGGTTTCGCGCTGACACCATGTGCAATGACAAGAATGGACGCACATGAAGCTGTCGCCCAGCGCATATTCAATCTCTCCACAGGTGCAGCGTCCGTGCATTTCTTTCTCCAAGCTCATGTCCTAAAGGTCTCTGTCATAAGAAAAGCCCCCGCAACGGTAGCGAGGGCTTTCCAACTTTTCCAGCATCTAAAGAGGAAGAAACGCCGCCTTATTTGACGGTGATGCGACCATCTGTGTAGGGCGTGTAGGGGCCATTCTGGATCAGATATTCGGCCACAACATCGGCCACATCGGGACCGAAATCATAGGCATTCTCTGCCGAAATGAACATTTTGAACCCATCGCCGCCGTTGCGGACATAGTTGTTGGACACAACGCCGTAGACCTTATCAAGATCAATCGGCGCACCGCCCACCATGACGTCAGACACGCGCGCGCCAACCTCGGCAGAACCATCATAGGCATAGGTCAGGCCCGCAACTTGCAGAAAACGACCCGCCACGTCTGTCAACTGGCTCACGCCATTTTCAAGCGCTTCGACGACGGTCGAGCCGGGCACATAGAAGGTGGAGAGGGTGTTTTGGAACGGCAGAACGGTTAGAACCTCGCCCATCGTCACCGGCCCCGCATCAATGGAAGACCGCACGCCACCGCCGTTTTGCAACGCGATTTCTATGCCTTGGTCTTTCACACGCGCCAACATGGCGTCCGCCAAAAGTGTCCCCATCTCGCATTCCATCGTGCGACAGTTGTTTTTGTCGCCATCAATCGCTGCGGTGGTTTCGGCCACGACCTTGTTGCGGATTTCCTCAAGCGGAACAGCCGCTTCGGCTATACGTGCCACGGTGACTTCGTCTTCGGACACGGCAGCGTCCATGATGATCGGCGCGCCAACGGCTTCGGTGATCTCACCGGCGTCGTCAAAGGTCACGTTCAATTCGCCCAAGAACTTACCGTAAGCATAGGCCGACAAAATGGCGGTGTTGCCCACCATGGTCGGGTACGGCCCTTCGGCCCCGTCCATGTCGCCCAACAGCGTGTTGGTGTGACCGCCCACGATCACGTCAACGCCAGTGGTGTTGGCGGCGACGGTTTTGTCGACGTTATAGCCGGAGTGGGACAGAACGATGATTTTGTTCACGCCCTCGGCGGTGAGTTTGTCGACTTCGCCCTGAACCGCATCGGAGGGATCGGTGAAGATCACGTTCGGGCCGGGAGAGGCCAGTTCGTCCGTATCATGAGGCGTCAGGCCGATCAGACCGATCTTTTCACCGCCACGTTCGATGATCGTGGATTTAAGCAGCTTATCGGCCAGCAAAGGCTCGCCGGAGAAATCAGCGTTCGACATCAGGACCGGGAAGGTCACCGCATCCATAAAGCCGCGCAGCACTTCGGGACCGTCGTCGAATTCGTGGTTGCCCACTGTCATCGCGTCATAGCCGAGCTTGTTCATCATCTCGGCGGCAAGTTTGCCTTTGTAATAGGTGTAGAACAGCGTGCCTTGGAACTGATCGCCGCCATCGACGAGGATGGAGTTGTTCGAGCGTTTACGCGCCTCTTCCACAGCCGTCACAAGACGCGCCGAGCCACCGAAACACTTGCCTTCGGTGTTGTCCTCGCTTGAGCACCCCGCATCGTATTTCGAAATCGGTTCAAAGCGTGCGTGGAAATCATTGGTGTGGAGAATGGTGAGCGAATAATCGGCATAGGCCGCACCAGCGGAAACCATCATAGCCGCCGAAGTCAGAAGGATTTTTTTGAGCATTTCTGCACCCCTGTTGAATTGATACCATAAACCCTGACGAGAGTTGACCGAAGAGTCAAAGCTCTAACCTCTCTATCAGCTACATTTCGCACGTAACGGTTTTGTAACGCACGAATGACAGGCAGGTCATTGTTTTTCGACAATCCAACCAGACAGCACATCACGCGCCAACCGATGCGGGTCCGTCGCAAGCCGCCCTGTGAGCAACCTCAGCCAAGCCGCAGCCATGATGGTATCCGCGAGGGCCTCCGGTGCGACACTCTCGTGCAGTTCGCCGCATGTCTGCGCCCATCCGACCACGTCGATCAACGCCGCCAACCGCTCTAAACGATAGCGCTCTAAAGCCTCCGCCACATCCTGATCCGACTGCGCCTCGGCAATGATCAAAGGAAACACCTGCCCTTCGGGGTTTGCCAGAAGGTGAACACATAGCGATAAAACTCCGCAATGGTGTCAACCAGATTGCCCATGTCCCTGTGCTGATGCGCGCCCTTAGAGCGCTCATAGACCGCCACCAAAAGTGCCCCCCGGTTGGGCCACCATTTGTAAAGCGTTGCTTTGCCCGCACGCGCACGCCGCGCCACCGCCTCCATCGTCAGGCCATGCACGCCCTTTTCGCGCAACAGATCACAAGCCGCATCCAGAATCGCCGCCTCGGTTGCCGGGTTGCGGCGCGCGCCAATGGACCGCCTCTGCGGCTTTGCACACTCACCTGTGACGTTTGGCACAGTCGGCCTCCTTTACATATCGGAACGCATCGTTCATATATAAGAACGAAACGTATCGTTCTGTTTGGAGTATCATATGTCCTCTGCTGCCACCAGCCCCACAGCCTCCCGCAAACCCAGCCGCCTGCGGTTCAGCCTGTTTGTCTTTCTTGGCGTCTACCCCTTGGTCACGATCCTGATCTATGCCCTCGCTCCTGTCACATCCGACTGGCAGATTTGGCAACGCAACCTCGTCATGGTGCCGATCATCGTTCTGTCCATGGTGTTTTTCATCATCCCACGCATCCATAGACATTGCGGTCGCTGGCTCTGAGCCACCGACACCACGTTAGGGACACAAAGCCCCATTGACCAAAGACGACAGCACTGGCATCTGAGGGACATGCATATTTACAAAATCTTCCGGGCCCCCGAATGGGCGGCCATGCAAGCCGGTGGCGAGACCCTTGGTGCGCCTGTTGACCTGGCCGATGGCTATGTCCATTTCTCCACCAAGGATCAGGTCAAAGAGACCGTATCCAAATGGTTTGCGGGCGAAGACGGTCTGCATATTCTCGCCTGTGACAGCGACAAAATGGCCCCGCATATCAAATGGGAACCATCGCGTGGTGGTGCCTTGTTCCCGCATCTCTATCGCGCCCTGCGCATGGATGACATCCTTTGGGTCAAATCCTTGCCGCTTGGCCCCGATGGGCATCTCTTTCCAGAGGATCTATGAATGTCTTTCTTTGAACAGGTCGGCATGGCGCTATTGCGCAGCCTCGATCCGGAGAAATCCCATCACTTTGCCCTCTCCGCCCTGCGCGCAGGCTTGGCCCCCCTGCCCGGTCCAATCACATCGGCACGGTTGAAAACCAAAATTGCCGGACTTGAGATGCCCAATCCCGTGGGCCTTGCCGCCGGGTTTGACAAAAACGCCGAAGCCATCCCGCAACTGGCGCGCGCGGGCTTTGGCTTTATCGAATTGGGTGCGGCCACCCCGCGCCCCCAGCCGGGCAACCCGAAACCCCGGCTGTTCCGCCTGAGCGAAGATCATGCGGTGATCAATCGCTTTGGCTTTAACAATGATGGGATGGAGGCGATCGGGGATCGTTTGGCGCGCTGCCGTAACTCGACCCACCGCGCCAAAATCCCCGTTGGCCTGAACCTCGGTGCCAACAAAGACAGCGCAGACCGCGCCGGTGATTTCGCCAAAGTATTGGCTCATTGCGGCAATGCGATTGATTTCGCCACGGTGAATGTCTCCTCGCCCAACACCGAACGCCTGCGCGATTTGCAGGGGCCGGAAGCGCTTGAGGCGCTGTTGCGTGGCGTGTTGGAGGCCCGCACAGGTTTGGATCACGAGGTTCCGGTGTTCTTGAAAATCGCCCCGGATTTGGCGGCCTCCGAGCTGGCCGAACTGGCCGAGGTGGCGCGCAAATCCGGCATCGACGCGGTGATCGCCACCAACACCACTTTATCGCGCGAAGGTTTGAAATCTGCACATAAAGGTGAGATGGGCGGTCTTTCTGGTCGTCCATTGTTCGAAGAGTCCACGCGGGTTCTGGCGCAATTGTCCCGCGATTTGGGGGATGACATGCCTCTGATCGGGGTTGGCGGCATCGCCTCCGCGCTTGACGCCTATACCAAAATCCGCGCTGGGGCCTCGGTGGTTCAGCTCTATTCAGCGATGGTCTATCAGGGCCTCTCTCTGGCCCCGCGCATCGCGCGCGGTTTGGACGATCTGCTCAAACAAGACGGGTTTGACACGGTGACAGAGGCGGTCGGCACCAAGCGCGGTGATTGGCTTTAATCCACCTTTACCCCGCGCGCGTGGCCTGTGCCTCAAGCCCCGGATATTTCCACAAAAGCGTCGCACCCCGTGCGATATAGCTGACCATCAACGCCGCCCAAAGCCCGTGATTGCCAAACAACGGGATCAGGACAGTGGCAGCGATGACATAGGCCAAAAGCGACAGGATCATCATATTGCGCATGTCGCGGGTGCGGGTTGCGCCGATGAAAATCCCGTCCAACATCCACGCCGCCAAGCCCAACAACGGGGCCAAGACCATCCACGGTAAAAACGCCCGCGCCGCAACGCGCACCTCGAGCGCGGTGGTCATGGTGTCGATGATCGCGCCACCAAAGACGGCAAAACCCAGCGCCAAAAGCCCAGAGGCAATCAGCCCCCAAAACGAGGCAAGCATTGCCCCGCGCCGCAGCGCGTCCCGCGAACGTGCCCCCAGCGCGTGACCGACAATCGCCTCGGCTGCAAAGGCAAAACCATCAAGGGCATAGGCGGTGATTTCGATGAACTGCATCAGGATTTGGTTGGCCGCCAAGGTCCGGTCGCCAAACCCGGCGCCAAGGAAGGTAAAGCTGACCATAATGGCGAGCAAAAGCACCGAGCGGATCAAAATATCGGTGTTGACCTTGGCCATATAGATCAGTCGCGCCCGGTCAAACACCCGTGCCCAATCGCGCCAACTTGGCACGTTAAACGCATCGCGACAGAGCCAAAGCCCCATCATCGCACCGCTGATTTCGGCCAAAACCGTGGCCGCTGCGACGCCTTGGACACCCCAACCCAGCCCCAACACAAACCAAAGATCCAACCCGATGTTGAGCCCGTTCATCCACAATTGCAGCACCAAAACGCCGCGGGTACGCTCTTGGGCGATCAACCAGCCGGTGACGCCGTACAGCGCAATGGCGAAGGGCGCGGACCAGATGCGAATGGAGATATAGCTGCGTGCAAGGCTTTCGACCTCGGGCGAGGCCGGAGACAGACGAAATGCGGCCCAAAGGATTGGGATTTGAAACGCAATCAACGCGACGCCGCCAACCACACCAATCATCAAAGCGCGGGTCAAAAGGGCGGCCACTTCGCCCGTATCGGAGGCCCGCGCGCCTGTGACACAAGCCCAGTGGTGCCCATGCGCAAAAACCCGAAGAGCCAATAGATCGACGCCAAAATGATCGCGCCAATGCCCACGGCGCCGATCGGAGCGGCAAGCCCCATTTGCCCCACCACGCCGGTGTCGACCGCGCCAAGGATCGGCACGGTGGCATTGGAGAGCACGATGGGAATGGCGATTTTGAGCACCCGTCTGTGGGTCAACTCGACGCCGACGTCCGCCATTTTAAGACGCGACCGCAAGCTCGGGCATCAGAAAATGCCCCATCGCTTGCACAGTTGGGCGCGCCCGGTTGTCTTGCCAGGCTTCTACCTGCACGGAGGCATACCGCCGCCCAGCGCGCGTGATCTCGGCGCGGGCATAGGCATCGCGCGGCAGACCGGAGCGCAGATAGTCCACAGTTATGTCAATGGTCTTCGGCAAAGCGGGCATCGTCTCAACACTCTCCCCCGCCTCCATCCGCGGCCAAATCAGCGACCAGCCCAGCGCCATGATCGCCGTGACCTCCAAAAACGCAGCCAAAGCCCCGCCATGCAGCGCAGGCAGGGTGGGATTTCCAATCAAATCAGGACGATACGGCATTATCGCGGTCAACTCATCGCCGCGCCGCTCAAATTCAAACCCCATGAAGGTGATATAGGGCACCCGCGCCACCAAAGCGGAAAGCGCTGCATCGCGCCGCTCTTTGACAACTTGGACAGGTTCGGGTTTGGGTCGGCTCATCACATGCGCTCCACGGTAAAAGCCCCTGTGGCGGCGGCAACCGGCACGTCGGACGTGCCATCATTGGCCGACACCCGCACGAATGCGACGGAACGTGTCATATGGTAACAAATCGCATGGGCGGTGATGGTCGCGCCGGGTTTGGCGGCCCGCATGTAATCAATTCTCAGATCAATCGTGGCGGTGGCCGCCCCAGATTTAGGATGGCTCATCACTGACGCGCCAGCACAGGTGTCCATCAGCGCCGACACAGCACCACCATGGATTACACCCGTGTCCGGGTCGCCAATCAGCGCCTCGGAATAGGGCATGAAAATCTCTGCCTCCCCCTGACCAATCGAATCAAGTTCCATACCAAGCGCCCGGCAATGCGGCAGGGCTTCAATGAATTGGCGGGCGATTTTTGTACGTTCTTCGATCATGAAAGGCTCATTGGGGACGGCTTAATGGCTGTGCATAGTGGTGTTTTTGGCAGGCAGCGGGCGAAATTCGGCCTTTTGAACAGGCTCTTTGCATAATGTGGCTTGCAACACGGGCTGCAAGGTCTATTTTCTGCAATTAAGAATGACTTGCAACTAACCCGACGGAAGTTTCCTGTATGACCGACATTGCCCGCTCCAATGACGCCCGCGTTGCGGTGTCCGACACTGTGCCCATGGGCAAACTGGCGCTCCAGCGACCGCTGCGCTTCAAACGCCTCATCATCGCCCTCGCCTTTGTTGCATTGGCGCTGGCCCCGGCCCCGCTTGGCGCGCTCACCCGCGCGCAAATGACCGATGCCTTCACCCAAGTCTCAGCATTTGTCGCCGCCACGCTCATGTTGTTTTACGGCGCGGAACGGGTGTTTCGGTTCAACATGGGCGAGACGCTCAAAGGGGCGAGATGGATGCAAGTGCCGCTGGCCTCTTTGCTGGGTGCCACCCCCGGCTGTGGCGGCGCGGTGGTGGTGATCGCGGCCTATTCCAGCGGCAATGTTGGCTTTGGTGCCGTTGTGGCAACCCTCACTGCGACCATGGGCGATGCGGCGTTTTTGTTGATCGCCACCCGCCCCGACGCGGCGCTTGTGGTTCTGCCTTTGTCTTTCGCCACGGGTATTTTGTTTGGCTGGTTTGTGGATGTGATCCATCCCAATGGGGTGGCCCGCAGCGCAGGCTCCGCCTGTGAGTTGGCCCCCAAAATTGGCCGCATCCGCCCCCGTGACATCGCCTACCTTGTGCCGCTTCTGCCCGCTCTGATCGTCGGTGGCGCACAATTGGCGCAAATCGAACTCACCACCCTGTTTGGCATCCCGGTCACGGTGTTTGCGCTGATTGGAACAGGCATCGGATTGCTGATTTGGGTGCTCTCACCGGTTCAGGCGATGACCCATGCAGATGACGCACCGGTGACACGCATGGCCGAAGAAACCGCGTTCATCTCTGTTTGGGTGATCGGCGCCTATTTGGCCTATGAATATGCATCGCAGTTTTTGGGGCTGGACCTTGCCGCGCTGTTTTCCTCAATCGCGCCGGTGCTGCCATTGATCGCCGTGTTGATTGGGTTCATTCCCGGTTGCGGCCCACAGGTTTTGGTCACCACCCTCTATATCAACGGGCTGATCCCCTTTGCGGCGCTTTTGGGCAATGCGATTTCCAATGATGGCGACGCTTTGTTTCCCGCCATCGCATTAGAACCACGCGCTGCCGTGCTTGCGACACTCTATACTTCAATCCCGGCCTTGATCCTCAGCTATGTCGTTTACTATGGTTTCCCAAACGTTCTGAATTAAGTTGCGAAACTAAACTCATCGGTTTAGATGCGACGTGAGGAGAGTGAAGCCATGTCTGACCAACGTCTCACGTTTAAGGAAATGTGCGCGCAGTTCGATGTGACGCCGCGCACCTTGCGATATTACGAATATATCGAATTGCTGGCCCCCGAAAAGGAAGGCCGGTCACGGTTTTACACCCCGCGCGAACTGGCGCGAATGAAGCTGATCCTGCGGGGACGGCGCTATGGCTTCTCTCTTGAAGAGATTCGTCAATGGCTGTCGATCTACGAAGAAAAAGGCACCGATGCGCAATCTGCGGCCTTTATCGAATTGGCCGATCGCCAACTTCAAGCCCTCACAGAACAGCGCCAAGATCTTGATAAGGCGATTGATGAGCTCAAGAAACTGCGTGAAGCCACTCTGGCGGGCGGCAAACCCGCCTGAGGGCCAAGCATATCCGCAGAGCCAAAAGGATCAAAAGCCGCGGCGAGTGTTGCGCCGCTGCTGTGGTTTGACCGTCCCCTCCTTGTCATGAATGCCTATGTCGCTGTGCGCGCACCTTGTGACACAAGCGCAGCGTTTACGACGTAACGTCTTTGACGAGCCAAAATGCCTATTGCGGTTTGATTGCACTCTAAACGACGCCCCCTCAACGTCGCACGCAGCAGAATCCATATAAAAACCAAAGCGCTTTTACCGCTATTTTACATGACATTTTCTTGCTCTTCAGATCAATTTCCCAAACCGTTTGCAATCAATCTGCCTAATGAATATCTTTTGACTGAGACGCTCCGACGCGCAAAACTGCCTGATCGGAAGTGACGCCACGTTTCGATTAAAGAGATGGGCAAGAAGCGAATAGGATGGGGCGAAGGCAGAGCTTGCGCGTCCCACAGTCAGAGCGTGGATCACATCCACCCCTGACGGGAAACGGAGTAAACCGCCCGATGACGAAAGAGGTAATGACCATCCGCGAAATGTGTGAGGCGTTCGATGTAACGCCGCGCACTTTGCGCTTCTATGAGGCCAAAGAACTGATCTTTCCGATCCGCGAGGGACAGAAACGCCTGTTCACCAAACGCGATCGGGCTCGTTTGAAACTGATCATGCGGGGTAAAAAATTTGGCTTCTCTTTGGAGGAGATCCGGCAATTGCTTGATCTGTTCTCAGAGAAAGACGCAGGGGCAGCGCAGCTACGCGAAACGTTAAAATCGTATCGCGTTAAGCTCGCGGGGATGGAGGAGCAAAAGCAACTGCTTCTCAGTGTCATGGCCGATTTGGAACATGAGATTGAGTTCGCCGAGACCGAACTTGAAAAACAGATACGCGAGGCCAAATCAAGCTGACCTCGCGAGACACGCAAAGGGAGAGCAGCCATGCCGAGCTACACGGCGCCGACAAAAGACATTCAATATGTTCTGCACGATGTGTTGAACATCTCGAACTCCGAGGTGCCCGGCTACGCCGACCTTGATCGCGAGTTTACCGAAGCCATTTTGGACGCCGCAGGCCAATTGGCCTCCGAAGTGATTGCGCCGCTAAACACTGTGGGCGACACCGAGGGCTGTACCTTTGAGAACGGGGTGATCACCACGCCGACCGGCTTCAAAGCGGCCTTTGAGCAAGTCAAAGAAGGCGGCTGGCCGGGACTTGATCTGCCCGAAGACTACGGCGGCCAAGGTCTGCCCTATTTGATCAGCACCGCTGTCGGCGAATTGTTTTCAGGCGCGAACCAAGCCTTTACCATGTATCAGGGCCTGACCCATGGCGCGGCATCGGCGATTTTGGTGCATGGCACCGAGGATCAAAAAGCCACCTATTTGCCGAAGATGACCTCCTGCGAGTGGACCGGGACGATGAACCTGACGGAGCCACATTGTGGCACCGATCTGGGTCTGATGCGCACCAAAGCCGAGCCGCAGGACGACGGCTCCTACAAAATCACCGGCCAAAAGATTTTCATCTCGGCCGGTGATCACGACATGTCCGACAACGTCATCCACCTTGTGCTGGGCAAGATCGTTGGCGGGCCTGAAGGGATCAAAGGCGTATCTCTGTTCATCGTGCCGAAGTTTTTGGTCAACGAAGATGGCTCCCTCGGCGCACGCAATGGTGTGTCTGTTGGGTCCATCGAAGAAAAAATGGGCATCCACGGCAACTCGACCTGTGTGATGAACTATGACGAGGCGACTGGGTATCTTTTGGGCGATATGCACAAAGGCATGCGCGCGATGTTCACCATGATGAACGAGGCCCGTTTGGGCGTCGGCATGCAGGGTCTGGCCCAAGCCGAAGCCGCCTATCAAAACGCCGTGATCTACGCCAAAGACCGCCTTCAGGGGCGGGCTGTGACAGGGGCCGAAAACCCCGATGGTCCGGCCGATCCGCTGATCGTGCATCCTGATATTCGCCGCAACCTGATGGATCAAAAGAGCTTCATCGAGGGCGCGCGGGCCTTTATGCTTTGGGGCGCGCAACTGATTGATGCGGGTCACAAAGGCGGTGACGCCGCCGCTGAAGGTCTGGTCTCCCTGATGACGCCCGTGCTCAAGGGTTTCCTCACCGACAAGGGCTATGAGGCGACCGTGAACGCGCAACAGGTCTATGGCGGTCATGGCTATATCGAAGAATGGGGCATGTCCCAATTCACCCGCGATGCCCGGATTGCGATGATCTATGAAGGCGCGAATGGCGTTCAGGCGCTTGATCTTGTCGGTCGCAAATTGGCGCAGGACGGTGGCAAACATGTCATGGCCTTCTTTGATATGGTCAAAACCTTCTGTAAGGAAAACGGCGACGGTGATATGGCGGAATTTGTTGATCCGCTGAAAGCCGCCTCAAAAGATCTTCAGGGCGCGGGCATGTATTTCATGCAAAACGGCATGAAAAACCCGAACGCGGCGCTGTCTGGCTCTTATGACTTCATGCATCTGTTTGGCTATGTCTGCCTTGGTCTGATGTGGGGCCGGATGGCGAAAACATCACTCACCGCGCTGGCCAATGGCACCGATGATCCCGAATTCCACAAGAACAAGCTGATCACCGCGCGCTATTACATGGCCCGGTCTCTGCCGATGACGGGCACGCTGTTGAAACGCATCGAATCCGGTGCCGATCCGGTGATGGCGCTGGCCGCCGAAGCGTTCTAAACTCGGGTCACCTTGATCTATGGCCCCCTGCCCGGATGACGGGCGGGGGGTCTTTTTGTTTGTCTGCCCAAATGGGCCAAATGACGGAGCGTAACCATGCCCAAGCGCTTTAGAATGACGCGGCGTTTTCCTGTTTCTATGACCGAAGATGGCTATCGTCGTCTCAAACGGTTCGCGAGGGAGGCTGGGCTGGACGAGGGAGAGGCTTTGTCTTTCCTGTTCGAAAATTTCTCCTCCGTCATAAACGAAGACAACCTTGAACACCGGTTGCGGTTGTTCAATTCAGATTTGGAGAAGAGGAAAAAATGACCCACGCCGCGCGCCTTGTCAAAGCTTGCGTTTTGACGCCCCTGCTGCGCGGTGAGTATTTTTCCTGCAATGAAGCCGATCTGCGGCGCGGCTTTGCAATGCGCGCGCCCTGCCCCCATGTTTGGATCAACGTGACACCACAAGGATCGAACAAATGACGGCGCAGCTCTATTGTTTTGGTGAAAGCGGGCATTCCTACAAAGTGGCCTTGACCCTGACCTTGGCAGAGCTGCCTTGGGAGCCGGTCTATGTTGACTTTTTCAACGGCGAATCGCGCGGCGAGGCGTTTCGCGCGCTCAATCCGATGGGCGAATGTCCGGTCTACGTCGATGGAGATTTGGTCCTGACCCAATCGGGCGTGATCCTTAGAGAGTTGGTCAAAAGGACCGGGAAATTTGGCGGCGCGAATGAGGCCGAGCAGCGCGAAGTGTTGCGCTGGGTGCTCTGGGACAACCACAAAATGTCATCCCAAGTCGGCATGACCCGATTTTTGATGAACTTTGTGCCCGAGGACAAACGGCCACACGAGGTCATCACCTTTATGCAAGCCCGGCTGAAATCTGTCTATGTCACCCTGAACGGCGCTTTGGCAGATCGCAATTGGGTTGCGGGCACGACAGGCCCGACCATCGCGGATTTTTCCTGCTGTTCTTACCTGTTTTACCCCGAACCCTTTGGGTTTGTGCGGGCCGATTGGCCCAATATTGACGCTTGGCTGGGACGGATCGAAACGCTTCCCGGCTGGAAACACCCTTATGATATGATGCCCGGCTCCCCTATGGACCGGGCCCAGTGACGACGAGTGGAGGATCTGAATGACTGACGCATATATTTATGACGCCGTGCGAAGCCCGCGCGGCAAGGGGCGCAAGGACGGGTCCCTGCACGAGGTGACATCCGTGCGCCTGTCCGCGCAAATCCTGAACGCTGTGAAAGAGCGCAACGGGTTGGACGGTCATGCCGTCGAGGATGTGATCTGGGGGAACGTGACGCAGGTCGGCGAACAGGGTGGCTGTTTGGCACGGACCGCCGTTTTGGCCTCCGATCTGGATCAATCCATTCCGGGTCTGGCGATCAACCGCTTTTGCGCCTCTGGCATGGAGGCGGTGAACATCGCCGCCAACCAGATCAAAGGCGGCGCGGGCATGGGGTACATTGCCGGTGGCGTTGAAATGATGGGCCGGGTTGCGATGGGGTCGGATGGCGCAGCAATCGCCGTCGATCCGTCCTTGGCGATGAAAACCTATTTCGTCCCACAAGGTATTTCGGCGGACATCATCGCCACCGAATATGGCTTTACCCGCGCACAGGCCGACACGCTGGCCGTGTTGTCGCAAGACCGCGCCGAGGCGGCGTGGAAAGACAACCGTTTCGCCAAATCCATTGTCCCGATCAAAGACATCAATGGCCTGACCATCCTTGATCACGACGAATATATGCGCCCCGGCACCACGGTGGAAGCGCTTGGCAATCTCAAAGCCTCGTTCAAAGACATGGGCGAAGTGATGCCCGGTTTTGATAAAATCGCGATGATGAAATACCCACATCTTGAGGCGATCAACCACATCCACCATGCGGGCAACTCCTCGGGTATTGTCGATGGCTCCGCCGCTGTTCTGATCGGCAATAAAGAGTTTGGTGAGAAATGGGGCCTCAAACCTCGCGCCCGCATCCGTGCGACAGCGAAAATCGGCACCGATCCGACGATCATGTTGACCGGCCCCGTGCCCGTGACCGAGAAAATTCTGCGCGACAGTGGCATGTCGATCTCAGATATCGACCTGTTTGAGGTCAACGAAGCCTTCGCCGCCGTGGTGATGCGCTTTATGCAGGCGTTCAACGTTGATGAAAGCAAAGTCAACGTCAACGGCGGGTCCATTGCCATGGGTCACCCACTGGGCGCGACAGGTGCGATCATCATCGGGACGATGTTGGACGAATTGGAGCGCACCGGCAAAGGCACAGGCCTTGCGACGCTCTGCATCGCCTCCGGCATGGGCGCCGCCACCATCATTGAACGCATGTAAGGGGAGGACGACACATGACCGATTTTCATTATTCCGTAGACGCCGACGGCGTGGCCGTCATCACTTGGGACATCGCCAACAAAAGCATGAATGTGCTGTCCATTGAGGGCATCGCTGAGCTGAACGACTGTGTCGATCAGGCGCTGGCGGACGAAGCCGTCAAAGGCATCGTGATCACCTCCGGCAAGGCGGATTTCGCCGGTGGCATGGATTTGAACATCATCGCCAAAATGCGCGATGATGCCGGTGCCGAGCCTGCAAAAGGTCTGTTTGAAGGCATCATGTCGATGCATGCCATCCTGCGCAAAATCGAACGCGCGGGGATGGACCCGAAAACCAACAAAGGCGGCAAACCGATTGCCTCCGCCCTGCCCGGCACGGCGCTTGGCATTGGCTTGGAATTGCCTTTGGCAACGCACCGCATCTTTGTGGCCAACAATCCAAAGGCCAAAATCGGCCTGCCAGAAATCAAGGTCGGCATCTTCCCCGGCATGGGCGGCACCACACGCGTGTCGCGGCTTTTGGGCGCGATGGCGGCGGCACCTATCCTGTTGGAAGGTCGGATGTTGGACCCGATCAAAGCCAAATCCACAGGCCTCGTGCATGAGGTGGTTGAGCCGTCCGAGGTGCTGGCCAAAGCCAAAGAGTGGGTTTTGAACGCAAAAGACGCGGACATCCTGAAACCATGGGATGCGAAGGGTTGGAAAATGCCCGGCGGCGCGCCCTATCACCCTGCGGGTTTCATGACCTTTGTCGGCGCATCTGCGATGGTCAATGGCAACACGATGGGCGTCTACCCGGCGGCCAAAGCGTTGCTCTCGGCGGTCTATGAAGGCGCGATGGTGCCCTTTGACACGGCGATCAAAATCG
This sequence comes from Celeribacter baekdonensis, assembly GCF_003047105.1. Lineage (NCBI taxonomy): Bacteria > Pseudomonadati > Pseudomonadota > Alphaproteobacteria > Rhodobacterales > Roseobacteraceae > Celeribacter > Celeribacter baekdonensis. The sequence goes on from NZ_CP028475.1 coordinate 1,896,243, forward strand.
AGGCGCGGTGGTTCACCAACGTGTTGATGAACCCATCGTCCTCCAACATGATCCGATCGCTGTTCATCAACAAAGAGGCCTTGGAAAAAGGCGCAAACCGCCCGGATGTGGCCGATCAAAAAGTCAAGAAACTCGGCGTTTTGGGCGCGGGCATGATGGGTGCGGGGATTGCCTATGTCTCCGCCAATGCGGGCATTGAGGTCGTGTTGATCGACCAAAAACAGGAGGCCGCCGACAAGGGAAAAGCGCTGTCCGAAAGCATCCTCGACAAAGGCATCGCCCGTAAAAAAGTGACGCCGGAAAAGAAAGAGGCCGTGTTGGCCAACATCACCGCCACCACCGATCTGGACGCGCTCAAGGGCTGTGATTTGATCGTCGAAGCGGTGTTTGAGGACATCGGCGTCAAGGCGGAAATGACCAAAAAGGTCGAAGCCATTGTTGGCCCGGACTGTGTTTTTGCCTCCAACACCTCGACCCTGCCGATCACCGAGCTGGCCAAGGCCTCTGTGCGCCCGGATCAGTTCATTGGCATCCACTTCTTTAGCCCGGTCGACAAAATGCTTTTGGTCGAAATCATCAAGGGCAAAGAGACCGGCGATGTGGCCGTGGCCAAGGCGCTCGATTTCGTGCGACAAATCCGCAAAACCCCGATCGTCGTTAATGACGCGCGCTTTTTCTACGCCAACCGTTGTATCATCCCTTACATCAACGAGGGGGTGCGGATGGCCTCCGAAGGCGTAGACTTGCCGCTGATCGAGAATGCCGCGAAACTTCTGGGGTTCCCGCTTGGGCCGCTTCAGTTGATCGACGAAACCTCCATCGACCTCGGCGTCAAAATCGCCAAAGCCACCAAAGCCGCCATGGGGGACGATTACCCGGACGAGGCGGTGGACGAGGTTGTGTTTTGGATGTTCGATCAGGGCCGTTTGGGCAAAAAATCCAACGCGGGCTTTTATGACTACGACGAAAAAGGCAAACGCGGCATGCTTTGGGACGGGTTCACCGCCGAATACCCGGTGGCGGATGTCCAGCCCGAACTCGACGAAGTCCAACACCGCCTGATGATGGCACAGGTTCTTGAGGCCGTGCGCGCGCTCGAAGACGGCGTGCTGACCGACATCCGCGAAGGCGATGTCGGCGCGATCTTGGGCTGGGGCTTTGCGCCATGGTCCGGTGGTCCGTTTGCATGGCTCGACATCATCGGCGCGGCGAAAGCCGTTGAAATCTGTGACAACCTCACAGCCACCCATGGCCCGCGCTTTGAAACCCCGGCCCTGTTGCGCGAGATGGCCGAAAAAGGTCAGTCTTTCTACGGCCGCTTCGGCGCTGGTGTGGACAGCAAAGCCGCCTAAGCAAAGACCACCGACATCACGCTTTAATCACTCTTGGCCCTTCCCTGCCGGGGAGGGCCTTTTGTGTGCTGTCACTCCGTGACGCATCGCTGGATCAGATCCCGCGCCTCAATACGAAAAGCCCATGCGGTTTCCCTCGCACGGGCTTTTTCACGGCAGCACCTCAGATTAAAGCGTTCCGTCATAACATTGATACGTCTGGTAGCGTCATGCCTTTCTCCTGTCTCAGGTGAAAGGCGTGATGCTTTAGATCGCGTAACGCGCCTCTTGTCGTTGCCGTTGTGGCTGCGCGCGCAGCCATTCGGCGTCCAAATGATCTTCATCCATCATCGCATCCACCAACATCTGCGCCACGGCAATGGACAAAACCTCATAGCCACCCGCATCGTCAGTCTCATCCAACAATCCCAAAATCGTGGTGTGATGGTCTGCCGGGCAATGAAACAGTGCGCCAACATTGGCAAAAACCAACTGCTCCGTTTCAAAATGCAGCACAACCACTTCAATCGGCCTGTGCGGGTTGCGGCGTTCAACGCCCTTATAGCCCTCCAAGGCCAACGCCGGGATCAAAACAAACGGATCGTCAAACATCGCCTCACCCAGATCGGATTCAACCATCACCGATTGCTCCGGCAAAAGCGTCATCGCCGCCTCATTGCCCAAGACACCCGCAGGCACAAACAGCGGCCAATGACACTTTGGGGTGGTGCCATGATTGGCAAAGCTCCAGGAGTGCGAAATGCGACACAGGGGTTGCAGGCCCGCATCAAAGGTCAGGACTTGATCGCCTTGCTGCAGCGCCTCAACATTGCGCCACCCGTGTTGTGTGGCCACTTGTGTGCCTGCCACCAAACCAGAGGACAAAAGATCCGTCCCATGAAATGCGCCATCCCACGCCCCCGAACGTCCGTGGGCATCGCGAACAAAGCTCTTTTGAAACATCTGTCCCAGCATTTTCATGGCGTCATCCCCTTGTCTTGGAGCCTCTTTATTGGGTGGCAGCCCGAGGTCTCCGTTGGCAGTGAAGAGAGAAAGCCTGCGGGGTGCGGTCACAGTTCGGCCTGTTTGGGACACAAATGAGGCATAATCCCGACACACGCATAAATCTGCGTGATTTGCGTAAATTGTTCACGGTTTTGATAACAGTTTCTTAAGTTTTTTGTCCGGGCCACGCGATGACCCAAGCAGTCTTGGCCCTTGCGCAGCTTTCCCCAGAAAAAAGCATTTAAAATTTAAGACGATTCGACCACGATGTCCGGCCTATTCCGTCGCAGGGTCCCCCATCGGCGCACCAAAGCGTCCAACTCCAGTCACATTTGCGACGCAGAGGGCGCGAACTCATAGCCAAATCGGGCAATATCTTCGGATGCTATCCGAGCCACGGTCTGCGCATCCTCATCCGAATAAAACCCGCGAAAATCGCGCGACCGCATCGAGGCATTCGCCCGCTCAATCGGAGAAAGGTCAAACCCAAGATGGGCCCAAAGTGGCGCAAGATCCGCCTCCAATGCCTCAAGCCTGGCATATAGCACAGCCCGTTCACCCCCCGCCCCATCGGTCATATAGGACCGGTACGGCACAGACAGAGCACGCAGCGTTTCGGGCGCATTCAGAAACGTCGTGAAATCGGACGCCTTTGCCAAACGCACCGCCGGATGATCCCACTGTTGCGTACGAAGCCAATGGTAATAGGACACGATCCGGTCCCAAGGATTCCGCACCAGCGTAAAAATGAAATAGTCGCCCAACGCCTCGCGCGCCACGATACCCTCGATATCCGCAAGTTGGGAATGTTTCCACAATCGCCCCTGCGCCGACAGCGATTTGACCCGAGCCCGTCGTTTGAGAGCCTTTGGCGTGTCCCCGATCAGAATATCATCCGCCATCGCACGCGTCTCCAACGCCAGCGACAGCGCCGTGCCCCCGGTTTTGGGAATATGGACAAAGATATACTTTCGGCCAGATGAGATAATCATAGCGCCACTTTATACGGTTTTTGGCATTTCTGAATCCCGAAATGCGCAAATCCCCCCGGAGCCGCACAAAAGCTATGGTGGTTTTGCATCCCACCTGGGCCGGAGTGATTGTCGCCCCCAACAAACCGCGATAGATTGCCACCAAGAGATATAATGAAAGAGCAGCTCGCGCATGATCGCGCTCACCGAATTCGACCGGCTCGAAGCCAGCGCCCTGTGGCGACCCGAGGGAGACACCCAGCGGGTTGAGGTGATTGTGTCTGTCGGCGAGGCAACGCTGACCTTGTCAGACATCAAAGGCCGCGTCTTGACCCATTGGTCTTTGCCTGCGGTCATTCGGGTCTCGCCCCCGGCGAACGCCCTGTCACCTTTGCCCCCGCACCTGACACCGATGAACAGGTCGAAATCGACGATGAACTGATGATCGAGGCCATCGGGCGGATCCACCGCGCTATAGATCGCGCCCGCCCGCATCCGGGCCGCCTGCGCGGCGCGATCTATGCCGGCGTTGCTCTGGCCGCCGTCGGGCTGGCGCTATTTTGGCTTCCCGGCGCGCTCATCCGTCAAACCGTGTCTATCGTGCCAACTGTAACCCGAGCCGAGATTGGTGCTGGGCTATTGGACCGCATCCGCCGCCTCTCCGGCGCGCCCTGCGATACCGTCCATGGTGCGCGCGCGCTTGAGCGACTGAAGACCCGGCTGTTCCCCAAGGGCGGTGGACAAATTGTGGTGGTAACCAGTGGCGTTGCCGTGTCTCAACACCTGCCCGGCGGCATCCTGCTGTTGAACCGTGCCCTGGTCGAGGATCACGAAAACCCGGATGTTGTGGCCGGTTATGTGCTTGCAGAACTCGAACGCGCCGCCGAAGAAGATCCGCTTGAACGTCTCTTGCATGAGGCCGGATTGATGGCCTCAATCCGGCTTTTGACCCGAGGACACCTGTCGGAAGAGGTGCTTGACGCCCATGCCGAAAGCCTGTTGACCGCGCCCATGACGGACCCTGACATGGAACCGCTCATCGCGCAATTCGCCCGGACCCAAGTGCACAGCGCGCCCTATGCCTATGCGCTCGACATCACTGGCGAAACCGTGCTGCCGCTGATCGAGGCCGATGGCGTTCAAATCACCGAGACCCGACCCGTCTTATCCGATGGCGACTGGGTGGCACTGCAAGGGGTCTGTGGAGGTTAACCGACTGTCACAAAGGGTTAATTTCCTGTCACATAAGTCGTTAACAGCGTGTCACAAAAGAAAACCCCCGCCAAATGCGAGGGTTTCTTTTTATTTTTATTATTGTTCTGCCTCGTTAACTCAACGCTATTTGCGCGCGAATGCGTCCCCATAGCCAGCCCCGCGGACTGACGCCAAAGCGGACAGGGTCTGTTCAGGCCGGGCAAACGGTCCGGCCAAAACAATCTTAAGGGGCTTCCCGTTGCGTGTTAAAATTTGCGACGAAACGGGAAAGCCCATGGACGACAAACGCGCGATTGAGCGTTCGGCATTCTCAGGCACACCAAATGTACCCACTTGAACGTAACGTAAACCGGGATGTACGGCTTGCGGTTGCGCCGCAATCGTAGGTGTCCGGTTTGGTGCCACAGATTTGGTCGACACGCGGGTCGGCGCGACATAGGTCTGCGTCATTGGCGCACGCGCCACTTGTGTCGTGGTTTTGGATTTAAACGGCGATCCGAACAGCCACTCCCAAAATGTCTTTTTGCGCGGCGCATACAGATCATAGGCAGGGGTCGTCTGGGTCCAAACTTGTGCCATTTGAACATCGCCCCGTGCGGTGAGCGGCCCACGATTGGGGTTCAAACGTCCATCCGTCCATGCCCGTGTATAACCATCCGGCAGTCCGACGGATACAGGCTGCGGCAAAGCGTAGGGATCAAGCCCCGCCGCACGCGCCACCTGAACAGCATTGGAATTTTGGGTCGAAAGGCGGGTCGATGCCCGGTTCTGAATATAGGCGGACGGATGCTGAGCTTGCGGACCACAGCGCACGGCATAGCGCCCGCCCGAGTTCATATATTGCGCGGCATTGCCACTCAGCCCCGCGCATTGCGTGGCCATCATTTCGGGGGCAGCAGTGGCCATCATCATCGGCGCTTGCACCGCAGCCACATAGGTTGGTGCCGGGGCCACCATCACCGGGGCTTTCTTCACTGGAATGCGGACCAATGTCGGCTCGGTCAAGGTCCTGCGGCTGCCATCTGCGGTCCGTACCGTCACACCCGCAGGCAGACGTTTGAGAATATATTCCACTTCGCCCGTGTCGCAGCGCAATTGGCCGCCGGACATGGTTGCCACGCACCCCCGATCCCCAACAGCTTTGCCGACCAACCGATCCAACGATGGCAAAGACGGTTTTTGCATGGCTTGCGTCACAGGCATCGCCACTTTCGGCGTCGCCTTGGGCAAGACAGCGGCCGTCGCCATGGGCACAGGGGCCGTAGGTTTGAGCGACGTTTTAGGGGTGACAGGCTTCGCCGGAGCGACCGCGGCAACTTGGGTTTTTGCAGGGGTCTCAACCGGATCTGGGATCACGGGCAGCTTATGCGTGGCCGCATCAAACGTCGGCTTAAACCCGCAGAGCACACGGCGATCCCGGCTGACGCGGGGCACCCATTGCACCCCATCGCCATATCCGGCGCGCACATAGACACACCCACGGCTGTCGACAAATTGCGTGCCCTTAAAGGCGACCGGCGGGAATTCCGCAGGTTCATCCGCCGTAAAAAGCGCATTTGCCTCGGCATCCAAGACACCGAGGCTTGCCCCACCCAACATCGCGATCAGTGCCGCGACGGAAATCGTTCTCAAAGCCTGCATTATCTGGCCCCACACAAGATATTGTGCACAGCCTACCCCAGAAGCGATTCGCTGTTAAGGGGGGAAATCGCTTATTTTGTGCCAAACATGCGATCGCCCGCATCCCCTAGCCCGGGAACAATATATCCATGGTCATTGAGGCACTTATCCACAGCCGCTGTCACGATCGGCACATCAGGATGCGCCTCTTTCATGCGTTTGATGCCTTCGGGGCGGCCAAAAGGCACAAAAACCGGATGTTCGTCGCGCCTGCCTCTTTCAATTTATCAATCGCCGCCACGGATGAATTGCCTGTCGCCAACATCGGATCAACCGCGATGACCAAGCGATCACCCAAATCTTCGGGCACTTTGAAATAATATTCGACCGGCTGAAGCGTTTTCTCGTCCCGGTAGAGCCCGACAAAGCCCACGCGCGCCGAGGGGATCAATTCGAGAATGCCGTCCATCAACCCATTGCCTGCGCGCAGAATCGAAATCAGCGCCAGCTTTTTACCGTCCAGCGTCGGCGCATCCATCTCCATCACCGGCGTTTGGATCGTCTTGGTTGTCATCTCCAATTCGCGCGTGACCTCATAGGCCAAGAGCAAAGAAATCTCGCGCAACAGCTGCCGAAACCCTGCTGTCGACGTGTCCTTGTCGCGCATGATGGTCAGTTTGTGCTGCACAAGCGGGTGGGTCACAACGGTCAGATGATCAAGCATTGGTTTGCTCCAGTTTTTTAGCAACGGCCTCTCGGGTCGCGTCATCACAAAAGGCTGCCTCAAGCGCAACCCTATTCAATTCCATGAAATCCTCGGCCTCCCAACCAAAGGTCTCGGACAAACGGTCAAATTCACGTCGCATCGTGGTGTGGAAAAACGGTGGATCGTCGGTGGAAATGGTGACTTTCACGCCGCGTTTGCGCAGCTCAGCAATCGGATGATCCGACCATTTTGGATAGACACCCAGCACCACATTCGATCCTGGACAGACCTCCAAAACAATGCCTGCCTCGGCAATCTCATCGACCAGAGCCAAGTCTTCGATCGCGCGCACACCATGACCGATCCGTTCGACTTTGAGATCACGTATGGCATCGCGCACACTGTCCGGCCCGCCCCATTCGCCCGCATGGGACGTGAGCCGCAGCCCCGCCTCGCGCGCCATGTCAAAAGCGTAGGCAAAATCACCCTGCGCCCCCATCGCCTCATCACCGCCCATGCCAAAACCGGTGACAAATCCGCCGACAGTTTCCGCCGCACAAAGCGCCGTTTTCTTGGCCTGATCGGGACCAAAATGGCGCACACAGGTTGGGATCGCGCGCATCACGATCCCCGCCTCGCGTTCCATCTCATCGGCGGCCTGTTTGATCGCGGCAACATAATCCTGCCACGCCATCACATCGCCACCACCGCAAAAATCCGGGGCCAGAAAGCTTTCGGTGTAGATCACATTCGAGGCCGCGCTTTGCTCAAGCACGGCGCGGGTCAGGCGGTAGTAATCCTGCGGCGTTTTCAACACCGATGTCGCCGCCTCATAGACGTTGAGAAAATCCCAAAAGTCTTTGTATTTATAGGCCCCTTTGTCATCAAAAATGCCCGAAAGATCGGTCTTTTTCTCAGCGGCCAAGCCACGGATAAACGCAGGCGGGGCAGCGCCTTCGAGATGCATGTGCAGCTCAATTTTAGGCAGATCAGAAACGCTCACAGAAAACTCCTTCCGGGGCCTTGGGCGGCAATACCCAGATGATCGGCAATGGAGACCGCCACATCGGTGAAGGCCACCTTGCCAATGGGTTTCACGCCCAAACCATAGCCCAAAACCGGCACCCGTTCGCGGGTGTGATCGGTGCCGGGCCAGGTTGGGTCATTGCCGTGATCGGCGGTGAAAATCAAAAGATCGCCCTCACGGGCGCGCTTATAAAGCCGCGCCATTTGGGCATCGAACCACTCAAGATGACGGGCATAGCCGGAAACATCACGACGGTGACCATAGAGGCTATCGAATTCGACAAAATTGGCAAAGGCAAACGCCCCGTCAGGGGCCTCGTCCATCACGTCGCACAGATGATCAAACAGCACCGCATCCGTGCCTTTACGGACCTCATCAATGCCCTGCATCGAAAAAATATCTCCAATCTTTCCAACGGCATAAACCGACCGTCCCGCCGCTTTCGCCCAATCGCACAGCGTTGGTGCAGGTGGGGCAATGGCGTAGTCATGCCGATTTCCGGTGCGAGAAAACCCGTCCTCAACCGTACCTCGGAAAGGACGCGCTATGACACGGCCGACCTTCATTTTATGTAGGACCGGTGCGATGTCTTGGCAAAGTTTCAAAAGCCGATCGAGGCCGAAATGCTCTTCGTGAGCGGCGATTTGAAACACGCTGTCAGCGGAGGTGTAGCAAATCGGCCACCCGGTCTCGATGTGCTTTGCGCCCCAGTCTTTGATCACCTCGGTGCCTGAGGCATGACAATTGGCCAAAGTACCGCCCGCCCCACAAAGCTCGGCGACCTGATCCATCAGGTCTTGCGGGAAAGACGGCAGGGTCGGCGGAAAATAATGCCAGTCCCACGGCACCGGCACCCCCGCCAATTCCCAATGACCCGAGGGGGTGTCTTTCCCCGGCGAGACCTCTGCGGCAACGCCATATAGCCCCTCTGGCATGGAGGTCAGACCCGGCGCAGGATCGGAACTGGCGTGCCCCATCGCGGCCCCCAAACCAAGCGCATCCAAATGCGGGATGTGCAGCGGACCGGAGCGCCCCTCCTCGGCGCGCCCCTCGGCACAGGCCTGCGCGATATGGGCGATGGTGTTGGCACCTTCATCCGGTAAATCTCCGTTAAAAAACGCATCCGCATCCGGCGCCCCGCCAAGGCCCACGGAGTCCATCACAATTAAAAATGCACGTGTCATACTGTTACCTTCTCGTAAACCAATGGCGGCTCATCAGGCACCTCGTCCGTGATCGGGATCGCGGCGCGAATGGCGGCTTCGGCCCGGTCGGCGTCCTGCGGGGTACGCGCATGAATCGTCGCAATCAAAGCGTCCTCAACCATCTCATCGCCGATCATACAGCAATTGGAAATGCCGACAGCCGGGTCGATTTTTTCGCCCCCCTGAAGGCGTCCACCGCCCAAATGCACCACAGCCATACCCAAGGCGTGACCATCCATGACCCCCACAAAGCCGGGCGTCAAAGCCTGCACATCCCGCACAATCGGCGCCGACGGCAAGCGGTCCCGCCAATGATCGACAAAATCCGCTGGGCCGCCCAATTCGGTGATCATGCGACCAAACCGTTCGGCGGCGGACCCATCGGTCAGCGTGCCGCGAACCGCCCAAGTGGCTTGATCCACGTCATCGGACAATCCCGCCAGAACCAACAATTCCCCACCCAGCGCACAGGTGACATCACACAGGATATTGTCCACCTCGCCCGAGGTCAGCGCCTCCATCACCGTCATCAGTTCCAATGCATTGCCCATCTCCGGGCAAAGCGGTTGGTTCATATCGGTGATCAGCGCGGAGGTTTTGCACCCAGCCCCGTTGGCCGTGGTCACAAGACTTTGCGCCAAAGCACGCGCATCCTCTGGGGTTTTCATAAAGGCGCCGGAACCGCATTTGACATCCAATACCAAGGCATCCAATCCGGCGGCGAGTTTTTTCGACAGGATCGAAGCGGTGATCAAATCAATGCTCTCGACCGTGCCGGTGACATCGCGAATGGCATAGAGCCGTTTGTCAGCAGGAGCGATCGACCCGGTGGCAGAGACGACCGCGCAGCCGACCCGTTCGACGATCTGATGAAACCGCGCCTCGGAAACTTCGGTTTTGAGGCCCGGAATGGCTTCGAGCTTGTCCAATGTGCCGCCAGTGTGGCCAAGGCCCCGGCCCGACACCATCGGCACATAGGCCCCCAAAGCGGCCAAGGCGGGAGCGAGCAGCAAGGAAACGCAATCGCCGACACCCCCGGTCGAATGTTTGTCAATCGCAGGCGCAGGCAAATCCCACCGCATCACCTCACCACTGTCACGCATTGCAAGCGTCAAAGCGACCCGTTCGGGATCAGACATGCCGTTCAAAAGCGCGGCCATGGCAAAGGCCCCAGCCTGCGCATCGGTGACCGCACCTGAGGCCAGGCCTTGGGCGAACCAAGCCAGCTCGTCTTGGGTCAGATCTCTCTTGTCCCGCAGCTTTTCGATCACCAGACGCGCGTCCATCGGCCTCATTCCATATAATCGGGGGTAAACGCACCGGGCAAAAGTTGCTCGACGGTCATGGTCAACACTTTGCCGGACATCGACCCCATGGTGACCTTGACCGACGGATCGGCAAATTCACGCAGCTTTTGACGACAGCCACCGCAGGGCGGCGTGGGCTCTTGGCTTGAGCCGATCACGGCGACCTCTGTGATCACAGTGTCGCCGCCCGCGATCATCGCGGCGATGGCTCCGGCTTCGGCACAGGTGCCCTCAGGATACGCAGCGTTTTCGACATTCACGCCGGTGAACACCGCGCCCGATGGCGTGCGGATCGCCGCGCCGACTTTAAAGTTGGAATAAGGCGCATAGGCCATTTCGCGGATTTTGGTGGCATCTTCGAGCAGGGTCATTGCAAAACGGGACCTTATTTGGCGATATTTGGTGACATTTTTTAAAGCTTGGTCAAGATTGCGCGGGCGCGTGCTAAGATGCAAGTGGGATGCGGCGGATGCAGACGCGGATCATGCAATTTGCCCTCGGTCTGCGGAAAAGCGCCGCAAGGAGCGTCATGTTTGCGCTAACGTCACCAATCTTTGCACTTAGGCGCTCAAACACCTCTTGCGTGAAGCCCTGCGCCGGGCGTAGACGCTGAGCAACAGCACGACATGACGTAGGGTCGCAATATTTAGTTTAGCACTAAACTAAATCAAAACCCAAAACGCCGAACCAGACGATAAAGACGCAGGAAGGGAAATGCCAATGACCTCGGACAGCCGCACGGAGAGCCGCAATACCAGCCTAAGACAGGCGGCTTTGGACTATCACGAGTTCCCAAAGCCGGGGAAATTGGAAATCCGAGCGACCAAGCCGATGGCCAATGGCCGCGACCTGGCACGCGCCTATAGCCCCGGCGTGGCCGAAGCCTGCTTGGAAATCAAGGCCGACCCCACCACATCCTCGCGCTACACCTCGCGCGGCAATCTTGTCGCCGTGGTCACCAATGGCACCGCCGTTCTCGGCCTTGGCAATATCGGCCCCGCCGCTGCAAAGCCGGTGATGGAAGGCAAGGCGGTCCTGTTCAAAAAATTCGCCAACATCGACTGTTTCGACATTGAGCTGGATGAATCTGACCCGGTGAAACTGGCAGAAATCGTCTGCGCCTTGGAGCCGACCTTTGGGGCGATCAACCTCGAAGACATCAAAGCGCCGGATTGCTTTATCGTTGAACAACTGTGCCGTGAGAAGATGAACATCCCGGTGTTTCACGATGACCAACATGGCACAGCCATTGTCGTCGGCGCGGCTGCGACCAATGCGTTGCGGGTCACTGGCAAAAAATTCGAAGACATCAAAGTGGTTTCAACCGGCGGTGGGGCGGCCGGGATTGCCTGTCTGAATATGCTTTTGAAACTTGGGCTTAAGCGTGAAAACGTATGGCTCTGCGACATTGCAGGCCTTGTCTATGAGGGCCGGACCGAAGAGATGACGCCGCAAAAGGCCGCTTTTGCGCAAAAGACCGATCTGCGCACGCTCGATGATGTGATCGACGGCGCGGACCTGTTCCTTGGTCTCTCCGGTCCCGGCGTGTTGAAGCCCGAAATGGTCGCCAAAATGGCACGTCAGCCGATTGTGTTTGCGCTGGCCAACCCGACCCCGGAAATCCACCCGGACGAGGTCAAAAAGGTCGCGCCCGACGCGATCATCGCCACCGGGCGCTCGGATTATCCCAACCAAGTCAACAACGTGCTGTGTTTCCCGTTCATCTTCCGCGGCGCGCTTGATGTGGCGGCGACCGAGATCAACGACGAGATGCAAATCGCCTGTATCGAAGGCATCGCAGCGCTGGCCCGCGCCACAACAAGCGCCGAAGCCGCTGCCGCCTACCAAGACGAGCGGATGGAATTTGGCCCGGAATATTTGATCCCAAAACCGTTCGACCCGCGCCTGATGGGTGTTGTCGCCTCCGCCGTGGCCAAGGCCGCGATGGAAAGCGGCGTGGCGACCAAGCCAGTGCCGGACATGAAGGTCTATAAAGACGCGCTGGATCATTCGGTGTTCAAATCCGCCCTGATCATGCGGCCGGTCTTTGCCGCAGCGTCGCAGGCCGAACGCCGCATCGCCTTTGCCGAGGGCGAAGATGACCGCGTGTTGCGCGCCGCCCAAGCGATGATCGAAGAGACCACCGACAAGCCGATCCTGATCGGTCGCCCCGAAGTGATCGCCGTGCGCGCCGAGCGGGCCGGTCTGAAAATCCGCCCCGGCGTGGATTTCGAGATCGTGAACCCGGAAAATGACAGCCGCTACAAACAATACTGGCAGGCCTATCACAAGTTGATGGAACGCCAAGGCGTGACTCCCGATCTGGCCAAGGCGATCATGCGCACCAACACCACGGCGATTGGGGCCATTATGGTGCATCAGGACCACGCAGACAGCATGATCTGCGGCACATTTGGTCAATACCTGTGGCACCTCAACTACATCACACAGATTCTTGGCACCAAGGAGCACCAACCTGTCGGCGCGCTCTCTTTGATGATCCTCGAAGACGGGCCGCTGTTCATCGCCGACACCCATGTCCACACGGAGCCGACACCGGAGCAAATCGCCAAAACGGTCATCGCCACCGCGCGCCACGTCCGCCGCTTTGGGATTGAACCGAACATCGCGCTGTGTTCGCATTCGGAATTTGGCAACCTGCAATGCACGACCGGGCGACACATGCGCGAGGCACTTGAAATTCTCGACAGTGAACCGCGTGATTTTATCTATGAGGGCGAAATGCACATCGACAGCGCCCTGACCCCGGACCTGCGCGCCCGTAATTTCCCGCACTCACGCCTTGAAGGCCCGGCCAATGCATTGATCTTTGCGATTGCCGATGCGGCCTCTGGCGTACGTAACATTTTGAAAACCAAGGGCGGCGGGTTGGAAGTGGGTCCGATCCTGATGGGCATGGCCAACCGCGCCCATATTGTGACCCCCTCGATCACCCCGCGCGGCCTTTTGAACATGTCCGCCATGGCTGGCACGCCGGTGGCGCATTACGGATAACGCACCGCAAACGACACGTCACACAATCAGCACCAGTTTTGCAAACCGCTCCGATATGCTCGGGGCGGTTTTTATTTGCAACAAGCGTAGCCAAATCGAGAGTTTGCAAACTACTTTTCTGTAGTAGTTTGCGAAATTTATGTAAACTTTTTCAACAGGGTCTGATAACAACGGCAGCGGAGCGGGCATTGCCCATCTGCCCGAAACGGGCATTGCCCTCGTGCATGGTGCCAGTGACATTCCATCGCAGCAGACCTGCCTTGCAAGGAATCGCACACAGCGCCATTCACACCATGTCAGCGAGGAGGACGCAAAGTGGCATACAAAGATATTTATGATGGCTGGAAAGCAGACCCTGAGGCCTTTTGGATGCAGGCAGCCGAAGAGGTTCATTGGTACAAGAAGCCATCCAAAGCCCTCTTCGATGAGACCGCGCCGATTTACGAATGGTTCTCGGACGGGTTGACCAACACCTGTTACAACGCAGTGGACCGCCATGTGGACGCCGGTCGCGGCGATGAAATCGCGATCATGCACGAAAGCCCGATCACCCACGCCACCAAGGGCATCACCTACAAAGAGCTTCAGGCGCGCGTGTCCTCGCTTGCCGGTGCGCTGAAAATGCGCGGCGTGGAAAAGGGGGATCGCGTCATCATTTACATGCCGATGATCCCCGAAGCGCTTGAGGCGATGTTGGCCTGTGCCCGCATTGGCGCGGTGCATTCCGTGGTGTTCGGCGGCTTTGCCGCGCATGAATTGGCGGTGCGGATTGACGACTGTACACCCAAAGCGATCATTGCCGCCTCTTGTGGTTTGGAGCCGAACCGAGTGGTCCATTACAAGCCGCTTTTGGACAAAGCCATTGATATGGCTGAACACAAACCGGAGTTCTGCGTGATCTTCCAGCGCGAACAAGAGGTGGCCAAACTGAACGAGGGTCGCGATTTCTCGTGGCACGGCTTCCAATACGGCGTCAAACCCGCCGACTGCGTCCCGGTTGAGGGCAACCACCCGGCCTATATCCTCTATACGTCGGGCACCACGGGTCAGCCCAAAGGCGTTGTCCGCGCCACAGGTGGGCATCTTGTGGCGCTCAACTGGACGATGAAAAACATCTACAACATCGACGTGGGCGACCGCTTTTGGGCCGCCTCTGACGTGGGTTGGGTCGTCGGCCACAGCTATATTTGCTACGGCCCGCTGATCAAAGGCGCGCAAACCATTGTGTTTGAAGGCAAACCCATCGGCACCCCGCATGCGGGCGTATTCTGGCGGATCATTCAAAACCAGCGGGTAAAAAGTTTTTTCACCGCACCCACCGCCTTGCGCGCAATCAAACGCGAAGACCCGAATGGCGACTGGATCAAGCGTTACAAGCTGCATGATCTTCAGGCGATCTTTCTGGCCGGCGAACGCGCCGACCCGGACACAATCAAATGGGCGCAAGAGAAATTCGGCGTGCCAGTGATTGACCACTGGTGGCAAACCGAAACCGGCTGGGCAATTGCCGCAAACCCGCTTGGGATCGAAGAGCTTCCGGTTAAGATCGGCTCACCTTCTGTGGCCATGCCGGGTTATGAGATCGAGATTCTCGACGAAGCCGGACATCCGGTCAAAGATGGCGAACTTGGTGCCATCGCGATCAAACTCCCGCTCCCCCCGGGGACTTTGCAAACCCTGTGGAATGCCGAAGAGCGCTATAAAAAGTCCTATCTCACCACTTTCCCGGGCTATTACGAAACGGGCGATGCCGGGATCAAGGACGCAGACGGCTATGTCTACATTATGGCCCGCACCGATGACGTGATCAACGTCGCCGGGCACCGCCTCTCGACCGGCGCAATGGAAGAAGTCCTGTCCAATCACCCCGATGTCGCGGAATGTGCCGTCATCGGGGTGGCGGATCAGCTCAAAGGCCAGTCACCGCTGGGCTTTTTGTGCCTGAACTCAGGCTGCACCAAGGATCACGCCACCATCGTCAAAGAAGTTGTCACGGCAGTGCGCAATGACATTGGCCCAGTGGCCGCATTCAAATTGGCCTGTGTGGTTGATCGTCTGCCCAAAACTCGGTCAGGCAAGATTCTGCGCGGGACGATGGTCAAGATTGCCGACAACCAACCCTTTAAAATGCCTGCGACCATCGACGATCCGGCCATTTTGGACGAGATCAAAGTGGCACTTCAGGGCCTTGGATACGCAAAAGGGTAAATTTTAAGCAAAAAGAGCTGTCCCAATCCCATCCGTTGGTTAACAAATTACTAATCGACGGATAAGACACGCAGAAACGCGGCCTCCATCGGGTCGCGTTTTCTGTGTCATAAGTCTGTATCGTATGAGTTCAACTGGGGGTGAGTGTGACTGAGCGCGGCCAAAAAAGCCAAAACCTATTGATCGAAGACGCCGGTCGTATTTCTCTCTTGTCACATGACATTCGGTCGACCTTTGCCGAATTACAAAGCGGGCTCTCCACGCTCGATCACATCGAGCTGCCCCCACATCTCACAGGCGACGTCCAGCAACTGGTTGCCACGGGGGCGCATTTGGGGCGTCTGCTTGATGAGGTGGCAAGCCTTATGTTTCACGATCACAAACAACGTCCCGCCACGCGCCTCATGGTCAACCCGCGCGACATCCTGACAAAACTTGCGCTGAGATGGCAACGGATCACCACACGGTTTGGCAGCTCACTCCACCTTGAGGGGCTGGAGACCATGCCCACGCGCGCCGATTTGGATATGCTGTCGCTCGAACGCGTCCTGTCCAACCTTGTGTCCAACGCGCTGCACCATGCCGGGCCGGGGCAGATTTCTCTAAAAGTATCGCGACAGGCCACAGAGAACGGCACTAATATCATTGTGCGGATTTGCGACACAGGCCCAGGCTTTCCACCGCATGTCTTCACCAGCCACGAAGGTCGCCCCCCCATTCCGATCGGGTCTGGCGAACCCGGCTCCGGTTATGGGCTATATGTGGCCTGTGATGCGGCGCGCCGACTGGGTGGACGCTTGACGCTTCGCAATCTGCCTGAGGCAGGAGCGGAAGCCTGTTTGATTTTGCCGATACATGCGGATCAAGGGCTGGATCATTGGGCCGATCAATGGTCAGAAACGGCCCCTCCTCCACAAAAGCCGCTTTACCCTATGCTGCGCTCCTACACCGCGCTTTTGGTCGAAGACAGCGACACCCTGCGGCTGACCATGCACCACAACCTTGAAACCCTCGGCCTGACGGTGGTTGATGCCACAGACGGCGCTGAGGCCCTCGATATCCTCTCCGACCCGGGCACGACAATCGACCTTGTCTTCCTCGACATCGAATTGCCGCTTGTGTCCGGCCCACAGGTTATTGCAGCTCTGAGAAAGCGCGGAGTAACGCCCCCGCCGGTCATCGCCGTGACCTCGCATGTGTTCGACCTAAATATGCAGGCTATCCGGGCAACCGGCGTCCATGACATTCTATCAAAACCCTTTCCGTCAAAAACGGCCATCCTTCACGTCACCTGTCGTGCGCTCGGCCTGCCCTTGCCCGTCACAGACCAAGAGCCCGCCCCTCCCGCATATCAAACGACGAATGCGCCTCTCGGCCTACATGATCTGACCGCGCGCCTCCCCAAGGCCGTCGCCGAAGACGTCCTCACCCGGCTCTCGGCCGATCTCACTCGCTACCTTGGCCTCGGCATATCTGCGGCCAAGAGCATCCCATCACAGGACGCCAAAAACACCCTGCGACTGGCAACACATTCCCTGTCTGGTCTCTTTGCAACCGCCCATCGCACCAAGGCCCAAAATCTGGCCCGCCATGTGTCAGAACAAGCGGATGTGATGTCGCGTGCAGAAATCATTGCGATTCTGGAGACGCTCCGCCAAACTGTCACAGATATTCAAAAATCCATTCACCTACTCACACATAGCGAGACGGACACCAATGTCCCAAAAACCAATTTTGATCGTTGATGATGTCGACACACATCTGACCCTATTTACCGCAACACTTGAGGCCGCAGGCTACACCGTCCTTCCCGCACGCAGCCAAGCCGAAGCTCTCGCCTTGATCGACATCACATTGCCAGGGATTGCGCTGGTGGATCTGGTGTTGCCAGATGGCGACGGGATCGCGTTGATCAAACTCCTGAAAGACCGCGATCCGACGATCAAACTGATTGCGATCACCGCCTTTGCCTCTGTCGACCGCGCCGTCTCGGCCATGCGCAACGGAGCAGAGGATTTTCTTGTCAAACCCATTGAACCCGATCAACTTAAAGCCACGATCGCCAATACACTGGCAGGACGCAGTATTGGACAATACGTGCAACCCTATCCCGTCGATGATGTGGAAGCAGAAGGCCACGTAGGCTCTTCGAGTTTGATGCAGGATATTTATAGCACAATTCGTGCCGTGGCCGGATCAGCGGCCAGCGTGTTCATAACCGGTGAAAACGGCACCGGCAAAGTCAAAGCCGCCGCCGCCATCCACAACCAGTCAGGGTTTCAAGACGGCGCTTTCGTCAAACTGGATTGCTCCACCGCAGCCCCGGACACGATCGAAGCCGAATTGTTAGGCCAAATCGGCACGCGCGAGATCCCGGAAAAGATAGGTGCGGCAGAACTGGCCTATGGTGGCACGTTGTTGTTGGATGAAATTTGCACCCTGTCTTTGCCCATGCAAGCGCGGCTTTTGAACATGTTGCAAAGTGGTATGATCACCCCCATCGGTGCAACCGCCGGCCGACCCGCCGAGTTTCGCTTGATTTGCACCAGCACGGTCGATCCGCGCGCCGAGGTGCAATCCGGGCGCTTTCGGGCCGATCTGTTTTATCGGCTGAATGTGGTGCCAATCCACCTACCGCCTTTGCGCGCCCGTGGGCTCGATGTGGTGGAAATTGCCGAGACCGAGCTGGATCGGCTCTGTGCCCGTGAGGGGCGGGAGTTTCGAACCCTTTCAACCGAGGTCAAAGCCATCTTTTTGGATCATGCATGGCCGGGAAATATCCGCGAACTGATGAACGTCTTGTGGAATGCCATCGTGTTGCATGACGGCCCGGTGGTCAATGTGACTGACCTACCGCCCTATTTACGTGGGGCACAACGGTCGCAAAAACCGTCCCATCTTGGCGGCACATCGCAGGCCCCCGAAAACCCCTTTGCCGGGAAAACCTTGGCTGAAATCGAACGCAACGCCGTTGAGGCCGCAATTTCGCATGCAGGAGGGTCCATCCCTACGGCGGCTCGTTCGCTTGGCGTATCGCCGTCCACGCTGTACCGAAAGTTGGAAGGCTGGGGGCGGCCAGTGCGCGGGGGACGCAAATTTTAGAATGAGCGCCGCATTTACACGAATTGTTCGCGCAAAAGCCGTTCTTCCAATCCGTGTCCCGGATCAAACTGAATCCGATGGCGCACGTTTGGTTCTGAGGCAATTTCGACCCAGACCACATTGGCGGAATGGCGGCTGTCGGCATCGGCCATAACCGGGCGCTTTTGCGGCTCCAACACGTCAAAGCGGACCTTTGCGCTTTTGGGCAACAAGGCCCCGCGCCAGCGACGGGGGCGAAATGCCGCCATCGCAGTCAGCGCCAAAACATCCGATCCAATCGGCAAAATCGGCCCGCGTGCGGAATAGTTATAGGCGGTCGACCCGGCAGGCGTCGAGACAAGCACACCGTCACAGACCAGTTCGTCCATCCGCACCTTGCCGTCCACCGACACCCGCAGCTTGGCCGCCTGCGGCCCGGCACGCAGCAATGAAACCTCGTTGATCGCAAGGGCTTTGTGCTCGACCCCATCGGCGTCGGCCGCGACCATGGAGAGCGGATTGATCACCTCTTCCTCGGCGGCCAACAAGCGCTCAACCAGAGAGTCATCTTGGAACTCGTTCATCAAAAACCCGACCGTGCCGCAATTCATGCCGTAAACCGGGATGTTGAGATGCATCGTTCCATGCAGGGTCTGGAGCATGAACCCGTCACCGCCAAGTGCCACAATCACATCCGCCTCCTCCAACGGAACGGAGGCATAACGCGCCTGCAACCGCTCAAGAGCACGCTGCGCGATTTGGGCATCGCTGGCCGCAAAGGCAATTTTGACCATCTGTGGGACTTCTCTTTGTCTGGCGAAGAGGGCGAACCGGCGTGGCCCGTGCCCTTGGTTACCAAAGCCTTAGTCGGAATTCACGCTTTTTCGCACGACGTCCCTCGCCAGACGGCACGCGACCAAACGCCCCGATCCCGAGACGCGTGGCGCGGATCGGAAACCCCTGCCCTCTCTGATCGCCCAGATCGCTCATTTCATCATCATTATGCAACGGATGAGGGTTTTCCAAATGTAACAGAATGGCTAAGAAGCCCGCGACACTCCCACGCTGCCAAGGAGCATGTGCATGACGTCCAATGTCCGCGATTCCGGTTTCTTTACCGAACCCCTGTCCACCCGTGACCCCGAACTGTTTGGTTCAATCACCCAAGAGCTTGGCCGTCAGCGCCATGAGATCGAATTGATCGCCTCTGAAAACATCGTCTCCGCGGCGGTGATGGAGGCCCAAGGCTCGGTCCTGACCAACAAATATGCCGAAGGCTATCCGGGCCGTCGCTACTATGGCGGGTGCCAATATGTGGACATCGCCGAAAACCTCGCGCGGGATCGCGCGAAACAGTTGTTCGACGTTAAGTATGTGAACGTACAGCCAAATTCTGGCTCCCAAGCCAACCAGGGTGTGTTCACGGCGCTGCTTGAACCGGGCGACACCATCCTTGGCATGTCCTTGGACGCCGGTGGTCACCTGACCCACGGGGCCAAGCCGAACCAATCCGGCAAATGGTTCAACGCCATCCAATACGGGGTCCGCAAACAGGACCAGCGCATCGACTATGATCAGGTGCAGGAACTGGCCAACGAACACAAACCCAAGATGATCATCGCTGGTGGCTCCGCCATTCCGCGTCAGGTCGATTTCAAGAAAATGCGTGAGATCGCTGATTCTGTTGGTGCCTATCTGATGGTCGACATGGCGCATTTCGCCGGTCTCGTGGCGGGTGGTCAGCACCCCTCGCCCTTCCCCTATGCCGATGTCGCGACCACCACGACCCACAAAACCCTGCGCGGTCCGCGCGGTGGCATGATCCTGACCAACGATGTCGAGATCGCCAAAAAAGTGAACTCCGCGATTTTCCCAGGCATTCAGGGCGGCCCGTTGATGCATGTCATCGCGGCCAAAGCCGTGGCCTTTGGCGAGGCGCTGCGTCCCGAGTTCAAAGAATACGCCAAGCAAGTGATCGTGAACGCGCAAGCGCTGGCCGATCAGTTGATGAAAGGCGGCCTTGATATCGTCACCGGGGGCACCGACACCCATGTGTTGCTGGTCGATCTGCGCCCCAAAGGTGTGAACGGCAAAATCACCGAGGCCGCTTTGGAGCGCGCGCATATCACCTGCAACAAAAACGGCATCCCGTTTGACCCGGAACCGCCGATGATCACCTCTGGTGTGCGTCTTGGGACACCTGCGGGCACCACGCGTGGCTTTGGCGAGGCTGAGTTCCGCCAGATCGCGGATTGGATCGTTGAAGTGGTCGACGGTCTCGCCGCCAATGGCGAAGAGGGCAACGCAGACGTCGAAGCCGCGGTGAAAGCTAAGGTGGAAGCGCTGTGCGAAACATTCCCGCTCTATCCGAACCTGTAAGAGCAATCTAAGTATGATATCAAAGGGGCCCCGCCGGGCCCCTTTCTGTTTGTTGTGTGAGTGATTTCAAATGGCCCAACCGACCAAAATCGAGCGCGCCTTAGGCGATTGGCTGCGAGCCCGCTTGCCGCATGGCGTGAGCGAACTCATCATGTTCATCGTCAAAATGGGCTGGGCCGCACTGTTTGGCGGTCTGCTTTTGATTGCGATGATGCTCACCCACAAGCTCTGGCATGACGACTGGCCCATCGCCCGCTATGACGCGCTTTTCGCCTATGCGTTGAGCCTGCAAATCCTGTTTTTGGTGTTTCGACTGGAAACTGTGGGCGAGGCCAAGGTCATCCTGCTGTTTCACCTCACCGGCACGATCATGGAGATTTTCAAACTCCATATGGGAAGCTGGGATTACCCCGGCGCAGGCCTGATCAAAATCGGCGGTGTGCCTTTGTTTTCGGGTTTCATGTATGCCTCCGTCGGTAGCTTCATGGCCCGCGCCATTCGCCTCTTTGACATGCGGTTCGCGCCCTACCCGCCCTATTGGGCCGCGCTGCTGTTTGCCTGCGCGATCTACCTCAATTTCTTCACGCACCACTTTATGCCCGACATCCGCTTGGGCCTCTTTGCCGCCTCGCTGCTGCTCTATGCCCGCACCCGTGTGTGGTATCGCATTGGCGGTTGGTATTGGATGCCGATGCCCATTGCGGGGGGGCTCTCCGCCTTTTTCCTTTGGGTCGCGGAAAACGTCGGCACCGCCACAAAGATCTGGCTCTACTCTGGCCAAGTCCCCGGACAGCTTGTGCATTTTTCGAAAATGGGATCGTGGTATCTTTTGCTCTATGTGAGCTTTGTCACCGTCACCTTGGTCCAACGCGAGGCACTTTCACCCGATCCGTTTAGACCAGAGCCTAAATCAGACCCTGCCACATCATAACGCCAAGGATCAGGCAACCCGTGGCAAAAATGATAAAGGCCACGGTGCTGATCCAATCGAGAATGCGTTTTTTGACGCGGGCTTTGGGATCTTGTCGCGTGAGAAAATAGCGCAGCTCCTTAAAGGCCCGGTTCACCTTGGCATGGTTGATCTGTTGCGCCAATTTCGGATGGGTTTCCAAGGCCATCGCCTCAACGATGACTTCCCCTTTCCGACGCGCCCAACGCGGCAAACGCCGCCCCGCCTTCGTGACCTTAGCCGCAAAGCCATCGCCCAGATGCACCCCCATACGGTCACGCAAAAGCGTGCTCAATTCTTCGGCTCTGTGGGCGATGGATGTCGTCATAAACTCGTTTTAAGGGGTTTGACAGGGACCGCCAAGCCGCTATCTGTGGGGCATGCTCAACACCGTTCTCACCGGCTCCCCAACGGACCGCCCGCCCCTTTTGATCGTCCACGGCTTGTTCGGGTCCGCCCGCAACTGGGGCGTCATCGCAAAACGCCTTTCCGATCAACGGCTTGTCCTTTCCGTCGACATGCGCAACCACGGCGACAGCCCGCGATTTGCAACCCAAAGCTACCCGGATATGGCCGCCGATCTGGCCGAGGTCTTGGAGGCGCATGTGGGCACCTATGGCCCCTGTCATGTGATGGGCCATTCGATGGGCGGCAAGGCGGCGATGATGCTGGCCCTGACCCGGCCTGAACTGCTTAAATCTTTGACTGTCGCGGATATTTCGCCCGTCGCCTACGCCCATGACAACACACCTTTGATCCATGCGATGCGTGGGCTGGACCTCTCTAAGGTTGAGAAACGATCCGACGCAGATCAAATGTTGGCGCATGATATTTTGGACGCAGGCGTGCGGGCGTTTTTGCTCCAAAGCCTTGTCGTCAAAGAGAAAAAATGGCTTTTGAATTTGGAGACTCTAGAGGCCGAAATGGGCAAGATCGTTGGGTTCCCCGAGGTGTCCGGCACCTATGACGGCTCCGCATTTTTCCTGTCAGGCGGCGAGAGTACCTATGTGTCTCGCGACCACCGGGATGCCACCAAAGCCCTGTTCCCAAATGCAAAATTCGCTTCTATTCCCGGCACGGGCCATTGGCTTCATGCCGAGAAACCACGCGAATTCGAGGCGGCACTGCGGGCGTGGATGGACGCCGTCGACGCGCAGTGAACGCGGATCAAAACTCTTCGGTGATCTTTTTCGAAATGATCCAAGTCACAGGAATCGCGACCACAAATCCAATCGCTGCGGCGACCAAAATCGGCTGCAACGTGTCTTTGCCGATGGTCAAGGCCACGACAATGGCGACACCCATCAAGGTTGTCGAAATCAGCGAAAACAAAATGCCAGCAAGGCGGGTCATGGGGTCTCTCCGTTAAAGTCGATCGCGCATGTCGGACGATAAGATGTTTTTTTGATACCGCTTTGATCTGAAACAAACGCCCCCTTGCGCGGGACTTTGCGCATCGGTTCGCTCTCCACCGACATCACTCTATATGTGTAGAGACTGACATTTAAATGGAGTGACCCATGACACGCACCCTCATGATCGGACTGAGCCTTTTGGCCCTCGTCGCCTGCGAAACCATAGAAGGCGCGGGGCAAGACCTATCCAAAGCCGGCAATGCGATTTCTCAAGAAAGCCGTGAGGTGCAGTCGGGGATGTGATGTTTGACGTGTGATTGAAATGAAGCGCCCGCCGTTTGGTGGGCGTTTTTTATTTGGGGGGAGTCGTCTACGCGGGGCCTCCTCACCGTACTGGCATAGCGGTGAGCCGTTGAAATAGGAAGTGGCGGTGAAACCGTGGCCTAACAACAGGTCAAATTAATCTTGCAACCTGACTTATTCAGAAAATAGTCTAAACGACATTTATATTTTTGAGGCCACGCCAGCCAAACAAAGACGCGCAATTTTTCTAACGTCCATACTGTTGTTTATTGTCACAAAAACACAGGCAGGTAATCCCCCCATTTTTAACGGGGTGCGGTCGTAGAACTTATGCGGCCATTTTCAGTTTCATGGCGGGTGTTATGCCGCCGATGCCCATGTTGGGGCGGTCGTTGTTGTAAGTCCATAACCATTGAGTGGCGTGATCTTGGGCCTCCTCGATGCTTTCGATGATGGATTGGTCGAGCCGCTCATGCCTGACGGTGCGGTTGTAGCGCTCGATGTAAGCGTTTTGCTGAGGCTGGCCGGGTTGGATATGCTGGATGGTGACCCCATGTTTCTCGGCCCATTTCATCAGCTTTTCACTGATGTATTCGGGGCCATTGTCGACCCGAATGGTCCCGGGTTTTCCGCGCCACTCGATGATCCGCTCAAGGCTTCGGATCACACGCTCGGCGGGCAAGGAAAAGTCGACCTCGATGCCGAGGCCCTCACGGTTAAAATCATCCAAGACGTTCAGCAGCCGAAAGGCACGACCATCGCCGAGCCGGTCGGCCATAAAATCCATCGACCAGGTGACATTCGGTGCTTCTGGCACCGCCAGCGCATCGGGCTTGTCCCTCTTCAGCCGTTTACGCGGCTTGATCCGAAGGTTCAGTTCAAGCTCGCAGTAGATCCGGTAAACCCGTTTGTGGTTCCATGGATGCCCCTTCACGTTGCGCAAATGCAGAAAACATAGCCCGAAACCCCAAGTCTTGCGGGCATCCGTCAGACCGGTCAGCAAATCAGCGATCTGCTCGTTCTCATCCCTCAGAAGTGGCTGTAGCGATAGCAGGTCTCGCTGACACCAAAAGCCCGGCAGGCCAGCGCAACGCTGACCCCGCGCTATCGCGTTTTGGCGCGAGTGACAGGCTGGCCGATTGTGCGGCCATTCACGGTTCTGGCCTATGACCACATTCTGGCCCCTTTGATTTACCGCTGGCATATCCGGCGTCAAAGACGGTCCAAATAATAGCGCACCGCGTCTTGGACGTGGCGAAACCGATCGCCGCCCAGATGTTTGCCGCCATACCACCGGGTGACGACGATGAGGTGGTCGGTCAGGCCTTGACGTTCCAACATCCGCAGGATCACCATCCCCGCCCCGGACTCGCCATCATCGTTTTTGATCGGCGTACCATCCGCAAGCAAAAGCCCCCATGTGTTATGGGTGGCCTTGGCGAATTTCTTTTGTTTGCAAAGGGTTTTGATCAGGGCCTTTGCCGCTTCCGCGGAGGCACAAGGCGCGCCTGAAACGGCGTATTTGGAGCCGCGATCCGAGATGATGCCATCGAAAATCTGCATAGGTCCGGTATAAATCCCCCATGCGCCGGGCACCACAGCAATCCCGCATAAAACAGGCCGGGGCCATATCAACGACAGGGTGAGCATTCATGATATTTTGTCGGTGTTTCGCGACGGATTGGTGTGACTGTCGCGTAGAACGTGAAAGCATTGCAAAGGAAAGATGATGTCCACCCTCCGTAAATTCGCAACGCCGCTGACCATCGGCACATTTTTGATCGTCGGGATCACTGGCACATTTTGGTATTTCCATATCGTCACCGATTTGGGGCGCTGGCTGCATGAAATCATCGGCTTGGCCATGATGGCCGTGGTGGTCTTGCATGTGGTGCTGAACTGGCGCCCATTTAAACTCTATTTCAAACGCCCGATTGCTTTGGGTCTGATTTTGGCCAGTGTCGCGCTGACCGGCTATGCCTTTGTTGGCGTGGGCGAGACCGAAGGCGCAGGCGGGCCGCCGAATTTCGCCGCGTTTTCGGCGTTTTCGGACGAAAGCCTGACCACGCTGGGACCGATCTTTGACACCACAGGCGAGATTTTGGTCACGCGCTTGACCGATGCGGGCTATAGCGGCGTGTCCCCCACCTCCACCATCGCGGATGTCGCCGGTGACAATGTACGGGCACAGATGACCGCGTTTTCGGCACTGGCTGTTGACGGGTCGGGATTTGGCGGCAAAGGTCAGGGCGCAGCCGCGCGCAATTGATGTTGCCCGCAGTCCAGACATGCGAAAGGGGCCGATCTGGCCCCTTTTTGCTGCGTCAAATTTTTCTGCGTCAAAAAACCGATCAATTCGCACTGATCTGGCCCTGAACCGCACGCACATAGTGGAGTTCTTGCGTGTTCAAACAATAGTCCGGCGGCATATCTTGCGCCCCCTGATGATCCAAGAGCCAGATGATGCAAGCGTCATGTTGGGTGCAATTGCCGCAACGCGTGACCATATCTGTCAGTTCCTGCGATGAGATTTCGCCAGACGCAGCGGCGCGTTCGACATCGGCACCAAGGCGCTCAGCCATCCCATGCATCAGGCAGGCATTGCCTGGGCGCGGGGACGCCTGTTGAAGGGGCTTTGTCTGTGACATCTTTCGTCCTCCTTTGGGCTTGGATTATCGTGCCGCGAGGCGCTCAAGTTCGGCTTTGTTGCGGCAATAGCTCGGGGCCTGACGGGCGGTGGTTTCCATTTCGGCATGGGCGTCGAGAAATTTGACGCAAAGATCGGGGCTGGTGCAGCTCAGACAGCGGTACACGCGATCACGACTTTCGTCCTCCGTCGGGCCTTCGCCGCGTTGTGTGGCCTCGGTCAGGTCCGCGCCTAACGTGTCCGCCATTCGATCCACCAAAAGGGCATGGGTGTCATATTGTCCAAATTTGGTCATTGCGGCCTCCGATCCTTGGGTTGCACTGCGTTGGAGTGTTCGCGGCAAAACAACCATGAGGCGGCGTACACACACTTTGATCCGTGTCAAAGACCGGTTCTGACGCCGAATATCGCCGGAAATGCTGCCCACACGCATAAAATTAAGGCGCTGTTTACCGCTTTTTTAAATCTGTCGTTGGCATGTTCTGAACGTGACAGCGCGCCCGAGCGAATCTGAAACCACGCCCGCGCCCGGCGCCGATGCGGTTTCAGATCGCTCAGAGCGTTCAGATCAACCACTTGGAATATCTATGACCAAATGCGGTGTGCCATCTGAGGTCTTGCGAGGAGACCGACCGTCAGGCCCGACCACCCCTCGGACATGGCGGCGCATGTTTGAGAAACTTTCGAACTGTACCGTATCGACCGGCTCATCCAGCTGAAGCGAAAGTTGCGTGTTTGAGCCGACCCGCGACAGGGCCACGATCCGACCCGTGAAGGCCTGTCCCAAGTACTGCCCACGCACCTTAGCATTTAATCTAAAGGGCTGCGGCTCGGCCTCTGCCAGCTTGGCTTGGAGCGTATTCCAGTCACGTAACCCGTTCTGATGGGCGATGAGTTCGAGCGCCCGCGCATGGGTGATGGCTGTGCCCTGCGCGGCAAGAGCGATCCGCAGTGCTTTGGCCTGTAATTTGGCCTCTTTCACAGAGTGCAGTTGCATCATGCCTCCTCCCTATCCGACAGCCCAAAGCCGACGGCATCCCGGCCCTCCCTTTGGCACGTGATCACAATCCAAAAGGCGATGGCCCCCACGATCCCGTCCGCAATCGGGAAGGCAAACCAGATGGCCTTTGCACCATAAAGCGTTGCCAAAGTGGCAATCAACAGAGGGCCAAGTAAAAAGGGTTTGGTCAAGGTGAGAGCTGCGGTCCGTCCGGGTTTTCCAATGGCCTGAAAATACAAGGCGAGCACAAGAACCGGCCCCGCAAAAACATAGAGAGAGGCCATGGGCCGGAGAATGTCACCGACCTGCGTTATAACGCCCAGATCGGTGACAAACCCACGACCAATCCAGCTGTGCCCTGTCAGCAAAATCACCTCGACTGTGGCGCAATACAGACCAGATACAGTGAGTGCGAGCCGCAAGACAGCATTCGAACGCTGATACAGCTTTGCCCCCACGTTGTTCCCGACAATACTCTGAGTTGCCAGGGCAATGGCCATGAGCGGCATGAAGGTGAAACTGAAAATCCGGGTGACAATCCCATAGGCTGCGACACTGTCAACATAGCCGGAGGTCGAGCTCAGGCGCAGCGCCACGATCACAGAGGCAGAGACCAGTGCGATCCCAATAAAGCTGAGGCTGACAGGGGCACCGAGGGTCAAAATAGACCGCCACTTTCCGACCCAACGTGAGCGTCTGAGGGCGGAGAGCGACAGAATGCCTGCGCCACGCGTGCGCAAACCCAGAAGGAGCAGCAGACCCAGAGCTTGCGCGAGTGCTGTCCCCCAGGCTGAGCCAGATACGCCCATATCAAGCCACACAATCAGGGCGTAATTCAAAGCGATATTGGCAAAGGTGACCCCGACAGACATCAACGCCATAAGACCCGCGCGCCCTTCGTTACGCCACGCATCTGCATGGACGCTTAAAAGCAATTGCACGGGGGTCGCAAAGACCATGATGGCCAAATAGGTATAGGACATGCGCGCAAGTGCAGGTTGGCCGTCGGTCAGGGCACCGATGATGACGCCCCCGCCCGCCCCAAAGGCCAAAATGAGACAAAGAGACAGAAAAAGCGCCAGCCCATGCGCCTGAGCAAAGACATCCGCGGCCTCACTGTGTTGACCAGCCCCCAGATGGCGGGCCAGGAGGCTGGACATGCCCCCGCCGACAAGGGACGAGAGGGCAATCGGGATCATAACAACCGGAAAGACCACGCTGACGGCAGCAAGGGCATCGGCCCCCACAAAATGGCCCAGAAACGCGGCATCAATCACCGTCAAAAGACCGCTCATGACCATGATGAGCATCATAGGCAGCGCATTGGCGACAAAAAGCCGTCCGGGTGTGGCTGTCAAAAATCGGTTGTCGGCTGTGTTTGCAAACGACATCATTCACTCCTCAAATGAGGCATTTCGAATGAGATGGGTGCCTGCATTACCACCTACGAAATGCTTCGAGGGTGTGTGTCATTTTCACGTTGGGCTTCACCGTGACTTACGTCCGCAGGCGGCAGGTGCCCAATACCTGCGCCGCCTATAGGGTCTTGGCGCTAGCGCTGTCAAGTGGGGGCGAACATACGCCCCCACCCGCACAGAGCTACAGCGTCGCCATGGTCCGGCGCACGGTTTCGATGCGCTGAGCATTCGGCGGGTGTGAGCCAAGGAATTTGTCACCCGGATCTGGAATGCGGGTGAAATATTCGGCCCCGCGCACCGGGTTATACCCGGCACGATAGGCGATCACCGTGCCCAATTGATCGGCCTCAAGCTCATAGGATTTTGAATAGGTCCGCGCACCCACCGTGGCACCGATGTTTTGCGCGGTTTCAATGGTCGTCGCATCGCCCCCAATCGCCGCAATCAAAACGCCGCCCAAAAGCGCGCCGGTGAGGGCGGTCTGTTCAGAGCGTGCCAGATGCCCGGCGATGTGATGCGAGGCCTCGTGCCCCATCACAAAGGCCAATTCATCGGTGTTTTGCACATCCGCGATCAAAGCAACGGTAAAGGTCAAAACCGGACGCCCGCTTGCGTCCAGCGATTGCCAGGCGTTTGACGGCGCTTTCGGGTCGGTTTCAACGACAATTTTAAAATCGCAATTCGCCCCAGAGGTCCGCGCCCGGCATTCGCGTTCCGCCACGGGTTCAACCCGGGACACGACATTGGCAAAATCACTGACCGTCACGGAACCGGACCGCGACACCGGCGCGGACACAGGTTGCGCAGGCGCAGTGGTCGCCGGGGGCATGGACGTCATCTCGACACAGCCGGACAGAAGCCCCGCGGCCATCACCGTTGCGAACAAGCGTTTCACGTCAAGACAGTCCTTTTCCTGATGTTATACCTTAGAGACGCCTTAGAAATAGGCTCATATTATCCCCCTGACCAGTCACACAAATGTGCGCTCTTGCATTCGGCCATAGGCAGAGTAGCATCGGGATATGTTTACCATTGAACACGACTTCGACGCCACCGTTGTGACCCTTATGGACGAAGGTGAATTCGTCCTGCAAGAGGATGTCATCATCAATGCCTTTTCCGAATGCGTGACGATCGAGCAGCTCGACCCGCGTACAGATGAGGTCCAGAAAATCACCCTGTCGATGCGGCAACTGCACGATTTGGGCGCGGCTTTGGATTTGCCCGAGGGGGCGTATCGGTTGACGCCGGTCAAAGATTAGGCCTCGAATTCAGCTCCGGCGAAACACCTTGTCGCGCGAGGTTTCACCGCGCACCAATTCGAGCGTGGATTTGGCAATCCCCAAAGATTTGGCCAAGAGTTTCACCACGTCTTTCGTCGCCTTGCCGCCCTCGGGCACAGTGGTGACATAGACCCGGACCTGCCCGTCCTCCACCGTTACAACATTGCGAGAGGCTTTCGGCGTGACGCGCACGGCCAATATCTCGCCGTCAAAGGCCGCCTCAATCGCCTGTTTCAACGCCTCTTTGTCCATCTTACTCGCCTGTCACTGTTCGACTGATCGGCCTAAAGCGTCCCGCCTTTAACCTGAGACAGGGGAAAGGCGGGACGCTGCCAGACATATCCATGGCGCAACGCTTTAATTACATGTGCCCGGTTGAATCTGACTGTAAAACCTCCGACATGAAACATCAAACGCGCAACCAAAAGGCCAGACATGCCCAACCCCAATTCTGCCGCTCTCGATTTTTTGCTCACCCGTCGCTCCCGCCCGGCCAAAACATTGGTCGCACCCGTCCCGGACAAATATGCGCTCAAACCGATCCTGACGGCCGCCTTGCGCACGCCGGATCATGGGAAATTAGAGCCTTGGCGGTTGATTGTGTTAGAAAAAGCGGCGATGGCGCGGCTCGCCGGGCTGATCGCGCCTTTGGGACAAAGCCTTGGGATTGATGCCGATAAGGTCGAAAAAGCCCGGCACCAATACGCCGATGCCGATTTGGCCGTGGCCGTGGTGTTTTCGCCAAAAGACAGTGAAAAAGTCCCCCACATCGAACAACTCTATTCCGCAGGCGCTGTGTGCCTGTCGCTTTTGAACGCAGCTTTGGCATCGGGTTGGGGGGCCAATTGGCTGTCCGGTTGGGCTTCGCATGATCGCTCTTTTGTGGAAAACGGTCTTGGCCTTGCGCCGCATGAAAGCATTGCGGGCTTCATCCATATCGGCACAGAATCCTGCACCCCGCCCGAACGCCCCCGTCCCGAGTTGGATCAAATTGTGAGCTGGGTGGACCAATAATGTTTGGCGATTTTTCCAAGGCCTTAGGGCAATTGGGTGACAAACGATTTCAGGCGGTATTGCTCAAAGGATTGGGGTTGACCATGGCGCTTTTGGTCGCGATCTATCTGGCCTTCGTCTGGGTCATCGGGGTGTTTGTGCCGGACACATTTTCCCTCCCCTTCATCGGTGAGGTGCATTGGATCGACAATGCGCTCTCGATCGGCTCATTCTTCTTTATGATTCTGCTGTCGATGTTCTTGATGGTGCCGGTGGCCTCGGCCTTTACCGGGATTTTTCTGGAAGAGGTGTCAGAGGCCGTCGAAGATCGCCATTTCCCCGGCCTGCCACCCGTGCCGCGTCAAACGATCTCTGATTTGGTGATCGACAGCCTGGGCTTTCTTGGTGTGATCATCGCGGCCAACCTTGTGGCCCTCGTGCTGTACCTGTTGCTCAACATCGCCGCCCCTGTGATCTTTTGGGCCTTGAACGGCTTTCTGTTGGGACGGGAGTATTTTCAAATGGTTGCCATGCGCCGCCTTGGTCGCGAGGGCGCAAAAGCGGCGCGCAAACGCCATATGCCTGAGATTTGGCTGGCCGGCGCTTTGATGGCCGTGCCTTTGTCGATCCCCGTGGTCAACCTGTTGATCCCGGTGCTGGGGGCCGCCACATTCACCCATATGTTCATGCGGCTTGAGGGCAAACAGATCCGTTAGGCTTAGCTGTCGGCCACGGACGGCAGATTTGCCGTCCAGTCCATATCGTGCCAGGTGATGCCGCTGTAGCTGATCAACCCGACAAGGACGATCCAGATCGCTGTGGCAAACACCGTCACCCAGATCGCTTTGCGTTTGGGATTGTAATTGGCCGGGGCACCGTCATGGGTTCCGGCCACTTTTTCACCCATATCGCCTTGGGTTTTCAACCCGATGGGCAAAGCGATGAACATGGTCATGAACCATGTCACGGCATAAAGCACGATTGCAGAAGTGATCGCCATGACGCGCTCCTTTTCGGTTCAACCGACTTAGACTTGTTCCAACTCGACCAAACAGCCGTTGAAATCTTTCGGGTGCAAAAACAGCACCGGCTTTCCATGCGCGCCGATTTTCGGCTCGCCCGTGCCCAAAACCCGTGCGCCTGCTTCTTTCAACTTATCGCGCGCGACCAAAATGTCATCGACCTCATAGCAAATGTGATGAATGCCCCCCGCCGGGTTCTTTTCCAAAAACCCGTTGATCGGAGAGTTTTCGCCAAGCGGATACAGAAGTTCGATCTTGGTGTTGGGCAGTTCGATAAACACCACGGTCACGCCGTGATCCGGCTCATCTTGCGGCGGATTGACCTTGGCACCCAGCGTGTTGGCATATTGCGCTGCAGCAGCTTCCAAATCAGGCACAGCGATGGCCACGTGATTGAGACGTCCGATCATGATGTTTCCTCCAAAAGACAGCTCTTTGGCCTGAGCTTATCACCCGAGGGCGGACGTCTCGCAAGGGCAAAGCCGCAACGTTTTGCGCAACCATTGTCCAACATGTCTCCCGGTTAACCGCTCATTCACCAGTTCTGCGTTTAACTCTGAGTCGCACTGGATGGAGCTGTGAGCAATGAATGATGATCTTGAAAGCCTGTTGGCGCCCCAAAGCCCAACCCCCGAACGCCCTCTTTTGGGCCTGACTGTTCTTGTCGTGGAGGACAGCCGATTTGCCTCTGAGGCAATGCGGCTATTGTGTTTGCGCTCGGGCGCGCGCATTCGCCGCGCCGACAGCCTTCAGTCCGCACGTAAACATTTGCGGGTCTATCGCCCGAATGTGGTGATTGTCGACCTTGGCCTGCCCGATGGGTCAGGTGCCGAATTGATTGACGATCTTAGCCATGCCCGCCCCGGTGTTGACGTTGTGCTGGGCATGTCGGGCGACAGTGGCGCGCAGGCACTGGCCTTTGCGGCCGGGGCCAATGGGTTTATCGAAAAACCGATTTCTTCGCTCGGCGCGTTCCAAGAAAAAATTCTCTCTTGCTTGCCGACGGCTGCACGCCCCTCCGGTCTGCATGCCATCACCGACGAAGAAATTTGGCCGGATCTGATCGCGTTGCAGGATGATTTTGTCCATATTGCCGATCTTCTGACCACCGATGGCGGCGAGGACATGCTTGATTATATTGCGCAATTCCTGTCGGGCGTCGCGCGCACGGCGGGGGATGCGGAAATGGAAACGGCGGCGCATACTTTAGCTGACCACCGCGAACAGGGGTTGCCCTATGGCTCTGATTTGGCACGGATTGCCGGTCTGGTTCAGGCCCGGATCGAGCCGCGCAAAGTGGTCTGACCCATCCATCCGCATGATGTGACGGCGGTGCCCATCCCGCGCGGCTGTCTGGTCTCACCCGAAATAAAAAAGGCGCGAAGGATGCCCTCGCGCCTTTTGTGTATTGAAAGTCTACAGTCATCAGACCCGAGCGCGGCGGGCCTTGGGCGCTGAAAACAGTCCACTGGACTGTTTGCCGGGCGCGTCTTACTCCTGCGGAATGACCCGGATGTTCAATTCGCGCAGCTGCTCATTGGTCGGCTCGTTCGGAGCGCCCATCATCAGGTCTTCGGCCCGCTGGTTCATCGGGAAGAGGATGACTTCGCGGATGTTGTCCTCGTCGGCCAGAATCATCACGGCGCGGTCAATCCCAAGGGCACAACCGCCGTGCGGCGGAGCGCCGTATTGGAAGGCGTTGACCATACCGCCAAAGCGTTTTTCGACCTCATCCTTACCGTAACCGGCCAGTTCGAACGCCTTGAACATGATCTCAGGCTTGTGGTTGCGGATCGCGCCGGACACCAATTCGTAGCCGTTACAGGCCAAGTCATACTGCCAGCCGAGCACCTTAAGAGGATCGCCCTCAAGCGCGTCCATCCCACCTTGCGGCATGGAGAACGGGTTGTGTTCAAAGTCGATCTTACCGCTTTCCTCGTCCTGTTCGTAAATCGGGAAATCCACGATCCAAGCGAATTTGAATGCATCGCGCCAGTTTTCGTCCTCGGGGGCTTTCGGCGTCTCTTCCCAAATCACGGTGCGGGCTTTGCCTGCGACACGTTGGAAAGACTTCGGTTTGCCGCCCAAGAAAAACGCCGCATCACCAACCTCAAGACCAAGCTGTTGACGGATCGCTTCGGTGCGTTCCGGGCCGATGTTTTTGGCCAGCGGACCGGCGGCCTCCATGCCTTCGCCCTGATCACGCCAAAAGATGTACCCCATCCCCGGCAGACCCTCTTGTTGGGCGAATTTGTTCATCCGGTCGCAGAATTTGCGCGAGCCGCCTTTCGGGGCCGGAATGGCGCGGACTTCATTGCCCTCTTGCTCCAAAAGCGAGGCAAAAATGGCAAAGCCAGAGCCGCGGAAATGCTCGGACACATCCTGCATCTTGATCGGGTTACGCAGGTCGGGCTTGTCGGTGCCGTACCAAAGCGCGGAGTCTTTGTAAGAAATCTGCGGCCAATCGCGGTTGGACAAACGGCCTTTGCCGAATTTGTCGAACATCCCGGCGATCACCGGCTCCATGACATCAAAAATATCCTGTTGGCTGACAAAAGACATTTCCATATCGAGCTGATAGAAATCAGTCGGCGAGCGATCGGCGCGCGGATCTTCGTCGCGGAAACACGGCGCGATTTGGAAATATTTGTCAAAACCAGAGACCATGAGCAACTGTTTGAACTGTTGCGGGGCTTGCGGCAGGGCGTAGAATTTGCCCGGATGCAACCGCGACGGCACCAAAAAGTCCCGCGCGCCTTCAGGGGAGGACGCGGTGATGATCGGCGTTTGGAATTCGTTGAACCCGTTGCCCCACATACGCTGACGCAGATCGGCAACCACGTTGGACCGCAGGATCATGTTTTGCTGCATCGCCTCACGGCGCAGATCGAGATAGCGGTATTTCAGGCGGGTTTCTTCCGGGTATTCCTGATCGCCAAAGACCATGAGCGGCAATTCAGCCGAGGCGCCGAGCACCTCAATATCACGCACAAACACTTCAATCTCGCCGGTGGGGAGTTTGGTGTTCACAAGGCTTTCATCGCGTGCCTTCACGGTGCCATCAATGCGGATACACCATTCGGCGCGGACCTTTTCCATGGCGGAAAACGCCGGGCTGTCCGGGTCGCAAAGCACCTGTGTGACACCATAATGATCGCGCAGATCGACAAAGAGGATACCGCCATGGTCGCGGATGCGGTGCACCCAGCCAGACAGGCGGACGGTATCGCCCACATTGGATGTGTTCAGATCGGCGCAGGTATGGCTGCGATAGGCGTGCATGGTTTGATCCCTCGAATAACTGGGCATTGGTGTCATTAGGTGCTTGGGCTGATACACTCGTCTGGGGCTAGAAAGTCAAGCCTTGCGCCGCCTGTCTGGTCTTGCGTGAACTTCGATTGTGGTTAAAACATCTAAAAACATTTATAAATATCGAGTTTTAGAGGGTGATGGCGTGCAGATTAATTCTTTTGAAAAGAAGAGGCGGCGCTCCGACACTCTCTCAGCCTTCTTTCTCATTTTCGGCTTCACGGTTTTGAGCATGAACATCTATGCGGCCGTCGCATCGCCGGATTTTCTCGCCTCATGGCTCGCAGGCAAGGCTTGGGTCGCGGGAGAAACGCAAAACATCTACCCGCCGCTTGAGCATGGTCTGTTCGATCTGATTGCACCGCGCGCTTGGTACGAAGCCCTGACAGTCGGCACCGAAACCGAAGAGGTCTTTCCCTTCATTTACCCCCCGATTTGGGCGGTCCTGTTCGGAGAGCTGACCAAAGTCACCAACTATGAGACGCTTCGCACAATTGCTGCCCTCATAAATCCGGTGCTTTTGTCTTTTTGCATCCTACTGGCCGGACGGGTCTGCGAGCGGCGCTTTCCCGTTATTCCCACCCTGATCATCGGGATGATCTTCTTTTCTTTCAGTGCCATAGGCCAAATTGCCTTAATGCAAAACCAGTTTCAGATTTTGGTGTCCTTTCTCATCCTTCTCAGCATTGAAAGAGCCCGGAACGGACATGAGATCATCGGGGGGACCGCCCTCGCCCTCGCGGCCGGGATCAAACTTTACCCCGCGATCTTCATCATTCTCTTTTGGGCCGCCGGATACCGCAAGGCAACATTGGCCTTTGTGGCCACAGGACTGGCTTTGGGCCTCACATCCCTTGCCCTCACCGGCTGGCCACTGCACGCGATTTTCCTAAATGCCGTCTCAACGATTTCCAACACAGTCCTTGTGACACCCGTCTCCTGGTCCTTTGACCCTCTGGTTGGACAAATCTTTTTTGAAGACACGCTGGTCAAACGCCCCTTCCCGGACTGGGGATATATGTACGATCTTGTCCCTGAGGACGGCCTCGGCTTTTTCTACATGCCAAAACCATGGCTTTGGCAAATGATTTCAACATTGATGTTGATCGGAACGCTGATTGTCGGCGCTCTCATGATCCGTAGAGCACACCGCAGCGGCGCAGACAGCGGATGGGTTTGGGCCTTTATCATGGGTCTTTTTGCGCTGGTGAACCCTCTGAGCTGGAGCTACCATTTCATTGTTGTCGCCGCCTTTGCCCCATTCTTCGTCTTTCGGATCGGCCTCACGCGCGGGGTGCCATGGATCGTGGCAATCATTGCTTTGACGTCGAATTTCGCCCCAGATCTCGCGTATTGGCTCCAAGGTCGGTTTCATTGGCCCCTCGTCCCCTTCCAACCCTTCGGGACAATCCTCATGACCGTTTTGGTCGGCTCTTTTGGATATTCGGCCTATCGCAAATACTGATTCCAACGCATTCACATGTTCCTCCCCATCTGCGCCAGCGCCCCCTGTGAATATGCAACGCAAGGAGGCAGTTTTTTGAAACGCCCCCTTGCACCCACGGACTCCATAGCTATAACCCACGACAATTTGCGCGCACCCTGTTAGAGGGTACGCAAAAGCTGCTCAAACATCCGGGGTCCGCCATGCCGAAGAGAACCGACATTTCCTCCATCATGATCATTGGTGCGGGGCCGATCATCATCGGGCAGGCCTGTGAATTTGATTATTCCGGGGCTCAGGCGTGTAAAGCGCTCAAAGAAGAGGGCTACCGGGTCATTCTGGTGAACTCCAACCCGGCGACCATCATGACCGATCCAGATATGGCGGACGCGACCTATATCGAACCGATCACCCCCGAAGTGGTCGCCAAGATCATCGAAAAAGAGCGCCCAGATGCGCTTTTGCCCACGATGGGCGGTCAAACCGGTTTGAACACCGCACTCGCCTTGGCGGATCTGGGCGTGTTGGACAAATTCAACGTCGAATTGATCGGTGCGAAACGCGAAGCCATTGAAATGGCTGAGGATCGCAAACTGTTCCGCGAAGCGATGGATCGCCTTGGCATCGAGAACCCGAAAGCCACGATCATTGCCGCACCGAAAAAAGACAACGGCAAATACGACATCGCGGCCGGTCTGGCCGAGGCCATGGACGCGCTCGAAGACATCGGCCTTCCGGCGATCATCCGCCCCGCCTTTACCTTGGGCGGCACCGGCGGCGGCGTGGCCTACAACCGCGACGATTACGAGTTGATCTGCCGGTCTGGTCTTGAGGCCTCCCCGATGGCGCAAATCCTCGTCGATGAGTCGCTGTTGGGCTGGAAAGAATATGAGATGGAGGTGGTGCGCGACACCGCCGACAACGCCATCATCGTCTGTTCGATTGAAAACGTTGACCCGATGGGCGTGCACACAGGCGATTCCGTCACTGTCGCCCCGGCGCTGACGCTGACCGACAAAGAATACCAACTGATGCGCACCCATTCGATCAATGTGCTGCGCGAAATCGGCGTCGAAACCGGTGGGTCGAACGTGCAATGGGCGATCAACCCGGTCGATGGCCGCATGGTCGTGATCGAAATGAACCCGCGCGTGTCGCGCTCCTCGGCGCTGGCCTCGAAAGCAACCGGTTTCCCGATCGCCAAAATCGCCGCAAAACTGGCCGTCGGCTATACGCTCGACGAATTGGACAACGACATCACCAAGGTCACGCCCGCCTCCTTTGAGCCGACCATCGACTATGTCGTCACCAAAATCCCGCGCTTTGCCTTTGAAAAATTCCCAGGCGCCAAACCCGAACTCACCACCGCGATGAAATCCGTCGGCGAGGTGATGGCGATTGGCCGGACTTTCCACGAATCGATGCAAAAGGCGCTGGCCTCGATGGAAACGGGTCTCACTGGCTTTGACGAAATCGAACTGCCGGACATGCCGACACCTGCACAAATCATCGAGGCGGACGGCGAAGCCGACACACTGTCACGGATTTTCTTGGGCGTGGATGCCGCAGCCCAACAGATGATCGACAAAACCATCACCCGCGAATTGGCCCGCGCCACGCCGGACCGCCTGCGCGTGATTGCCCAAGCCATGCGGTTTGGCTTTACCGATGAGGAAATCCAGGAGATCAACAGCTTTGATCCTTGGTTCTTAGCCCGCATCCGCGAGATCCTTGAGGCCGAAGCCGGTGTGCGTAAAGAGGGTCTTCCCGTGACCGAAGCGGGTCTGCGCAAACTCAAAATGTTGGGCTTTACCGACGCGCGTTTGGCGACATTGACCGGACGTGACGAGGCCAATGTCCGCCGCGCTCGCCGCAATCTCGGCGTCAACGCGGTGTTCAAACGCATCGACACCTGTGCCGCCGAATTCGAGGCCCAAACGCCCTATATGTATTCGACCTACGAATCCCCAATGATGGGCGAAGTGGAATGCGAAGCCCGGCCCTCTGATCGCAAAAAAGTGGTCATTCTTGGCGGCGGTCCGAACCGTATCGGCCAGGGCATTGAGTTCGATTACTGCTGCTGTCACGCCTGTTATTCGCTGACTGAACAGGGCTATGAGACGATCATGATCAACTGCAACCCCGAGACCGTGTCGACCGATTACGACACCTCGGATCGGTTGTATTTTGAACCGCTGACCTTTGAACATGTGATGGAAATCCTGCGCGTCGAGCAAGACAACGGCACGTTGCATGGTGTGATCGTTCAGTTCGGCGGCCAGACGCCTTTGAAGCTCGCCAACGCACTGGAGGCCGAGGGCATCCCGATCCTCGGCACCACGCCGGACGCGATTGATCTGGCCGAGGACCGTGAGCGGTTCCAAGACCTCGTCACCCGTCTGGGCCTCAAACAACCGCACAACGGGATCGCGTCCACAGACGCCCAAGCCCTTGCGATTGCAGAGGATATTGGTTTCCCACTGGTCATTCGTCCGTCTTACGTTTTGGGCGGTCGCGCGATGGAAATCGTGCGCGATATGGATCAGTTGAACCGCTACATCTCCACCGCCGTGGTGGTGTCGGGCGACAGCCCGGTGTTGTTGGATCACTACCTGTCTGGTGCGACCGAGATTGACGTCGACGCGCTGTGCGACGGCACCGAAGTGCATGTTGCGGGCATCATGCAGCATATTGAGGAGGCCGGCGTTCACTCCGGTGACTCCGCCTGTTCGCTGCCGCCCTACTCTCTCAAACCCGAGATCATCGAAGAGCTGAAGGTCCAGACCAAAGCTCTGGCGCTGGCGCTCAACGTGGTCGGCCTGATGAACATTCAGTTCGCAGTCAAAGACGACGAGATCTTCCTCATCGAGGTCAACCCGCGCGCCTCGCGCACCGTGCCGTTTGTTGCCAAAGCCGTGAACAGCCCGATCGCCTCGATCGCCGCACGACTGATGGCGGGGGAGAAACTGAGTGACTTCACTCTGGTCGATCCGAGCAAAACCGGGCGCTTTGCGGTGAAAGAAGCCGTGTTGCCTTTCGCCCGTTTCCCCGGCGTCGACACAATCTTGGGGCCAGAAATGCGCTCCACCGGCGAAGTCATGGGCACTGACGCGACCTTCGCGCGCGCCTTCCTCAAGGCGCAAATGGGCGCGGGCACTGACCTCCCGTCTGAAGGCAAAGTGTTCATGTCGGTGAAAAATTACGACAAGAAGCCGAAGATGGTGGAAACCGCACAGACCTTGGTCGAACTTGGCTTTGAGATCATCGCCACACGCGGCACCGCGAAGTTTTTGAAAGAAAACGGCGTGGCCTCCACCGTGGTAAACAAGGTCTATGAGGGCCGGCCGAACATCGTCGACATGATGAAAAACGGTGACATCGCTTTGGTGCTCAACACGACCGAGGGCAGCCAAGCCGTTGACGATTCACGCGAAATTCGCAAAGTCGCCCTCTATGATAAAATCCCCTACTTCACCACAGCCGCCGCATCCCACGCCGCTGCCATGGCGATCAAATCGCGCACCGAAGGGGAGATTGAGGTCTGTAGCTTGCAGGATATGTAAGCGCCTCAAACGCGTGACTACGTCTCAAAACGCCCTGCTCTCTGCGGGGCGTTTTTTGTGTCGCTTTTGCAGTGCAGCGATAAACCTTGACTTATCCCCCATTCTGCCGCATCTGTCGCCCATCGACACCCAATGCTGCCGCGTGAGCAGCCGCGTTCATGTGAAACGCCTCAGGTGGTCGATGACGGGCGGAACACGCCCATAAGGTTCCCAAATCACGCAGGGGTCCGGCGGAAAGACGGGGCGGGCATGTGGCCCTCACCGGAGACCTTTTCCGCGACCATCAAGGCGTCCCATTCGGGGCGCGTTTCGCGTGTGGGTTACCGCCCACCCAAAGGATATACATGACTGATTTTTCCATGCTCGGCCTCAAGCCGCGCCTTCTGACGACGTTGACCGAAATGGGCCTGTCTGAGGCCACACCGATCCAATCCCGCGCCATCCCCGAAGTGATGAATGGCCGCGACGTGATGGGTCTGGCACAAACCGGCACCGGCAAAACATTGGCCTTTGGCCTGCCGCTTTTGGACATGGCGCTGAGTTCCGGCGACAAACCGGCAGATCGCACCGTGCGCGCGCTTGTGTTGGCGCCGACCCGTGAGTTGGTGAACCAAATCGCCGACAGCCTGTTCCCCTTCATGAAGGGCACCCACCTCAAGCTCAACCGTGTGGTTGGTGGCGTCTCGATCAACACTCAAATCAACCGTTTGCAACGCGGCACGGACATCCTGATCGCGACCCCCGGTCGTCTGATGGACCTGATCGACCGCAAAGCTGTACGCCTGAATGAGACCAATTTCTTGGTGCTCGACGAAGCCGACCAGATGCTCGACATGGGCTTTATCCATGCGCTGCGCAAACTGGTGCCGATGTTGGCCAAAGAACGTCAGACCATGCTGTTTTCGGCCACGATGTCGAAACAGATGAACGAGATTGCCCAAAGCTACCTCACTTCACCGATCCGCATCGAAGTCTCGCCTGCGGGCAAGGTTGCCGATAAAATCGCCCAAGAGGTGCACTTTATCCCACAGCCGGAGAAACTCGATCTCTTGAAAAAGATGTTGGGCGATCACAAAGACGAGCTGGCGTTGGTGTTTTCGCGCACCAAACATGGCGCGGAGCGGATGAGCAAACAATTGACCGCGGCGGGCTTTAACGCCGGGTCGATCCACGGCAACAAATCCCAAGGTCAGCGCGAGCGCACCTTGAAAGAGGCGCGCACCGGCAAGATCCAAGTGTTGGTCGCGACCGATGTGGCCGCGCGTGGCATCGACATCCCCGAGGTGCGCCACGTTTACAACTTTGAACTGCCGAACGTGCCGGAGAATTTCGTGCACCGCATCGGTCGGACCGCACGTGCCGGTCGTGAAGGCAAAGCGGTTGCGTTCTGTGCGCCCGACGAGCTTGGCGATTTCCGCGCGATTGAAAAAGTGATGAAACTGTCGATCCCGATCGCGACGGCGGCCTCTTGGGCCCATCCCGATATGAAAGCCCCGGCAAAGCCGAAACAAGGCGGCGGTCGTCGTCGTGGTGGACCCGGTGGCGGTGGCGGCTTTGGCGGCGGCAATGGGGGTGGTCAGCGTCGCGGTGGCGGCGGTTTTGGCAAGCCCGGCGGCGCGCCGAAAGCGGCCAATGGCGGACGCCCTCAGCGCAATCGCGGTCGCAGCGCCGAAGCGTAAATCAGTATAAGCACCTGATAGAAATGAAAAAAGAAGCGGCTCTGGCCGCTTCTTTTGCGTTTGGATCAGAGGTCTGATCTCTTAGATCGCTTCATGTTCCAAATGCAGCTTCATCGAAATCAACACATGTTGCAGTTCAAGCGTCTCACGCAACAGCCGCTTGGCCTCATTGATGGTGATGACCCCATCCTCGATGGCCCCGGAATATTCGGCCATCAGCATGGCAAAACGCTGTGACAGAGCCACGACATCGGTGTTGACGCCCCCGCTGCCCGCACGCGCGCCTTCGTTACGCGCCGCATCATAGGAAAGCGCCACACCTTTCAGTTCTGCCAAGGCGGACGTGACATGTGGGTAGCTGGCCGCCGCTTCAAGTTGGGCCACAGCATCCACGGGCATAAAGCGGTCCGCATGTTCGTCCGAGGTGGAATAATATCGGCCTAAAGTGGCCTTGGATTTTCCAGTTAAAGCACATGCGGCCTCTAACCCCACGTCTTTGACCAAAGCCTCTGTGTGCTTTTTCAGATAATTTCCAGCTGCGTCCATATACCCCGTCCTAACACGAACCACGCCCCCTTCTATGGGGCGTTCCCCGATGGGGAATTTACCCCACCATTTCCCATTAATTTCCTAAATATCACATGACATACAAGTGTCTACCTGCCGTTGCAGGGAATTCATCAGTATCCGGTGCCTTAAAACATCGGGTCGGGTGGAAGCCAGTTCGGAAAGGACGTCGCATCAACACTGTCAGATCTCGGCACCCTCATCCCCTGCCCTTCCGGGCAACCGCCGGTTCTTACCATTGATGTGTCTCCTCTTGTTCTGGCTTCCACCCGTTCGTGTTCTCAGTTGGCCTGTCCACATGCCCTGACCGTAAAGACAGGTAGATTTTTTAGCTCTCCCCCATGCGGCACCTTGATCCCAGCACAAGATTTCTGGCACACCCCGGCCATGGCAAAACTCTACTTTCAATACTCGACGATGAATGCGGGCAAATCGACCCTGTTGCTTCAAGCGTCTTATAATTATCGCGAACGCGGTATGGAGACCTATTTGATCACGGCGCGGTTTGATCATCGCGCCGGAGAGGGTCACATCGCCAGCCGGATCGGCATTGGCGAAGAGGCGGATACATTTGATGAGGGCGATGATCTGTTTGCCAAGATCAATGATCGCCTGGCGCACGGCTCCGTGGCCTGTATCTTTATCGACGAAGCCCAGTTTTTGACCAAAGATCAGGTCTGGCAATTGGCCCGCGTGGTCGATGATTTGAACGTGCCAGTGATGGCCTATGGGTTGCGCGTTGATTTTCAGGGCAATCTGTTCCCCGGCTCGGCTGCGCTTTTGGCCTTGGCCGATGAAATGCGCGAAGTGCGCACGATTTGCCATTGCGGGAAAAAAGCGACGATGGTGGTGCGTATGTCGGAGAGTGGCATGGTGTTGACCGAAGGGGCGCAGGTCGAGATTGGCGGCAACGAGCGTTACGTGTCGCTGTGTCGTCGTCATTGGCGCGAGGCCATGGGCGACCGGGCCGATTAAAGCGTCACGCCTTTAACCTGAGACAGGAGAAAGGCGTGACGCTGCCAGACATATCCATGGTGCGGGCGTTCCGCCATAAACCCGTGAAACAGGTTTATGGCGGAACGCTTTAAGCCCGATCTGAGTGTTTAGGCCACGGTAAAGATCGCAATAAAGATCAATGCATCCGCCCGCCGTTGGGCACCGACAGGCTGGGCTGGGCCAAAACGACCGCGCCGTTTTCATCGGGAAAGCCCAAGACCAAGACTTCCGACATGAAGGGGCCGATTTGGCGGGGTGGAAAATTCACCACCGCCATGACCTGTTGGCCGATCAGGGTTTCGGGCGTGTAATGCACGGTGATCTGGGCCGATGTTTTTTTCTCGCCAATCTCCGGGCCGAAGTCGATCCAGAGTTTGATCGCGGGCTTGCGCGCCTCTGGAAACGGTTCAGCGCGCAGGACGGTGCCAACACGGATATCAACGGCGAGAAAATCGTCAAAACTGATGGGGTCGCTCATCAGGCCAGTTCCTCATC
The DNA here is from genome assembly GCF_003047105.1 of Celeribacter baekdonensis. Classification (NCBI taxonomy): domain Bacteria; kingdom Pseudomonadati; phylum Pseudomonadota; class Alphaproteobacteria; order Rhodobacterales; family Roseobacteraceae; genus Celeribacter; species Celeribacter baekdonensis. The sequence continues at coordinate 1,940,336 of NZ_CP028475.1, forward strand.
GCGTGTGATCGCGGCGGCAACCGCGCGCTCCATCAGGGGCACGAACCCGTCCGTCTCATCCATCAAAACCCGCAGCGCCTCGGCGGTGACGCCGCCCGGAGAGGTCACGTTGATGCGCAATTGTGCCGGGTCTTCGTCCGAGTCTTCGGCCAATTGCCCAGCACCACCCACGGTCGCTTTGGCCAATTGCATCGCGACATCTGCGGAAAGCCCCGCCTTTTCGCCCGCCAAAGCCATGGCTTCGATGAGGTGGAACACATAGGCCGGACCACAGCCAGAAATCGCCGTCAAAGGCCGGATTTGCGCCTCGGTGTCGAGCCGCACCACCTGCCCCACAGCTTTGAGCAAGCCGTCCGCCATATCAAGCGCCGCCCCCGAGACCTTTGCATTGCCGACGATCCCGGTGATGCCGCGCCCGATGGCGGCGGGAGTGTTTGGCATAGCGCGAATGATCGGTGTGTCTGTACCCAGCATAGACTCGTAGGTGGCAATGGAAATCCCGGCGGCCACCGTCAGGAACACTGTGTCGCCATTGCCAAGCTTTTGCAGCGCGGGCAAGGCATCGCCCATCATTTGCGGTTTGACTGCGACCAAAACGATGGCCGGATTGGCGGGCAAATCGGTGTTGAGCGCCACTCCGGTCGATTGCAGCCACTCGGAGGGATGCGGATCAAGCACGGTGACCGAACTGGGGGGCAGACCACCCGCGAGCCAGCCCTTGAGCATGGCCGAGCCCATTTTCCCGCAGCCCAAAAGCACGAGCCCTCGTGTTTTCAAATCATCCATGGTCACATCCTTCACTTTGGCCAAAAAAAGACCCCCTGAGGGATCAGGGGGCACTTTATCAGTCATCATGCCGAGTGCAACGCATGAGGCTTTGCGTTTCTGCGCGCACTTTACGCCCGACCATAAGCCTCGCAAATGGCGACTTCCATCGCCTCGGCAGGGGTGCGATCCGACCAAGCGGCCAATTGGAACGCCGGGTAAAACCGCTCAGACGCGCCGACGGCAGACCCGATCAAACGATCCACCTGTTCCGGCCCGGCGATTTGCCCACCTGAGAGCACCAAACCATAGCGATAAACCATCAGATGTTGTTCCGGCCAATAGGTGAAGGCCCCGGTCCAAATCTGATCATTGGCGCGATTGAGCACCTCATAGATCTGCGGCAGCTTGTCTTCGGGCGGTTCCATTTCAAAGGTGCAGATCAGGCGCAGGGTCTCGTCAAAATCAGACCATGCCAGCGTGAGCGAATAGGTGCGCCACTGACCCTCGACCGCCATAGCGATCTGATCTTCGGTCACCCGATCAAATTCCCAATCATTGTGCTCGGCCAAATGCTCGCACAGGTCGATCGGATGGATTTCGCTGGAAAAATTTTGCTCAATAAACGACATACGCGGCCTCGTCTGTTTGCGTCCTGTGGCCTGCGCGACATCCCCGTAACGACCACTAAGACTTGGTGCCTGCTCTAGGGGCGGCGGGTTTACCACGTTCCCTTACCAGATATGGTGTGCGCAAAGCATCGGGCCTGTAAAGCGAAATATTTATGTTATCCCCAGCAATCGACGCCCATCCACAGCTTGCCCATTTTTTCCACAGAGCCGTAACCCCGCCTGTGGACAAGAAAAAGGCCCCCAAAACGGGAGCCTGATCGCCAGACGCAAAGCCTGACAAGATACCGGAAAAGACGGTCGGTGTGACCCGAGACCCTCAGACCTTTTTCTTTCGGTCCATCATGTCGAGCCGTTTTTTCAACTCTTCATTCTCTTCGCGGGCCTTTTGCGCCATGGCGCGCACCGCGTCAAATTCATCGCGGGTGACGAAATCGCGGTCGGCCAACCAACGATCCACCAACCCTTTGAGCGCGGTGTCCGCCTCTTCTTTTGCTCCCTGAGCCACGCCCATGGCGTTGGTCATCAATTGGGAGATGTCATCGAGGATCTTGTTGCGGGTTTGCATAGCTGTCTCCGAAACGCATTCGTGAATATCTCTTCCCTATATGGGGGCAAAAGGGCAAATCACAAGGTTGACTTCCCCGCCGCTCTTGAGACAGTTGCGCCATGTTTCAAATGATCCCCGCCGTGATACAATTCCCCGACCTGTCGCCCATCTTGTTTGAGCTGGACCTTGGACCTATTCACTTTGCGCTCCATTGGTATGCGCTGGCCTATATCGGTGGATTTCTGATCGGCTGGCTGTTGATCATGCGCGCGCTCAAAACGCCGCGACTTTGGCCGAATGACACTCCGCCGATGGACCGCACGGCATTCGAAGACCTGCTGACCTGGCTGATTTTGGGCGTCATCGTCGGCGGGCGGCTGGGCTATGTGTTGTTTTACAAACCGGGCTATTACCTCTCTCATCCGATTGAAATCCCGATGGTCTGGCAAGGCGGAATGGCCTTTCACGGAGGTTTCATTGGCGTGGTGATTGCCGCAGCCCTGTGGGGCCGCAAACACAAGGTACCGCTTGGCTCGCTCGCCGACATGTTGGCGATGGCGACACCTCCGGGCTTGATGTTGGGGCGGATCGCCAATTTCGTGAACGCCGAATTGTGGGGCAAGCCATGGGATGGGCCTTGGGCGGTGGTTTTTCCGGGCGATGCAGCGCAGGCCTGTGCCACGATTTCCGCGCCCTGCGCCCGCCACCCCTCGCAACTCTATGAGGCGGGGATGGAAGGGCTGATTCTCGGCGGCCTGTTGTTGGTGATGGTTTGGGGGTTTCGCGCCTTCAAACGTCCCGACCTTGTTGCGGGCGTGTTTTTTGCAGGCTACGGCATCTCGCGCTTTATCGTCGAATTTTTCCGCCAAGCCGACGGCCAATTCATCACCGCCACCAATCCAAATGGCGCGGTGTTTGCCGGGATGCAAATGGGCCAACTTCTGTCCCTTCCGATGATCCTGATCGGCATGTTTTTTGTCGTCCGAGCCCTGCGTGGACCGCGCCCGGCATGACGCAGATGACGCCGCTTGCCGACCTTTTGATCCGCCGCATCCGGCAGACGGGTCCGATGTCTTTGGCGGAGTTTATGAGCGACTGTTTGCTGCATCCCGAACACGGTTACTACACCACGCGCGATCCCTTGGGCGCAGGCGGCGATTTCACCACAGCACCGGAAATCAGCCAGATGTTTGGCGAAATGATCGGGCTGTGTCTGGCGCAAAACTGGTTGGACCAAGGCGCACCCTCGCCGTTTGTCTTGGCCGAAATCGGCCCCGGACGCGGCACCTTGATGGCCGATATTTTGCGGGTGACCAAAACCGTCCCCGGGCTACACGCCGCACTGCAGGTGCATTTGATCGAAGCCTCTCCAACGCTAAAAGCGGCACAGGCCAAGGCGCTGGCCGCCTATCAGGTCACATGGCTTGAGAGCGTGATGGGCCTCCCCGAAGCGCCTTTGTGGTTGGTCGCCAACGAGTTTTTCGACGCCCTGCCGATCCGCCAATTCACCCGCGATGGCGCGAGGTGGCGCGAGGCGCAGGTGGGATTGGCCGACGGCACCTTGACCCTTGGTCTCTCTGCCGCCGCCCCAATGCCCGAACTGGCGCCCCGTATGAGTGACACCAAAGACGGTGATATCGTCGAGACCTGTCCGGCCGCCGCGCCCATTGTGACCGAAATCGCCACGCGCATCGCACAGTATGGTGGCGCGGCGGTCTTTGTCGATTATGGCGATTGGCGCTCGCTGGGCGATACGTTTCAGGCGCTTGAGGCGCATCAGATGGTCGATCCTCTCGCACGCCCCGGCTCTGCCGATCTCACCGCCCATGTGGCGTTTGAAGCCTTGGCGCACGCGGCACAAAACGCAGGCGCCGTAGCGTCTCAGATGATCCCGCAGGGAATGCTCTTGGGACGCCTCGGGATCTCTGCGCGCGCCGAAGCGCTTGCCACAAAGTTGAGCGGTGAGGCCCTAAAATCTCACATCGCCGCATTTGACAGGTTGACCTCACCCGCAGAAATGGGAACGCTTTTCAAAGCACTCGCCCTCGCCCCCACAGCCAAATTACTGCCACCAGGATTTGACGCATGAGCCTTGAAATCATCACCTCCGACGCGCTCGATGGCGTAACACACGGGTTTTTCACCCGCAAAGGTGGGGCCTCTTCGGGGGTGTTTGAGGGGCTGAACTGCGGGCTTGGCTCCACGGATCAATCCGACATCGTAAAAATCAACCGCGCGCGGGTGGCAAAGGCTATGGATCTCACCCCAGATCAGCTCTGCGCCGCGCATCAAATCCACTCTGCCGATGTGGCGATTGTCACCGGGCCGCAGACTGGCGCGTTCCCAAAGGCCGATGCTTTGGTCACCGATCAACCGGGATTGGCCTTGGTGATTCTGACCGCTGATTGTCAGCCGGTTCTGTTTGCCGATCGCGACAATGGCGTCATCGGTGCGGCCCATGCCGGATGGAAGGGCGCGATGGCCGGGGTGCTTGAGGCGACGATTGAGGCAATGGAGACCTTGGGCGCGAAACGCGAGGCGATCACCGCCATTGTCGGCCCGTCAATTTCACAGCGCGCCTATGAGGTCGGTCCTGAATTCTTTGAGGATTTCTACGCTGAGAACCCGATCTACGCGCGGTTCTTCACCAATGGCACGGGCGACCGCTACCTCTTTGATCTTCCGGCTTTTGGCCTTTATCGTCTGCGTGAGGCGGGGGTTGGTCACGCCGAATGGACCCGCCATTGCACCTATTTCGATCCGTCCCGGTTTTATTCCTATCGCCGCTCGGTGCATCGCAAAGAGGCGGATTACGGACGGCTCATTGCCGCGATCCGTCTTTAAGACGGTTCAGCGTTTGGGCCGTTGGTCTCTCTGACCCCGGCGCATTGTGGCGAGAATACGGCTTAGCCTCGCCCCATTCCTGCCAGAAACAATCCCCAAAACTCTCAAGCATTGTTTCCACCATTTCGGAATTAACATTATATTACTTATGGTTAACGCGACATCTCCGCACCACGTACTATAGGTATCTTTTCCCTTACCACGCACCATTTTTTTCTGCTCCAAACGCCGCATTTTTGCCGAAGCGAGACGGCATATTGGGATCAACAAAACAGCAAACCGGGCAGAGCGCCCCGATGACATAGAGTGAGAGCAGAGATGAAAAACCGCCGCTGGATGAAATCAATGATCGCCGAAGCCAAAAAGACTGACGTGCAAATGCCATGGGCCCGCGGCCTGCGCCGCGATGCGTTCATTGCCAAAAAGACCGGCGTACGGCCAATGAAACTCGTCGCTTCGGCCTAAAGCGATTCGCGGTTTTGCCGTGAGACTGGCACGCACTGCGCCAAACCTCCGCCGAATTGCAGTCGAATTTAGAAACAATAGAACGGTGGACCATGGGACTGGATCCGCCGTTTACTGTAATTAGATAAAATTTTTGACAATGCATGCGAAACCGGGTGATCGTTGACGCACTGTACCGGTGGGGGCCGACACAGTGACGAGGTGACCTATGTCGCAACCCCTAAGAGGTGCATCCACATCGATGCGCCGATCCAACACCGTTGCCGACTTTGGCCTCTCCCATCATGACAGATCCGTTCAACCCGCGTGGACCGTACGCCGCACCCGCCCCTATGAACGCCCCGCAGATCAGCCCGTCATCATGCGGCGCAGCTATGATATTCAATGGCTTGCCGCAAACGGCGACATTCGCGATGCGGCACTGTCGGCCCCGGCCCTACCCGTTTTTGAATCCGCCTTTAATGCCTTTGCCCGTGGCGCATTGATCCCCACCCCCAAGGGCCCCGTCGCGATCGAAGACCTGTTGCCCGGCGATCAAGTGGAGACTGTCGAAGGCGATGTACAGAGGGTGGACTGGATCGGCTCGATGCAGATCGACACCCGCGGCACCCGTGCGCAGGACGCAAACCCTGAGCGCCTGTACCGGATCACCGCCGACACCTTTGGTCTTGGCCGTCCCGCACCGGATTTGATGTTGGGAGCAGGCGCACGCTACCTGTACCGCGCCAATGCGCTCAAATCCTATCTTGGCACGACCCAAGCGCTGGCCCCTGTGCCCAGTCTGGTGGATGGCGTTTCCGTGATCGAAGTGACACCGATGTCCTCCGTGCGCAGTTACCATATTGGCCTGAGCCAGCATCGGTTGATCCGCGTCAACGGGGTCGAGCTTGAGAGCTATCATCCGGGCACCACGGCATCGCGCCAATTGCCAAGCGAGCTGCGAGCACAATTCATGGCGCTGTTTCCGCATTTGGACGGGCTTGGGGCCTTTGGCGCAATGTCCTATCCGCGCCTGTCCCCGACCGATTTGATCATGCTAGACACCGCCTGATCCGCGCAAAACGCCACGCCTTTCGATCCCAATCCCTCCAGGTGGCGATCAACGAAAACGGCCCGGCCAAAAGGCACGGGCCGTTTTTATCTATAAGGTAGACAGGCCGCGTTAGGCGTTTTGCGCCAAACGGGCTTCGAGCACTTCAAAGGGCACACCCGGCTCATCCTTGGCACAGCGGATCACCAATGAGGTTTTGACACTGGCGACATTCGCGGTCGACAACAGCTCGCCAGTGAGGAAACTTTGGAAAGTCGACAGGTCAGGCGCAACACATTTAAGGATGAAATCCACCTCGCCGTTCAACATGTGGCATTCGCGGACCAAGGGCCATTCGCGGCATTTCGCTTCGAATTTCGACAGATCGACCTCGGCCTGACTTTGCAGCCCGACCATTGCAAACACCTGAACTTCAAAATTCAGCGCCCGTGCGTCAACGACAGCGTGATAGCCTTTGATGTAGCCGCTCTCCTCTAAGGTGCGCACCCGGCGGAGGCAGGGCGGCGCGGAAATCCCCACACGTTTGGCCAACTCAACGTTGGTCATCCGACCGTCGGCCTGCAATTCAGCAAGGATTTTGCGGTCGATGTCGTCGAGCTTGTGAGGGGGCATGTTTTTCTCCGGTCTTTTTGGCCAAATCGGGCATGTTTTTCGAAACATGTGCGCAGGCGGCTCCGCGCGCAACATTCTTTCTCATTTCAGCAAGATCATTTCAAGAGGATTTCGCCGAAGAGGGGCTCAATATCGCAGCACATGCCCATGCTTTCAGCCAAAATCGGTCCAATCCGCCCTCGAAACGGACCTCATTGCACCGAACCGGGCATCAAGGCCACGCGGACACACAGGCGCGGCGGCGGTGTGAGTGCCCTCCCCGCAGAAAGGAACACCCAACAGGGTTTGCGCAACGCCGCTGTCATGCCTATATCGGTGCCAACACGACACATCCCAAGAAAGAGGCCCCAAAATGGCGGACACAAAACACACGAAAGTTCTGATCATCGGGTCCGGTCCGGCGGGCTACACGGCCGGCGTTTATGCCTCCCGCGCGATGTTGTCTCCGATCCTTGTGCAAGGGATGGAGCCGGGCGGGCAATTGACCACCACAACCGAAGTCGAAAACTGGCCGGGTGAAAGCGAAATTCAAGGCCCCGAGTTGATGGTCAAAATGCAAGAGCACGCCAAAGCAATGGGCACGGAGATCATTTCCGACCTGATCACCGAACTCGACACCGATGTGCGCCCTTTCGTGGCCAAAAGCGACAGCGGCACGATCTACACAGCGGATGCAGTGATTTTGGCCACGGGCGCGCGGGCAAAATGGCTTGGGCTCGACTCTGAGGAGGCGTTCAAAGGCTTTGGCGTCTCGGCCTGCGCCACCTGTGACGGGTTCTTTTACCGTGGCATGGAGATCGTTGTGATCGGCGGCGGCAATACGGCAGTCGAAGAAGCGCTGTTTTTGACCAATTTCGCCTCGAAAGTGACGCTCATCCACCGCCGCGACAGCTTGCGTGCGGAAAAGATCCTGATTGATCGCTTGATGAAGAATGAAAAAATTCATCCGCTTTGGGATCATGAATTGGTTGAAGTTTTTGGCGACGAAGCCCCGATGCGTGGCGTCAACGGCGTGCGCGCGCGCAATGTCAAAACCGGCGAGATCACCGAAATCCCGGCCAAGGGCGTGTTTGTCGCCATCGGACACGCGCCCGCAACAGAGTTGGTCAACGGGAAATTGGAACTGCACAACGGCGGCTACGTAAAGGTGAAACCGGGATCGACCGAAACCTCAATCCCCGGTGTGTTTGCGGCCGGTGATTTAACCGACCACAAATACCGCCAAGCGGTGACAAGCGCAGGCATGGGCTGTATGGCAGCACTTGACGCTGAACATTGGCTTGCAGCCCAAGAGTAACCGACCCCTGCGCCCCGGTCTTTTGCCCCGCCCGACCGTCCCCAAGTGAAACCGAGTCGCACCTCTGCAGGCGGCCAATCTCGGATGGGGGCCAGATGCGGCGTATACAAAAATGGTGAAACCGGGACATTGATCTCGTCGGATCAACTTTTGTCAGAAAATTAGTCGGAATTGATCAAAGAATGAGGCCTTTGGGCCTCATTTGCATTTTCTGCACCTGCAGCATGTTGATTTTTACGCCGACCTCAGGCTAATCGAACGAGACCGATCCGCCCGGGATCGGTTATTGTACATTGTCGAACTGTCCAGCCAAAAAAGGCCTTCTGTATGTCCCAAAACCTTGCACCGATCCCCGAGCTTTTTGTCTCCTATGAGAGCGCGCAAAAGCTGAAAGTTGAGGCCGGCGATCTCGTCAGCTGGGATTTGACCCCGCGCCAGATTTGCGACCTAGAGTTGCTGATGAACGGTGGATTTAACCCGCTCAAAGGGTTTCTGACCGAGGCCGATTATGATGGCGTCGTTGACAACATGCGCCTGGCGGACGGAACGCTTTGGCCGATGCCGATCACATTGGATGTCTCCGAAACCTTCGCTGAGACACTTGAAGCAGGCCAAGACATCGCACTGCGCGACCAAGAGGGCGTGATCCTTGCGACCATGACCGTTACCGACAATTGGGTCCCGAACAAAGCAAAAGAGGCCGAAAAGGTCTTTGGCGCCGATGATGACGCGCATCCGGCCGTGAACTACCTCCATAACACCGCTGGCAAAGTCTACCTCGGCGGCCCGATCACCGGCATCCAACAGCCGGTACATTACGATTTCCGCGCCCGTCGCGACACGCCAAACGAATTGCGCGCCTATTTCCGCAAAATGGGCTGGCGCAAAGTTGTGGCGTTCCAAACCCGCAACCCGTTGCACCGCGCACACCAGGAACTGACCTTCCGCGCCGCGAAAGAAGCCCAAGCCAACCTTTTGATCCATCCGGTTGTCGGCATGACCAAGCCGGGCGATGTGGATCACTTCACCCGCGTGCGTTGCTACGAAGCGGTGCTGGACAAATACCCGGCCTCGACCACCGCAATGTCGCTTTTGCCGCTGGCCATGCGCATGGCGGGCCCCCGCGAAGCCGTGTGGCACGGTCTGATCCGCGCCAATTATGGCTGTACCCATTTCATCGTGGGTCGTGACCACGCAGGCCCCGGCAACAACTCCAAAGGCGAAGATTTCTATGGCCCCTATGATGCGCAGGACCTGTTCCGCGAGCATCAAGACGAAATGGGCATCGAAATGGTCGACTTCAAACACATGGTTTGGGTCGCCGAGCGCGCACAGTACGAAGCCATCGACGAGATCGAAGACAAGGATAAAATCACCATCCTGAACATCTCCGGCACCGAGCTGCGTCGCCGCTTGGCCGAAGGTCTTGAGATCCCGGAATGGTTCTCTTTCCCAGAGGTTGTGAAAGAACTGCGTCGCACCAAACCGCCGCGTTCCAAGCAGGGGTTCACCGTGTTCTTCACCGGCTTCTCTGGCTCCGGCAAATCCACCATCGCCAACGCTTTGATGGTCAAACTGATGGAAATGGGCGGTCGCCCGGTCACGCTTCTCGATGGCGACATCGTGCGCAAGAACCTGTCTTCTGAGCTGGGCTTCTCGAAAGAGCACCGTGACCTCAACATCCGCCGTATCGGCTATGTGGCCTCTGAGATCACCAAAAACGGCGGCATCGCCATCTGTGCGCCGATCGCGCCTTATGCCACCACCCGTCGCGCCGTGCGCGAAGATGTTGAAGCCTTTGGTGCCTTTGTCGAAGTCCACGTTGCGACCTCGATCGAAGAGTGTGAAAAACGCGACCGCAAGGGTCTCTACAAACTCGCCCGCGAAGGTAAAATCAAAGAGTTCACCGGGATTTCTGACCCTTACGATGTCCCGGAAAAACCTGAACTGCGCGTTGAAACCGTTGGCACCGATGTCGACAACTGTGCACATCAGGTGATTTTGAAACTCGAAGCAATGGGTTTGATCGCCGCTCACTAACGGCTCAACACCTTGATCACAAGAAAGCCCCGATCCTAAGGACCGGGGCTTTTTATGTGATCTGTGTGGGCGACTTTAATGCGGCGACATGCGTTTGATAAGATTGTCTTTCAAAATGAACTGATGGTAGAGCGCGGCGGCGACATGAGCGATGATCAGGGCGAGAGCCAGGTTGATCAACAGCACATGAACCTCGGCGGCAATATCAACCCCAAGGAACCATGCCGAAGCCCCGGCCATAGGTGCCAAAAGCAGTGTCGCATAAAGGCCGACATGAACCAATTGCGCGGCCTTTTCCATCAGCGGATGCGGCGCAGCGGGCATAGCGGGCGCACCTTGGATCAGGCGCACAAGGATACGCAGAATCATCAACACAATCGTTACCACGCCAACGATCACATGGAGTTTGGCTGTCAGATTGGTGTTCACGCCGGTTTCCATAAAGGCATCGAACGCGCGTTCCATGCCATCGGAAACAACATAGTTAAAGGCAAAGGTCAAAACGACGGCCCAGTGCAGCAGCTTTTGCAACATGGAATAAGATTGGGAGGTTTTCATATTACGCTCACTCTAAGGTCAGTTGGGGAAAGACCGAGCGTGTCCGCTCGGTGGTGCCTGACCTAGAGATAGGCATGAGCCCGGCCCAAGCGCAAATGTTGATTGGCCACTATTTGCGGACCTATACCTTGAGTTTACCCCGTTTGGGGGGCGCGCCGGGCTCAAAGGTGATTTTTAGTGCACATTCACCGGCGCAAAGTCATTTTCCCGAGCAAGCGCAAAGGCCAAAGACAGATTGGCCACAAGTGCAAGCCGCGTCCCATCGGCGTCATTCACCGAATAAATATGATCCAAGCCTTCAGCCTGACTTTGCACCTCTGCGGGCAAGTCAGAGACAGCAACAGGACGGACGTAGACGATTTTTTCCTCGGCTGCGCCTTCTGATGCCGGAAAATGTGGGTATGTCGCATTCATTGGCTTATCCCTTCCGAATTTGAATGGTTTGAACAACGCTCTCGGCCACGGCGCGTCTGAGATCTATGTGCAAGAGCCCGTTTTCTGTCGAGGCCCCAGTGACCTCGACACCATCAGCCAGCACAAACGCGCGCTGAAACTGACGGCCCGCGATGCCGCGATGCAGGAAAACCCGCGCCTCCTCATCCTCGGCTTGGCGTCCGCGCACAACCAATTGCCGATCCTCCAAAGTGATCGACAGGTCCGCATCTGAAAACCCCGCCACCGCGAGCGTGATCCGATAGGTGTGATCGGAAGATTGCTCAATATTATAGGGCGGATAAGACCCCGCATCCGATTTTGCGGTGCGTTCCACCAGGCGTTCCAATTGGTCAAATCCCAACAGAAACGGATGGGCTCCGAAACTTACTTTTGTCATGACACGTCCTTTTCTCGAAGCGACTGTGTTTGCTCTAAAGGCCCCGACTGCGGCGACCCTTTGATTAAGATATGGGACTTGCAGCGCGAGCTTCAAGAGAGCGTCGCTGAGTGCTTTGAGTTTTGAAAAATTAGGAGTAGGGTTAAAACAGATCACGCCCCACCAATACCGGTGGCGAAAACCACCTGAAAAACAGATAGAGACAACGCGATGAACGTGTCCAACCGAATGGATCATAACGACGTACTTCGGGTCAAACTGGAAGTGCTCAAACGCGAGCATCGCGATCTCGATGTCGCCATCGAAGCGATGCAGCTGACCGGCCACCTGGATGCCCTGCGGCTTCAGCGCATGAAAAAGCAAAAGCTGGCACTCAAGGACCGGATCGCCCTCATCGAAGATGAAATCACCCCGGATATCATTGCCTAAAGTGCGGTGCTTTAAAGCGGTTGTGCCAAACGTCCCGTTGCGAAAAATCGGCTGCGCGTTATAAGGCGGACGAGTAAACCACATCGCGAACCTATCTTCTGAGGGATCAATCATATGAGCGTCGACGTCGGCATCATCATGGGCAGCCAATCCGATTGGCCGACCATGAAACGCGCAGCGGAAATTCTGGACGAATTGGGCATCTCTTATGAGGCGAAGATCGTCTCCGCCCACCGCACGCCGGACCGGCTTTGGAGCTATGGCAAAGAGGCCGCAGGCCGCGGTCTCAAAGTGATCATTGCAGGCGCAGGGGGTGCCGCCCATTTGCCCGGCATGATGGCGTCAAAAACCCGCATCCCCGTGATCGGCGTGCCGGTGCAAACCCGTGCCTTGTCTGGGGTCGATAGCCTCTATTCCATCGTGCAAATGCCCAAAGGCTTCCCGGTTGCCACCATGGCGATTGGCGAAGCGGGCGCAGCCAATGCGGGCCTGATGGCCGCTGGTATTTTGGCGATCACCGATGCGGATTTGGCCGGGCGTTTGGACACTTGGCGCGACACCCTCTCTGCCTCTATCCCGGATGAGCCCACGGATGACTGATGTGACCCCCCTCCCCTCTGGCGCAACCATCGGTATCTTGGGCGGTGGTCAATTGGGCCGCATGTTGTCGGTCGCCGCTTCCCGTCTGGGGTTCAAAACCTGCGTGTTCGAACCCGGCGGCGATTGCCCGGCCTCCCATGTCGCCAACTTCCATGTCCAGGCAGGCTACGACGATGTCGAGGCGTTGAAAAAATTCGCCCAGTCCGTCGATGTCGTGACCTATGAGTTCGAAAACGTGCCGACATCGGCGCTTGATCTGATCGAATCCATCGTCCCGATCCGGCCGAACCGCAAAGCCTTGGCCGTGTCGCAAGACCGGTTGGCGGAAAAGGCGTTTTTGTCAGGTCTGGGCCTGACGGTTGCCCCTTTTGCCGCTGTCGATGACGCGGTCGATTTGGCCGAAGCCATCGCAGAGATTGGCACCCCTGCCATCCTCAAAACCCGCCGCTTTGGCTATGACGGCAAAGGTCAGGCGCGGATCATGTCGCCCGACGATGCGGCTCAGGCTTTGGCTGACATGGCAGGCGCTTCGGCGGTTTTGGAAGGCTTTGTCAGCTTTACCCATGAGGTGTCGGTGATTGCCGCGCGCGGTCAGGCGGGAGACATTTCCTGTTTTGATCCCGGTGAAAACGTACACACAAACGGCATTTTGCACACCACCACCGTGCCCGCACGCCTCTCCCCCGCCCAACGCACCGACGCTGTGCTTTTGGCCGCTAAAATTTTGAATGCGCTGGATTATGTCGGTGTCATGGGCGTTGAACTTTTTGTCACGCCGCAAGGGCTTGTGGTCAATGAGATCGCGCCCCGCGTGCACAATTCGGGCCATTGGACCCAAAACGGCTGTGTGATTGATCAGTTCGAACAACACATCCGCGCCGTGGTCGGTTGGCCCTTGGGCGACGGCATACGCCACTCAAATGTGGAGATGCTCAACCTCATTGGCGACGATGTGAACCGCATCCCCGAGCTTGCCAAAAACGGCGCGGTGGCGATCCATCTTTACGGCAAAGCGGATGCAAAACCGGGTCGCAAAATGGGCCATGTGAATACGATCAAAGGGCCTGCGGGTTAAGGCGTTCACTCACCCGCCAGTCGCCGTAGCGCCTCTGCAAAGCTCACATCCGCGACAAATGTCCCTGTGTCCAAGAAATTCAAAACCTGCACGATCACGCGCGGGTTTTGCATCATAAATGTATGTGTAACAGGCAACGTCAGATGCGCTTTCATGCCCTCCACCTTGGTGCTCTCGATCGAGACTTTGCCATCATCCTCCCCCTCGACGATGGCGGACAACAGTGGATTGAGCGACTGACTCCCCGCGATCACCCCGGTTTCAAATGGCAGGGGAGGAAGCGTGTCCGGCAGCCCGTTCGTGCCCAACTGTAGTCCGGCAGGCCCATTGGCGTCGACGAAAGCAGCGTTGGTTTCAAACATATCGACAATCTCAGAGCCATGATTGGGCGGGCCCATCATAACAACGCGCCCCCATTCCAGATCGGGATGGGCCTGCGCGAACACCCGCAACAGGATGCCGCCCATGGAATGGGTCACGACATTTGGGGGGACGCTCGGTCCAGAGGAGGTGCGACAGTCTTCGCGCGCGCTCAACAGAGCGGTTTCAGCCAAAATGTCGATTGGGGCCTGCCGCGACGGATAAGCGTGATTGATCACATAATAGCCCTCGCTTTTAAGCGCTTGCGCTAAAACAGCCATCGACGCATCGGTGCGTGCCAAACCATGCAGCAAAATCACACACCCTCGTACCCCGGATGAGGTGGACGGATCAGAGGCCTGCGCCCTGGCACCAAGGACAAGGCCGCACAGCCCCATCAGGACAGCCCAAAAGGATAACTTCAGACCATTGAGGCAGCGCACAGAGCCCAACCCATCCGCGTTAACTGATAAGGGTCTCATTGAGACGCGTGTAGGCATTGGGGTAAATCAACCGCTCAGATTGCATCCCGGTGCCCGGCGTAATCGGATAGAGCGACGTGTATTCGGAGGCAAACGGTGTTTCCAAACGCGACGCGGCCAGCGTAGAAAACCCAACCCGGTGGAAATAGGCCGGATCCCCGACAACGACCACGGCTTTGGCCCCTTCGCGCTTGGCATGGTTCATGCCACGGGTCACCAATTCGCGGCCCATCCCGCGTTTGTGACGGTTGGGCGACACCGCCAAAATCGACAGCGCCCACCAATCTTGCGGCACGATCATGCGTGCGCAGCAAATATAACCAATGATCCGCCCATCTTCGACCGCCACGCGTTCCATCGCGACCGCGTCTTCCTGACGCAATGCCAGAGCAAAACGGTACATCTCCGGGCCGCCGAAAGTGCCGTCCAGCAAGATGGACAGCGGCAGATCATCGTCAGAGGTCAGCGGGCGTAAAAACATATCTACTTCTCTAAATGGGGCATGAAAACTGTGCCGAGCGAACGAGGGGCTTGCAAGCGACAACTGACATAGCCCTGTAAAATCATAGGATTGAGGCGAATATGTTGTTTTTCTGAGCAGGGGTGGTGCGACATATGGCGATGCGCATATTTTACGCGCTAAATCGCGCGCGCTCTGTTGAACCCGTACCGATCAACCCAAAAAAGGGCCGCCCGAAAGCGACCCTTAAATGATTTAGCGATTGGGCTGATGCCAAGCGATTTCCGAGTGGAAATCTCTTACATCATGCCGCCCATGCCACCCATGCCGCCCATGTCGGGCATACCGCCGCCATTGCCGCCATCTTTCGACGGTTTGTCAGCAATCATGGCTTCGGTGGTGATCAGCAAACCAGCGATAGAAGACGCATCTTCCAGAGCGGTGCGGGTCACTTTGGCCGGGTCGATCACACCAAAGGAGAACATGTCGCCATATTCTTCGGTTTGAGCGTTGAAGCCGAACGTAAGGTCGGAAGATTCACGCACTTTGCCAGCCACGACAGCGCCATCAACGCCAGCGTTTTCTGCGATCTGACGCAGCGGCGCTTCGAGCGCGCGACGTACGATGGCGATACCAGCGTTCTGATCAGCGTTTTCACCGATAAGGCCTTCGAGCACTTTACCAGCCTGAACCAAAGCCACACCACCGCCAACGACGATGCCTTCTTGGACAGCGGCGCGGGTTGCGTTGAGAGCATCGTCCACACGGTCTTTGCGCTCTTTAACTTCGACTTCGGTCATGCCGCCAACGCGGATCACGGCCACACCACCCGCGAGTTTGGCCACGCGCTCCTGGAGTTTTTCGCGATCGTAGTCAGAGGTGGTTTCTTCGATCTGGGTGCGGATCTGAGCCACGCGTGCTTCGATCTCTGCTTTTTCGCCAGCGCCGTCGATGATGGTGGTTTCATCTTTGGTGATGGTGATTTTCTTGGCGGAACCGAGCATGTCCATGGTGACATTTTCGAGTTTCATGCCGAGATCTTCG